>CAJOOY010000056.1 GCA_905236385.1 uncultured Spirochaetia bacterium
AATGCTTCAATTAACATATTGCGGGAAGGACTTTCCCGTTGCTCGCTAAACCCGGCAGTGGCTGGGTTTGGGCAGAACCACACGATTCTAATCGTGTGAGTAGGTCAGTTAATCCCAATAGCCTTTGTGAACTTCCGCAGCCTCTACTTCCAAATTTGGAAACGGGCCTCTAACACTAATTGGTTTTTGGCCTCTGGCAAGAATCTCTCTGCACGGCATGCTGAATGTTGGGTTCTGCTCATTTGATCCAGTGAGCTCGAGTAGCCTCTTTTCAGTCATGGCATAGACTATGCGTCCTATGTTTGCCCAGTAGATAGCGCCGGTGCACATGGCGCAAGGCTCAGCTGAAGTATAAAGGGTGCACTTCCACAGAAAATCTTTTGAATACTTTAAACCTGCTGCCTCTGCAAGGGCTGTCTCAGCGTGCCCTGTGCACTTGTGGGTGGTTATTTCTATATTTTCCTGCTCTAGCAAAATCTCACCATCAGGCCCCACAAGAATGGCTCCAAAAGGAGTGTTTCCATTCTCTCTAGAGCTCTTTGAGACTTCTATGGCTCTTTTCAGGTAGTACTCATCATCATGCATCATAGAGCTATCACTTTGTGTATCTGTACTCGAATGCAAGTCCCACTGTTGAAGCTAAAAGAGCCACGCTCCAGAAAGAAGCATTCTGTCCAATTCTTCCTAAATCTGTCTGGGAAGGAAGAATCTCTGGCTCCACCAGGCTCTCAACAGAAGCTCCAGGAGGAGCTATCTGAACGTACTCTTCAACTAAACAAGCAATAATGACTATAACAATCACGGCAAAGATAATTGTTCTAGCCTTCTTCTTATTCTCTAGGTTATCTGCAAAAACAAGCACCAAGCCAAAGGCTATGGTCATAAGTGTAATGAAGGCAATATTTGTAGCTGCAATCATCTCCACACAGAGAATAATCCCGGACAAAGCGTAGACAAGGCCAAGGAAGTATCTGTCATCTTCTTCCTTTCTGCCTCTAATGGCGTAGAAAATAATACCTATAAAGGCAAGAACTTCTGCAAAAGCCACCAACAGAAACCTAGTTGAATGCCCCTGGCTGATAGTACTCACAAGGGTTAGAATTGCATTTACAAATCCCATTATGACAAGCATGCCGTGAAGAACATTCAGCCATGCTTTCTTTATGTTTCTTTCCATCATAGTTTGCTCCTACTTATGAATTCTTTACACTCTCAATTCTCTTTGACTTGTCCCTTTGGCCTTTCACAAAGCCTTTGGCTTCTTTCTTTTCCTTCTTTGTAGCACCCTTGGTCTTCTTGTCTTCAAGATAAGAAATGGTGACCTGTGGGAACGGAATATTGATTCCGTTTTCAGTAAAGGTCAGATACAGCTCTCTGTTAAGGGCTCTCATAACACCCATTCTGTCTCCTTCAAGACACTGAGCAACAACAAGAAGATTTACAGAGTTGTCTCCCATAGAAGAAACACCTTTGTAGAAAGGTCCGTTAACAATCTCAGGTATACCTTCTCTTATAATCGGGAACTGCTTTTTCAAGACAGACTCTACGCGCTCAAGGGACTCACCGTACTCAATAGAAAGAGTGACAGCAACAGTTGAGTATTCCTTTGTCATATTCAGAACGCCGGAGATGGAACTGTTGTTCAGAATCTTTATGTTTCCAACAAAGTCTTCAATCTTTGTTGTTCGGATTCCAATCTCTATAACTGTTCCACGGAAGTCTCCGATAGTAACAATATCTCCAACTCTGAACTCACCTTCAAAGACAATAAAGATACCGGCAAGAATATCTGATATAAGGCTCTGGGCACCGAAACCAACAACCAATGAAAGCAAGCTGGCCGAGGTTATCAGGGACGCGGTATTAAAGCCTATCAGGTGCAGCATATAGAAGAGTATTCCAATAACACTTCCGTACTTAAGAACAGACTCCAAAAGGTGTCCAACCGTCTCAGCTCTAGCTCCGAGGTTCACAGTCAAAATGTGAATTACTCTCTGGAGAATCCTTGTTCCAAACATGGCCACTATAAGAAGAACCAAACAGCGGGTAAATACAAACATGTTTGGAGTTCTTTCAAGGTCTCCACTGATTATGTAAGAGAGAATAGACTCTCTACTAAAGAGATACCTTGAGAAAACAATCACAAAGAGAACTGCAAGGAAGAATAAAAAACCAAAACCCGCAGTAATGAATGAGAACTTCTGCTCAACTGACTTTTTCTCCCACTCAGTGAAGCGCTGTCTCCATCTTGCATTAACCGCTTTAACTCTCTTGGTTTGGCCATCAGGCATCTTAACATCAAAGTTAGCACTGCCTTCAAGCATGTTTTCACTCTCTGCCGCCTGTTCTTCCTCCAGACGCATCTTCATAGCATCATCTTGGTCGCTACTTGAGTAAAGCATGAAGCCAAGGAGGTTCAGGAAGGAAATCAGTGAAAGACCAACAGTAATAATGGCCACAATATTTCTAAGCCTGAAAAGAGTTGTACCAGGCATAATTGTACCAATATACAGATCTCCGACCTTCTTGAGGGTTATAAAGCTTCTTACACCTTCTATTGTCCTGTATCCATTAAATGTTCCTGTGAACATACCGTCTGACTTAATGCTGTCTATAGTAGTCTCGCTGAAAGCAGAGTAAAGAAGAGTATGCTCTTCGTTTGAATCAAATACTATAAATGAGCCGTCATAGAACATCCTCATGCCATCAAGAACGTATTCCATGGTCTCAATTTTAAGAACATCTTCTAGCATCTCGCTTGTAATTCCAACCTGGACCAGGCTCCTGTGTCTTGTAATCCCGGAGGCCGGAACCAAAATGTTTCCATTCTCGTCTTTAATTCCGTTGGTGTATTCATAAGAAGAAGCAAAACGGGTTGTCCCGTTATCATCATAGGTGTAGTAATAGTAAACGGAGCCTATGAACTGCTCGCTCTCTCCAACATCACTGATCTGGGCTTCCTGAATCAGGCTATCACTGTTGAGAATAACATCTCTGAACTCGTAAGACTGATCGTTTGGATCATCGCTAAGGACAAAGTTCCACCATTGCCTGTTTGTGGCTATTACGCGCCCCTGGTCATTGAATACGTAGATTGAAGAAATACCATTGGAGTCCGCAATTGCCTGCAGGGAAGGAAGGAACCTGCCTGTACGAATTGGGTTGCCGTAGTCGTCGAGGACCGTACTATTATCCGTGTCCTTTGCAAGCTCATAATGATAAGAATCCTGATCATCGTATGAGAATGCCACATCAGGATCCCTCTCCAGAATATCTGCAATCAGCATGGCCTTATACAGATTCTGCTTATCATAGAAGTTCCTTATAGTTTCCGCTGTTTCCCTGTTCTTCTCAATATTTATACCAATCTCTTCAATTCTTGTATCAGAAGCAGTAACAGCAATTGAGAGCTGAGTTAAGGTCTGACTGAACATGGAGACGGCAAATATGGTAACAAGGCCCACAACAAGAAGAGGCATGATTCTTAAGCCAAGAGCCCTGTTATAGTAAATCTCGTTTCCGCTTTTGGTTCTGAACAATAATCTTCTGGACTCGTTAATTGTTCCCTTTTTGTACTGATCTATCTGAAGAATGATAGCAAATGTGAGAATCAGGCTTCCGACAATTATAAAAATTAAAACCGACCACAAAACGTTTGATGTGCGAGAGGCATAAAGCTCAACTTCGGGAACAGAAGCAGCAATGACTACATAATCTCCAAAAACCTCTGAGGAGTAGACCTTAGTTACGCAGAAATATTCAACACCGTCAATTATCTGTATTCCCGAATAACCATCAACCAAAACATCATCTGTAATACCGGATTCTGCATACTTTTCACCGGTGAGGTTCAAGCCCTCAGCATTTTCAAAATAGAGGAACTCCCCTGTCTCTGGGCTGAGTGAGAAAACAAAACCTGTCTTTCCAACGCCCATATTCGTAAGAATGCTCTCAATATTCTTAAGGCCTGAAATCTCGGCATCTAGCTCGCTTGCATCTGCCATTGCCACCAGGTAATAGCCACTTTTACTTCCGTCTTCTGTCTTGATTGCTGTGCTGTAGTAGTAACCGTTGTATATGTTCCCCGCTGAGTCTTCTATGACAGTATAGACGGGTTTACATTCTGCAGTTGTTCCTGAAGTGTAAACAGTGCCGTCCCATCCACCTGTTCTGGCTGTCAGTCTCTGGAATTCATCAGTAGAGAAAACACCTGCTGGGTTGTTTTCAGTTCTCATCAGGTTGTACTGCATATCCATAAGTCCGGCCTCATAGAATTCCAGTTTGTCCATCAACACCAGATCTCCGTACTGGGTGAAAATAAACATGGAGTACATGCCTGTGTTCTGGGATAGGTTTTTTAGAGCCTGAGCCGCATCCAAAATATCAGTTGCTTCCTGAAGCTCCTTAAAACAACCGCTACGTAAAAGCAGTTCAATCATTTGAAGCGTAGACTGATTAGCATTGTGAAAACGGTTAGTAAGAGTCTGGACGTAGCTTGCATTTGTATCCAGCTCATTCATTACCTCTTCCAACAGCGGCTCCAGGCTGGATGTTTTCTGGTACTCCTGCTGTCCAACAGTTTGAATATAGTAGATGTTGAAAGTTATCAAAATTATAGTTGCTACAACAACGACTGCATACGCAATGGCCTTATTGCGCAAAAGATTTCTTCCTTTTTTCTTGTCCACCATTGGACTACCTCTCTAAGTCAGCTTTTATAATGATTATTGTCGTTAAAGAAAATTGTATCATAGATAAAATATTTTTGTTAATGAGACACAAGCCTCTCCATCTGAGGATTCTTTTTCAAATACTGCTGCTCTTCTATGGCAACCGTCACAATATCTCCCAGCACATTTACAAGGTTCTGTGAAGAACCCAAGAACACTTCAAGATAGACAGCCATAGAGATAAGATCATCAGCCTTAAGGAAATAAATAATAATCAGAGTTCCTATGAGAATAGTACCAGGCTGGTTCGGAGCACCCATGGAGAGGAAGAAAACCAGGAAGATAATGACGGCCATCTGATACCATGGGACACTAACTCCAAGAAGCAGAATCAGTATCAGTGCGTCAGTCATGAGCATGCAGCAGTTTCCGTCTAGGTTTATCTGCGCAAGGATTCTAAGATTCTGCGTAAGTCTTTTCCTATCATAACCGTAGGTTTTGGAGCAGTACCGCACATTGAAAGGAACGGCGTCCACTGCTGAATTTATTCTCAGGTTTTCTCTAATTAGTGCAGGAAGACCTTTAAGGAACGGTCCAATCTTTACTCCACCCACATACAACCTAGCAAGATAGTACAGACATATAATAAGAACGGTTGAATTAATAAGAATAACCAGCTCAACAACAAGGATCAGGTCCTCAAAGCCACCTGTCAGCATAGGAGTTAGAAATGCAAAATAGCAGAAAACCGGCATGCCGTACATGACTATATTCATCATTCTGGAAAAAAGAGCATAGCCGGCATCAATGATTTTTTTAAAATAAGCAAAATACTTTCCTACTGAACATAACGAATATGTCACAAGCAGGGCTGCTAGGATCATGGGGAAAGGATTGAGGGTAACAAAAGGCTCAACAATACTTGAAGGAATCAGAGAATTAATTACATCACTGACAAACAAAGACCCTTCCATCTTTGGATACTCAGACAGATAACCTATGTATTTATTCAAAAAATAGTAGACAATGGCGTAAGAAACAATTGCTAGAAAAATGGAAATGGCTGAGGTAATAAAAGTTTTAGCCTGTAGCTTTCTCACTGATGAGCTCTTCTCAGAAGCTATATAGGTATCTGACAGGTTCTTCAATAATGAGAACAATGTTACCGGACCACCGACCATGAGAATGGCATTTGAGAACATCTTCACCAGTGGGTATACAATATCTTCTTCAAGATTAGCCATGGTTTCCACGCTGACAAAAGGTCTCATAAGCAGATAGGTAAGAAAAGCCAGAACTATGCTTCCGAAGCAGCGCATCAGAGACAGGTTGTAGCTCCTCTTCACGATCACATAAATGGTGTTATGGCCTGAGCTGTACCTGTAGTCGACATTCTCTTCATATGCTTTCAGGATTTTATCTTCTTCAGGAAGAACTGCATTATCCGAGATTGTCGGATTATAAGCCTTTCCGGCAAAGTCCAGTCTAATTTTAATTTCTCCAAAGGATCTGATAATCCTCATGCTCAAGACATTCTCTTCCGTAAAGCCCTGCTCTACCATGTTCTTGATCAGAGCATTGACGATTTTTTTTGAATCTGATGAAATCTCGCGGCTAACCTCATAAATGTTTATATTTTTTCTGATGTACTCATCCACCTTGGCAAAATACTCTGTGCTTACAGGTATTTCCAAAGGCTTCTGTTCGTTTAGCCACTTATTTTTCATCGGCAGTCTTTCCCAGTGAAAGAATTATAATATTCAACAGAAAACTTCTCAATCCATCTTCTTACAAGAATTAACTTGTTGTTAGACACGGTCTTAAGAATAGGAGCTAACTCATTGAGAACTTGCATAGTTTTTCTGCCAAGTTATCAATGTGATTTTAAATCATATCATTTTTGAATCGTTTATCAGTTATCACATCAAAAATGATGTGATTACTCTTTACAGCCTCAAAAATGATTGGTATTGTATTATTGGAGGAACAAATGGCATACATATGGCAGAATCCGAAGTGGCCTTCCTATTCATATAATTCAAAGAAAGTTGAAAAAGCATATGAAAAATTTCTTGAAATAAAGAAAGAGGCTGAAATTGCATTCAGTATTCTGGACGAACAGGCCAGATATAGGATTCATGCAAAATCAATAGCTGATGAGATTGTTGCCAGTCTCGGAATTGAAAATGAGACCATCAGTTACGAATCTGTTTACTCATCTGTTTCAAAACGACTTGATATACTGCTTGAATTCAACGGTAAGACAGATGCATATGCAGATGCAATTTCTGCTATTACCTTAGATGCAATTAGAAACAATGAACCTCTAACAGAAGAAAGACTTAATAGTTGGAACAGAATGCTGTTTGAGAATTATGCAGGACTAAAGCCTCGCAATACTGGGAAATATCGAAATGGACCAGAATACATAATCAAAAAAACAGTAAAAGAGCCAGAAATCGTCTATACTGCCGTTCCAGCTGAAAGAGTCCATGCAGAAATGCAGACTCTTCTTGACTTTGTAAATTCCGATAAAGAAAAGAACCCAATAGTCCAAAGCGCAATAGCTTCTCAATGGTTTGTTGTAATCCATCCTTATGAAGATGGAAACGGAAGAATCTCAAGAGCAATATCCGACTACATTCTTGCCGGAATGTCTGAAAAGAAAACCTACAGTATGTCGTCTATTATTCTTGCAAATAGAAAGGATTATTATGAAAAGCTGAATTCAATCAGCACACAGGACGAGAGCCTTGATTTGACAGACTGGATTGTTTGGAATATAGAAATAGCAGTAAGGGCTCAGGCTAATGCCATTGAAACATTAAAGAAAACCATGCGTCTCACAAGTTTTATGAGAAATCTAGATCCGTCCGAGTACAACTCAAGGGAGATTTCTATGCTTTACAAGCTTGCCGATGGTACATTTTATGGAAAGCTTACAACAGAGAAATGGGTAAAAATGACAAAGTGCTCCAACTCTGCAGCTCAACGCGATATAAAACACTTGGTGGACAATGGATATCTTGTTCCTGACGGAGACAAGGGCCCAAAGACTGGATATTTCCTCAACACCCTTCTGCTAGACAAACCTATGCTTGTATAAAAATGTCGGCAAAGAAAATAAGGGGAAAAGATGATTAAGATACTATTTGTCTGCCACGGCAATATATGCAGAAGTCCTATGGCAGAGTTTGTTTTTAAGAAGATGGTAGAGGAAAATGGCCTCTCATCAGTCTTTGAGATAGATAGTGCTGCTACCAGCACTGAAGAGCTTGGGAACCCAATCTACCCTCCTGCCCGTAAAACCTTGGCCCTGCACGGGATAACAAATGCGGAACACAGGGCCCGTCAGGTAACAAAGTCTGACTACAGGTATTTTGATTACATACTTGTCATGGACAACTGGAACATGAGAAACATATTACAGATAACCGGCGGGGATCCTGATGAAAAGATTTCTTTGCTGTATGGAGCGGAGATAGAAGACCCTTGGTACACAGGTGGCTTTGACAGGGTTTACAACCAGATAGAAAAAGGCTGCAGAAACCTCCTGGACAGAATCTTCTCTTTCTATGGCTCTGATGGAATCAGGACTGATAAGAGAATTCTTCATCTTTATGCTAGGCTTTTCAGTGCATGGTGCAAAGAAACCTGTGCTCCACGTATGCAGGAAAAGTGGAGCCTCTTAAACAGAACTCTCGGGCAGTGCTCGGTTACTGCCTTCCTTACTCAAGATATTCTGGGTGGAGAAGTTTATGGCTCTATGGTGCCTTCTGGAGACCTACACTGTTTCAACCAGATAGGTGGAAAGATTTATGATTTGACCAGTGACCAGATAGATCAGAGTGGTGAAGTCTGTAACTATGAAAACAGAGTACTCCAGAACCGAGATGAACACTTCTCAAAAGAAGAGAAGTTTAACAGATACAGACTCCTAAAAAGACTATTAGAAAAGTAAAGCTGCCTCATTTGAAGCAGCTTCTTTACTAATTATTATCCAGCTAAACACTTATCAAGTTCAGCAGCTATGGCCTTCTTGTCAAGGTTCTTTCCGATTATGCAGATACGGATCATTCTGTCTCCTACATTCTCGTCCCAGTCCTGAACAAGCTGCGGATTTGCATTCAGTATCTCCCTTCTCTCTGCTTCCGGAGCTGAAGCAACCCACTGTCCGTAAGGGCCGCAGAGAACCTGGCGCCCTGAAGTCTCAAAGACGTAGGCTTCATTGTACTCATCAGAGAACCAGATAACACCCTTACATCTGATTATTCCCTTAGGCCAGGCATTTACAAATGAGCGGAAAGAGTTACGATCAAACGGAATTCTCTTATAGTAGATGAATGTCCCTATTCCGTACTCGTCTTCCTCATCTCCCTCATGCTTGTGTTCATGGTGGTGCTCATGATGATGTTCGTGTTCATCTTCGTCATCGTCATCATCTTCAAGCTCGTCATGGTCTGGGTCCAGCTCGCCTTCTGCCAGGGCCTTGCACCAGCCTGCGCTCTCATAAACTTCTGCAAAATCAAAGCTGTGGGTGCAGATTATATCCTCAACAGGCACATCTCCATGGCTTGTTTCAAAGACTTTGACGCCTGGATGCAGTGCCTCAATCACCTTCCTGACCTTTGCCAGATCGGACTCGGAAACCAGATCCTTCTTGTTGATGACCAGAGTTGAACAGAATTCAATCTGCTGGATGAGCAGTGATTCAATATCTTCCTCGTCAATGCTTTCCTTCTTAAGCAGGCTGTCGCCACCCGCAAACTCATCTACAAGTCTGGCTGCGTCTACAACACCCACAACATTGTCCACACGGCCGTTTTCAATCAGCTCGAGCTCTTGGGCAATCGGCATGGGTTCACAAACGCCTGAAGCCTCAATGAGAATGTAATCGTACTTGCCTGAGGCAATGATTTTCTCTATGTTCTCAGCCAGCTTGCTTTTTAATGTGCAGCAAATGCAGCCATTTGTAAGTGGGACAATATCACTTGTGTCGGTAATATTAGCACCCTTGGCAATCAGGGAGGCATCTACGTTAATTTCACCTATGTCATTAACAATAACGGCAACCTTGTAACCTTTCTGGTTGGTAAGAACCTTATTCAAAAGTGTGGTCTTACCGGCTCCGAGGTAACCACAAAGCAAAGTAATAGGAGTTTTTTTCAAATTTTTCATTACGGTTTTTCCTTCTGAACTAATGTACTAAAAAAACCGCCTTTAGAAAACCTCTGACGAGAGAGGAATAGAAGAAGCAGCCCCATGTCTGCAGACAGCTATTGAAGAAGCTTTAGCAGCAAGTCTCATGCACTCAGAAAGCGGTTTGTTCTGCATGAGAGAAGCAAAGAAATAGCCGGTAAAGGTATCTCCGGCTGCAGTAGTATCCACAGCATCAACCTTAAAGGAAGGCTGGAAGACCTCTTCTCTCGGCGTAAAAGCCCAAGCGCCGTGGGAGCCGAGGGTAAGGACTATATTCAAATCCGGCCACTTGTCATGGGCTGCTTCCCAGAAAAGCTTTGGGTTCTCGGCAACCACTACATCTTCCTGGTACAAGAACTCCTCCATCAGGTGCTGAGCCTCGACTTCATTGATGATTATCCAGTCCAGTTTGGACCAGTTGATTGAGTTCAAGGCAAAATCAAACGGAGATGGGTTTAAAACTATCTTAAGCCCATTGTTTGAGGCCGTGTCCACTATCTCTTTAAGGCAGTTGACCTCGTTTTGAAGGATTATGTAGTCCCCACTGTCAAATTTTCTGATGGTTTCGTCTATCTGTTTTCTGGTTATGCAGCGGTTTGATCCGCCAAAGAGGATTATGCAGTTCTCGCCTTCGTTGTTTACCTGGATTATTGCATTGCCCTGCAACTCATCCACATCTTTGATCAAAGATGTATCAACTCCGTTGCTCTTAAGGGTCTCTCTGAGCATCTGGCCTCCCTTTCCAAGGCAGCCTGCGTGGTAGACCTCAGCCCCGGCGCGGGAGAGCGCTATGGACTGGTTTAGGCCCTTCCCGCCTGCGTTCACTATAACGCTATCTGCGGTAATAGTTTCCCCAGCAAGAACAAAGTGGTCAGTTTTGTAGACGTTATCCAAATTCAAAGATCCGAAATTGATTACTTTCATACCTAGCCTCACCACCTATTTTAAACCAAGTTTTTACAAACACAAATTTTTAAAGGCCTATAATTAAAAAAGCTGCAACATTTCTGCTGCAGCCTCTGATGGTTTTTTCCACTCTTATTTGATAACGTTTTCTGTCTCGCCGTCGAAAAGATAGATGCTTTCCTGTGGGATTGAGAACTTGATATCAATATCTGTCTCAGGAGTATCATGTGGATCAATTTTGAGGATACTCTTGACACCCTGGATATCTACGTAAACGTTTGTGTTATCTCCGAGAAGCTCTGTAAGTTCAACGCTGGCGTTGATTACTGCTGCTCCCTCAACTTCACCAAGCACAACAGCCTCAGGTCTGAAGCCGAAAACAATCTCCTTGCCTTCATACTCCTTGATCTGCTCTGCTGAAAGCTTCTTGCTCAGATCAACTGTGTTTTCACCAATCTTAATCTTTCCGCCCTTCACAACGCCACTGGCAAAGTTCATTGGAGGCTCTCCGATAAAGCCTGCAACGAAGACGTTTACAGGATTGAAGTAAAGTTCATATGGTGAACCAACCTGCTGGATGTAACCTTCCTTCATGACGACAATCCTGTCAGCCATGGTCATGGCTTCTGTCTGGTCGTGTGTGACGTAGATGGTTGTTGAGCCAGTTCTCTGATGAATCTGGGTAATCTCAGAACGCATGGTAACACGCTGCTTGGCGTCCAGGTTTGACAGAGGTTCGTCCATGAGGAAGATACCTACCTTACGGATGAGAGCTCTTCCTACAGCAACTCTCTGTCTCTGACCACCGGAGAGGGCCTTCGGAAGTCTGTCCAGATAATCGGTAAGGCCGAGAATCTTTGCTACATTCTGAACCTTTCCTTCAATAACATCCTCATCAACACCCTGGAGTGTGAGACCGAATGCAAGGTTGTCATATACAGTCATCTGAGGATAGAGAGCATAGCTCTGGAAAACCATTGCTATTCCTCTTTCACGGGGTCCCTTTTCATTTACACGGTCCCCATCAATTAAAAAGTCACCGTTACTGATATCTTCAAGACCGGCAATCATTCTCAGTGTTGTGGACTTACCACAGCCTGACGGTCCGACAAAGATAATGAACTCGCCTTTCTGAATTTCAAGATTAAAGTTATGAACAGCATGGAAACCGTTCGGATAAATCTTGTTTATGTTCTTTAAAGTCAGGTATGCTGCCATCTACGACTCCTCCTTCAACTTTTCCTTCAACTATTTTTCCTGGCCTTTGCCAGAATCTTGCTAAACAACATCTTGATTCCTAGGAACAGCAGGTCAAATCCCATGTAGAAAAGACCAAATCCCAGTGGCTCAACACCAAGTGGAAGTGTATCCACATTTCCTGTTGCGCCTATGATTGCTCTGTTTATCAGGTTATAAGCACCGTAAACACAGAACATCAAAACAAATGCATAAAGGACATTTCCAATCAGGCTGACAAAGCCTTTGACGGAAACCATCATCCATTTATCATTCTCTCCCGGGGTTTCTTCCATGTACCTCAGGATGTTGTTCTCCAGTATGTCTGTAACAAACCCCATGGCAAGGGCTGTTATAAACATAAGATCGAGCTGGGAAGGAACATACAGTCCCAACCCCCAGAGAAAGAAGTAACAGGCAGCTCCGGCAAACCAGAACTTTAAGAAAAGGACCTTCAACCAGGTAGGTATGTTGAGCGAAGTTTTCTTGTACTTCTTCAGCTCTTCTTTTGAAACCTCCGGTGAATTTTCCTTATCCGCCGTTACAAGGTCTTCCACAGCCTCTTTATTAAGCTTGTAGAAGTCCTTGTCTATAAGCTCTTCCCTCTCTAAATCTTTGCCCATCTCAGTCGTTCTCAAGCTCTATGGCTTCCATCTTTCCGTAACCTTCAACATTAATACCTGTGTTGATCTTCTTCAGCAACTTTGAATAGACAGGAAGAAGAACTGTAAGACAGACAGAAATGATAATGAAGATCATATGCTTGAACAGCATTTCATACGCACTGATTATATAAAGTGTGTTCTCTGTTACTGTAATATGGTTAGGATTGCTTGCATCCACTGCACGCAGAATCAATCCGCGGTACTGGACATCTGCAAAGAAGACCAGAGCAACCATAAAGAGTGAAACACCGAGCATCACCTTATTAACCGGCTTTCTGTGTGGGAAAGCGTTCATAAAAGCAACCAGTGAAAGCATGGAGAACAGCATGGTCATAAAACCATAGAGTCCCATGCCCGGGCTGTTAATCTTAGCTGTTGTATTTGAAATACTTGTAAGATTGAAAGAATAGAAGATGAAACACAGAACAAAAGCAATCAAAGGAATTCTGTGAGGATTTCTCTTCAAGGCAACAACAAATTTTCTTACGCGCTCTTTAAAACCTTTGTTTTCCATTATTTGCTCTCCTTTCCTGTGATTGCAACTGTTGTCTCTTTGTCAAAGAAGTGCATTCTGTTAATGGAGATCATTGCTGTATCACCGCTCTTGTAGTTGCACCAGCCACGGAGCTTACAGACTATTCTATCGAATGTTCTGTCTCCGTCCTGAATATGTCCGTGTACAAGAGTATTCATTCCGAGGTTTTCATTATCTGTAACCTTGACTGCAATATCCTTGCCTTCAACAAGGTTTTCAGGTCTGACTCCGAGAACAATCTCCTTACCGACATAGGATTTGAGAATCTTCTTGCTCTCAGCATCCAAAGGAGCCTTGAAGCCTTTTCCTTCAAGATACTCTTCATGGACAGTCACATCAAACATGTTCATAGGAGGAAGACCAATGAAGGTAGCAACAAAGATATTTGCAGGATTATCGTACAGCTCAAGAGGTGTACCAATCTGCTGAACCTTACCCATGGACATACATACTATTCTGTCAGCAAGTGTCAGAGCCTCTGTCTGGTCATGTGTGACATACATCATTGTGGCCTGAAGTCTCTTGTGGAGAAGAAGAATCTCTCTTCTTGTGGATCCTCTGAGCTTAGCGTCCAGGTTTGAAAGAGGTTCGTCAAACAGGAAGACCTTCGGAGTTCTGACAATTGCACGACCCATGGCAACACGCTGTCTCTGTCCACCGGAGAGCTGTCCGGGCTTCTTGTTAAGCTGTGTTGTAAGGTTGAGAATCTCTGCAGCAGCGAGAACCTTCTTGTGAATGACATTCGGATCTTCCTTTCTGAGAGTAAGAGAGAATGCCATGTTTTCATAAATGGTCATGTGTCCGTACAGAGCATAGTTCTGGAAAACCATAGCCATATCTCTGTCCTTTGCAGGAACACGAGTAATGTCTTTACCATCGAGAAGCAGGTGCCCGTTTGAAATATCTTCAAGACCGGCAACCATTCTGAGTGTAGTGGACTTACCACAACCTGAAGGTCCGACAAGAACAATCAGTTCTCCGTCTTTGACATCAAGATTGAAGTCTTCTACAGCCTTTACGCCTCCGTCATAGATTTTATCAATATGCTGTAATTTAAGGTTAGCCATCAGTCTCTCCTCTTTTCTTCACCAAGGGTAGCAATATAAGCCTTAAGCTTGCGGCTCTTTACAATGCCTACCAGAGCACCGTAAACGCAGCAAACTCCGGAAACAACCAGGTAGATAACACAGCGGATGAACTGGCTGTTGAGCATGACCTGTCTCTCAACGTTTGCAATTACTACGGTTGCATTGTGTGCACGCATGGGAATGATGAAGATTCTGATAAACTGGATAATTCCCATTGCCAACAGAAGATAACAATAGTTTTCATTGTACTGCTTGATTTCCTCTGAACAAAGGAATGCTGCAAGCAAGAACAAAAGATTGAAAACTATAGAACCACCAATAAGAATATTGTAGTAATAGTTACTGACATCTGACTTGTAAATATTCACAAAGTAGAAAACGTCAAAAAGAATAGCAAGAATAGCCATATTAGCTGATGTCTTATTCTTTGTATAACGCATGCGGTCAACAACTAAATTTGCATCTACTTCCTTTTTCATGCTTCCTCCTGCTTGCCCTGTTTGATAAGAGCATCTTCTTCTTTCATGAGGCTTCTCTTCCAGAAGATGTTGTAGATGAGAAGACCACAAGCAACAATCAAAAGACCAAAGACCAGATAGTGAATATCAAACCAGAATGTTGATTCTGTATATGCTGTATTAAATGTTTCAGCAAAGTCCTTGAGCTCTTCAAAATTAATCTGTTTCCACAGGGACTTGTAGTACTGAATCTGTGAATGTCCCCAGAAAACAACATACAAATCTGCAATTGAGAAAAGACCGATTGAAACATAGTTTGCAATATAGTATTTTCTGCGCTTGTCAGTATTTGTAATAAAGAGGAGACATGCTAACAGGATCAGGACTATAGAATAAGAAAGGAAACTCCTATTAAAACCCTGCATGTAATAATAGACCTGTGAACCGCTCACCCATGTTGAGTCTATATCTGTAGGATCCATCATCGTGGAATAAAGGCAATCAAAAAGGTCCGTCATTATTCCAAGAGAATAGATGAAGACCACCACGCTGGCCACTAATGCGATTACACAGAAAATCTTCTGAAATATCATCTGTTTTCTGTACATAACTCCTCCTAAACTTATCCAAAATTCCATGCAGGGGACCTTAACGGCCCCTGCACGGACTGTTTTAATTATTCAGTCAATTAAAGACTTTCGTAGAATTTCAAGAGACGTGACCACTGAGTATCCTTAATCTTCAGATACTGCTTGCCACCCCATTCATTAGTTACTCTGTTAACCATGTCTGCTTCTGAAGCAACGCCATCAAGGGTGTAACCCTTCTGGACCATGTCAACAAGGATATTAAACTGGTTGCTTGAAGAAGCGAACTTGGTTGTCAGCTCTGTGTAACCCTGGATTGTAGCTGTCTCAACTGTTGTTGTCGGCAGTGTTGTCGGGATAGATGTGTACCACATGTTATCTGCAACAGCGAGCTCCGGATGCTTGATTGTTCCAAGAGCAATAGCGTTTGAAATATAACCGGCACCAAGCATACCTGCTTCTGTTGTGCACTGGAACTCAAAGGCCTGGCTCTTTACGAAGTGCAGGGTTGAACCGAGATACTGACGGGCAAAGTTGGTGTAGTTACCACCAGCAAGCTCCCAGAGCTTAGCTCTTGTTTCATCAGCAATAACAGGCATTTCCTTACCGTTGAAGTTGAATGTTACATATGAACCGTCAGCGTTTGTCTTGATGAATACATCCGGACCGTAGCTGAGGAGGATCTGACCTCTTTCGCTGTAAGCAAAGTCAAGAAGAACAAGAGCAGCATTGAGCTTATCTGTATCAGAACCGACACCAGACTTGGAAATTGACCAACCTGTTGTCTTAACTGAACGCCAAGACTCTGTGAATCTCATATAAACGCCATTTGGATCTGTTCCATCGTACCAGCGTGCTACAGGAACCATAATAGCTCTGTAAACTTCGCCTTCGCTGAGCTTACCATCGTTGTTGAAGATGGTCTGTGTCTGGTTGTAGTCGTAGCTGAGGAAGCCAATATCGTTCTCAATGATGGTTGCTGACTTTTCAGTCTGTCCTTCAATAAAAGACTTAGAGATAAGACCTTCAAGAGCAAGATCTCTCATTCTGTTGACAGCTTCATAAAGCTCTGTATCCTGTCTGGCATCCTTGAGAGAACCATCAGCATCAAAGTAGAGGTAATCCTGTCTTGACTCAACACCGCGGACTCCAAAGAGGTGACCAGCAAATCTGATTAAGTCAATCTGTCTTGAAAGGTTTGCATCTTCACGGGAGAAGAGACCCTGGATTGAATCTGTCCCGTTGAGTGTATAAGCATTTGCAACAACACAGCGCAGGAGAGCGACCATTTCGTCAGCATCCCATGCGGCATCCTGACCAGCAAAAAGGTTAGATCTCTTTGTTCCGTAGTATCCGTTGTAAGCTGTATCAATATAATCTCTGAGCATATTGACAGCATCAACACCACTGAGAGCGCCCTTAGCAATAGCTGCGTTCATCTTAGCAACAATGTTACCAGCCTTGTCATAGTCCTTTGTGAGCATGAATGTGCTGGTTCCGTCAGCTGTCGGAGTCTCAATTGTAACCTTTCCGCTTGTCGGCATATAAGGCTCATACTCAGCAACTGTGATTGAACCGCTCTTGGCTGCTGTGAACTTTCCTTCACCGTCAAGAAGCTTCTCAAGCATGTCAGTTCTCATGAGAGGCATTCTTTCAATATCGTTTACACCATCGAAGTATGGAGCAAAGTAGATAGCACCGGTAGATGTGTTACCTGTGATTGAAAGTCTGACAATCGGGTTTTCCTCAAGGTAAGCCTTGAAGTTAGGCATATAGTCAAGATACTGTGCAAGATCAACGAAGCTGCCTGCTTCACCGAGCTCTGTCAGTTCTGAAGCATTACCATAGGCAATATCAATTTCATTGAGTCTTTCTTTCCAGTATTTAAGCTCGTTGGAAGAAGAGTTGCCCTGATACTTGTCTTCAATCTTGATGTTCAAAATATTCTGAACTTCAACCCATGTCGGCTTAAAGTCGCCTGAGTGGTATGTTACACCACCGAGTGTAATACCTTCACCAGCAACTTCTGCATCAAATGTAAGGCCTGTCTTCTTGCTGTTGTAACCTGTAGCTGTTCTGAGAACTGTTCCAGCAGCATATTCAAGAGTCTTAGCCTCTTCCTTAACAGCAGCAGTAGTCTCTGTTGTTGCAGGAGCACTAGATGTCTCAGCAACAGTAATTGTGCTTGAAGACTTTCCGCATCCTACAAATGCAAACAAAGCAAGCATAATTACGAGTGAAACAATGATTGTTTTTTTCATTTTTTCCTCCATTTAAGCTTTCAAAAAATGAAAACCAAATTTGAATATTTAACTATAGGGACTAAACCCGATAATTACTCTTTAACACCACCCATGTTTACACCCTTGGCAAAATACTTCTGGATGAACGGGTAAATAATAAGGATAGGAACAATTGAACATACAATCAGAGCATAGATAACTGAGTCTGATGCATAACTATAGTTCCAACCGGCCATGGCTTCAGCGTCTGTGTACTCCTCAAGCAGAAGTCTGATGAAAACCATCAAAGGATGTTCGTTTGAGTTACTGATCATCTGACGTGCCCAGAAGTATCCGTTCCATCTTGAAATACCGAAGAACAGGGCAACTGTAGCAATGGTTGACTTACTCATAGGAATATAGACCTTTGAAAGAACCTGGAATTCTGTAGCACCGTCAACAATTGCAGCTTCCTCAATTTCGGAAGGAACGTTTTCAAATGCGTTACGAAGCAGGATAATATTCATGGCAGCCATACCCATGGCAATGATAACAAGCCATTTATCGTCTGTAATACCAATTCCGTTGAAGACTTTCTTTGTGCTCAAGTAGTTGAGGTACTGTGGAACAATACCGGCTGAGAACCACATGGTGAAAACCAGGAAGAAGTTGAGAGCCTTTCTGAAAAGGAGTCTCTTCTTGGAGAGAGCATAGGCACCGAGAATTGAATACAACAGAGCAAAAATAGTTCCGTAAAGTGTTATGAACAAAGTATTTGAGTAGGAGTTCCAGAACATGTTGTTATTGAACATCCTGCTGAATGCTTCAAACTGAATCTGTTTCGGGAAGAGGACAACCTGTGAGTACTCAACTGCGGTTCTTCCGCTTATTGCTGCAGAGATTGCATAGACAAACGGATAAAGACACATGATTGAGAACATGGTAAGGAACAGATAGCTGATGATCTTGAAGATAAGTTCAGAAGTTTCAAGTTTTCTTTTCATATCCGTACTCTCCCTTAGTAAAGTGAAACATTAGATGCCTTTCTGGCAATCGTATTAGAACCGATAACAAGCAACATACCAATTACGTTGTTCATCATTTCAGCAGCTGAAGCAATTCCCTTGGCTGCGCCCTGCAGACCGTAGCGCTGAGCAAATGTTGAAACAACGTCACCAGTTACGTATGTGTTCGGGTTGTACAAAAGAAGGACTTTTTCGTATCCAATGCTGAGCAGTGTACCGATTCTGGTAATCAGCATGATGACTATTGTTGAAAGGATACTCGGAAGAACAACATACTTCATCTGAGCCATCTTACCTGCTCCGTCAATCTGTGCAGCTTCATAGCTGGTTGGGGAAATGGCAATAATAGCAGCAAAGTAAACAATACTTCCGTAACCGGCAGTCTCCCAAATACCACTAAGTTCATAGATGGTTCTGAAGTAAGCCGGGTTGTTAAGCAGACCTGCCTGAGCTGTCTCATGGCTGATCATTCCAATCTTCTCCATCAGCTGGGAAAGAACACCGTAGCTGGTTGTGAGAGAACCCTGCTTGACAAGCATGGTAATAAGAGATGTCATAACAACGGTTGACATGAACTTAGGAAGATAGGTAAGAACCTGGAAGATACTTCTTGCAGCGTTTGATCTGACTTCATTGAAGAAGAGTGCAAGAATGATAGGAACCGGGAATCCGAAGCACAGTCCGTAGAAACTCAGAATAAATGTGTTACGGAGAGCTCTCCAGAACTCTACAGAAAGGGCATCTCCGGAAACAAGCAGACGCTTGAAATATGAGAAACCCGAGAACAACTGCTCTGATACCGGAAGAACCTCATCGGAAACCTTGAAACATCCGAGAAGTTCATACATGGGGAAATATCTCCAGAACAGGAAGACAAGCAGCATTGGGAGAACCATGATATACAGTCTCCAGTCTTTTGCCATAGTGAGACCGACATGTTTCCAGTAATGCTTTTCTACATCATCCCTGACAATCTGTTCAGGGTTTTCTCTGTAGACTTTCTTCTCTTCATCATAGATAAGGTAATCAGCTGCCTTAACTTTCATTACGCTCCTCCTCTTCTTCCCTGTTGATTCTGAACAGGTAGGCCTTCTGATCTTCAAATACACCATCAAGCCGCCTGACAATCCAAACGATTACTAAAGCAAATACGCCGGACAGTGAATCTGTCAAAACAAAATTAAGAACTATTCCGATTGGGGAGCCAAGCAAGAAAGCAACCAGGCCACGTCCAACCTGCATGAGCAATGTCACAAGTACGGCATATAGAAGGGACCAAAAAACTTTTGATCTTATCTTTTCCTTACCCACATACAACAGAACCAGTAAAGAAACTCCGGAAAGAAGGTTTCCTACTACGTAAATCTCGTATTGTGCAACATCCGCATGGGAACAGATGCAAAATACCAGAGCTCCGAGTACCGCATGGAGAACTCCCCATACTCCCCATCTCATGTAAACAATACATGTGACGGCTGGCACTATTGATAATGTATAAGGTTGTGAAGAAAAACGGGGAGCAGCCTTAACTACGATTGTCTCAAAAACAACCATAATCACAGCAAATACGAACAAATCATTTGCTCTGTACTGCTTGAAACTCATCCTTTTTCCCATACCATACCTTGTGACGGAATAAGCACATAATCCGTCTGGTTTCAAATGCTAATAGATGAAAAATTCACCTGCAAGAAAAAATTTGAAGATGTCGGCAAATTATTAAGCCACTACGGAAAAAGACAATTTTGCATTTTTGAGTACTTTTTACTGCAGTTTTGTGTCTTTAATATATAATGTATTGTATGGCTATTCTTACAATCAATGGAAGAAAAACAGAAGTAATAGAAGAGAAGAGACTTATCAATTTTCTCAGGTATAATTTTCATCTGACTTCTGTCAAAGACGGTTGTTCAGAAGGTGCATGCGGAGCTTGTACTATTCTGATTGATGGAGAGCCCACCAGGGCCTGTACACTTCTCACAACAGAGGTGGACGGCAAGAACATACTTACAGTCGAAGGCCTTACGGACTATGAAAAAACTGTTTTCACCTATGCCTTCGGAGAAGCTGGAGCCGTACAGTGCGGGTATTGCACCCCAGGCATGGTCATGTGCGCAAAAAGCCTGCTGGACAAAAACCCCACCCCCACCGAAAGGGATATAAGGCACGCCATAAGAAACAACCTGTGCAGATGCACAGGCTACGTAAAAATAGTTAAGGCCATCCAGATGGCTGCAGCCATATTCAGAAGCGACGCAGGCAAAGAAAACACCATCTTTGACGACAGAGCTTGGCTGGTTGGAGAGCGTGTTCACCGCGTAGACGTAAAAGACAAGGTTACGGGAACTGGCCGCTACCCGGATGACATATACATGGAAGACCAGCTGAATGTTGTAGCCGTGCGCTCAAAGTACCCACGGGCCCGAGTCCTCTCCATTGACTACTCGCTTGCAGAAAACGTCCCCGGCGTCTTTGCCATCTACACAGCCGAAGACGTTCCCGGCAACAAAAAGGTCGGCCACCTGAAACGAGACTGGGACGCCCTGATCGGAATTGGGGAAGTTACCCGCTACCGCGGCGATGCCTTAGCTCTGGTCGTTGCCGAAACCCGCAGCGCAGCCTACAAAGCTCGAGATTTAATAAAAGTTGAATATGAAGTTCTTCCTTTTGTAAGTTCTCCCGAAGAAGCCATGAAAGACGGAGCCCTTCTAGTTCATGAAGAAGGAAACCTCCTAGGTGAGACCCATGTGGACAGAGGAGATGTGGAAAAAGCTCTCTCTGAATCAGAGTTTGTAGTTTCAGGCCACTTTGAAACTCCATGGACCGAGCACGCCTTCATTGAAACCGAGTGTGCTTTTGCCATCCCGCTGGGAAACGGCGGAGTTAAGATTTACTCAACAGACCAGAGCGTCTATGACACAAGACGGGAGACAGCTCCGTTCTTGGGACTGGACGAAGAAATGGTTGTAGTTGAGAACTGCTACGTAGGAGGAGGCTTTGGTGGCAAGGAAGACGTGACTGTTCAGCACCTAAGTGCTCTGGCGGCCCTACTCACCAACCGTCCCTGTAAGATGAAACTCTCAAGGCAGGAAAGTCTTGAGGTTCACCCAAAGAGACACCCCATGAGCATAGATATGACCATGGGCTGCACCAAAGATGGAATAATCACAGCCCTGAAAGCCAAACTAGTAACAGATACAGGCGCCTACGCCTCCCTGGGCCTGCCGGTTTTACAGAGAGCCTGCACCCACGCCTCCGGTCCTTACAACTACCAGAACTTCAAAGTTGACGGCTATGCCTGGTACACAAACAACCCACCTGCCGGAGCCTTCAGAGGCTTTGGAGTCACCCAGAGCTGTTTTGCTGTTGAGACACTGATAAACAGACTTGCAGACAAAGTGGGCATCTCTGGCTGGGAAATAAGGTACAAAAACGCCATAAGACCTGGCCAAGTGCTTCCAAACGGCCAGATAGCGGACTCTTACACAGGCCTGGCTGAGACTCTTGAAGCGGTGAAGGAAGAGTACGACTCAAACGAGCTTGTAGGAATAGCTTGTGCCATGAAGAACGCTGGAGTGGGAGTAGGACTTCCTGATTACGGAAGAGTTGATCTGGAAGTAAAGGACGGTAGAGTAATAATCCACTGCGGAGGATCCTGTCTTGGACAGGGACTGTGTACAGTTCTAAAACAGATGGTCTGCACAGCTACTGGCCTAGATGGAAGCCTGGTAGTGGAAGAGAAGTCCAGAAGTGACCTGGCTCCAGACAGCGGAACAAGCTCAGGCTCCAGACACACAACGGTCACTGGAGAGGCTGCCCGCAGAGCTGGACTTAAGCTTAGAGAAGCCCTTGCTGGAAAGAGCCTAAAAGATTTGGAAGGAGAACACTTCTACGCAGAGTACCTGGCTGAAACAGATGAGTTTGGTTCTAAGAAGCCTAACCCAAAAAGCCACGTTGCATACGGCTTTGCAACCCAGTTGTGCATTTTGGATACAACGACACACAAGGTTGAAAGAATTGTTGCTGCTCATGATGTAGGCCGAGCCATCAACCCGACAAACGTTGAAGGCCAGATAGAAGGTGGAGTGGTCATGGGCTTAGGCTATGCCCTGAGAGAGAACCTTGAGATAAAAGACTGCGTTGTTCAGGACAAGTTTGGATCTCTAAAACTCTTCCGGGCAGATGAGGTGCCCGAGATAAAGGCTGTAATAGTTGAAAAAGAAGGCCTGGATACTTCATTTGGTGGAATTGGAATTGGAGAGATAACCTGTATCCCAACCGCCCCTGCTGTAGCAAACGCCTATGAGCACTTGGACGGGGAGGAGAGAAACTCTCTCCCTCTAATCCACACCCCGTACCAGAGCCAGGAAGCTGAAGAAGGAACTGGTGAGAGACGAATCCTTGTAGCGGATAAGAACAAGAGGTGTATAGGCTGTAAGGAGTGTATGAGAGCCTGCTCTACTACTTATTTTAAGAGCGAACAGTCATCCCTTGCGTTTATTCAGGTAAGAGAAAGAAAGGGTATTGGAAACGAAAGCGGTATTTCGGGTATAATAACCCGGCCGGTCACCTGCATACAGTGCGGTGCCTGTGCAAGAGCTTGTCCAAAAGAGGCAATTACCAGAAACCGCTTTGGCGTTTACGTTGTAGACACAAAGCTTTGTGACGGCTGTGGCAAGTGTGCTAAGGCCTGTCCGCTGGATTTGATAGTCATTAGTGGTCAGACTGCACTCAAGTGCATCAGCTGTGGCAAGTGCGTCAAGGCCTGCCCTATGGATGTTTTGCGGTTGAAAAATGGATGATTTACTGAATAAACTACCTTCCTTCAAGAGCCAGCTTGAGGAGACGGACAGAAAACTCTCTGATCCGGATATTATGAAAAACATGGAAGTCTACCGCTCCCTCATGCTGGAGCGTAGCCACCTTGTGCCCGTTGTTGAAGAGCTGGAAACGCTAAATGACCTTATCTCCAGAATTTCTGAAAATGAAGAAATGATCAGAGAGGGTGGCGAGATAGCAGAGATGGCAAAAGAAGAGCTTCCGCTTTTAAAAAATCAGGAAGAAGAGTGTAGAAAGAAGTGTAAGATGCTTCTTGTCCCTCCGGATCCTCTTGAAGGAAAGAACATAATCATGGAAATAAGAGCCGGCACCGGTGGTGAGGAAGCAGCGTTGTTTGCAGCCGATTTGTACCGTATGTACATGTACTACGCTCAGACCATGAGGTGGAAAATCAAAGAGATAAGCGCAAATGAAACAGGCTTAGGTGGCTACAAGGAAATAATTCTCTCCATAAGCGGAAAAGATGTTTACGGCTCTCTCAGATGGGAAAGTGGTGTTCACCGCGTCCAGA
This sequence comes from uncultured Spirochaetia bacterium, assembly GCA_905236385.1. Taxonomy (GTDB): domain Bacteria; phylum Spirochaetota; class Spirochaetia; order Sphaerochaetales; family Sphaerochaetaceae; genus UBA1265. Next base: position 23,942 of record CAJOOY010000056.1, read on the forward strand.
GAGTCCCGGAGACCGAGTCCGGTGGAAGAATCCACACTTCTGCTGTTACAGTTGCTGTTCTTCCTGAGCCGGAGCAGACAGATATAGTAATCAGGCAGGAAGATTTGAGAATAGATGTTATGCGCGCAGGAGGCCCGGGTGGTCAGTGTGTCAACACAACTGAAAGCGCTGTCAGAATTATCCATCTTCCCACAGGCCTCACTGTAATCTGTCAGAACCAGAAATCCCAGCTTCAGAACAGGGAAGAGGCCATGAGAGTTCTCCGCTCCAGGCTCTTTGATATGGAAACTGAGAAAAAGAACCGTGAAAGAGCTGAGGAGAGAAAGAGCCAGGTCGGCAGCGGAGACAGAAGTGAGAGAATCAGAACCTATAACTTCCCTCAAAACCGCCTAACTGACCACAGAATCAACCTGACTCTGTACAATCTGGACTTGGTTATGGAAGGCCACCTGGAGCAGGTAATAGAGGCTCTTAAAATCAGCGCCGGAGAAGCGGCTCTTAGAGACGCGGAATAAGATGAATCTTGGAGATAAATACAAACTCTGCGTCAAATCTCTAGAAGGCCACTCTGACTCACCTGAGTTGGACACTTCTCTTTTCTTTGAAGAAGTGTGCTCCCTAACTAAGAGTGCCCTTGTACTTCACGCCTCAGCCCCCCTTAAAGACGAAGATGAGAAGAAAATAGATAGCCTTGTCTCTCGCCGCCTCAACGGAGAGCCGGTGGCCTACATACTAGGTCACAAGGGCTTTTACAAGGCTGAATTCTGCACACCAAAAGGGGTTCTGATTCCGCAGCCAGATACTGAAACACTGGTTGAGAGTACCCTCTCCGCCTCTTTAACCTTCCCAGACAAAGAAGAGCTGCACTTACTGGACCTCTGTGCGGGGACTGGGTGCGTTGGAATCAGTGTAGCCATGGAGCTGTACAAGAATAAAACAGTGGAGCTCTACCTTTCAGATATGAGTGAAGAAGCCTACTTATCCTTTTCTAAAAACGCAAAAGCCCTGCTTCCCTCTGCTGTTAAAACACACTTAATTCTCAGTGACCTGTTTGAAGGCGTTAAAGGAAAAAAGTTTCAGATAATTACTTCAAACCCACCCTATATTAAAACAGAAGTTATAGACACACTGAGCCCTGAAGTTAAGGCTGAGCCGCTTTTGGCTCTAGACGGTGGAGAAGATGGGTTAGTTCTGATTAGAAGAATTATCTCTGAGGCCCCGTCTTTTCTTGCTCAGGGTGGGTACTTGCTGCTTGAGATAGGGTATGACCAAGGGGAAGAAGTTAAAAAGTTGTTTACAGATAATCATTTTACAGATGTTGAGATAAAAAAGGACCTTGGAGGTAGGGATAGAGTCGTTCTTGGCAAAGTGTCAAGTTGCCAAAAAGGCCTATAAAATTGTATAACCGAATCTATGTACGAAGAGCTAGTTAACAGATTTCTTTCAAAGACTGAGAAATACTCACCCGAAGACAGGGAAAAGATAAGCAAGGCCGCTTGGTATGCCAATGAGAAGCATATAGAGCAGAAGAGGAAAAGCGGTGAGCCGTACATAATCCATCCCCTGGCAGTTGGTGAAATACTAGTTCAGAAGTTCAATATGGACGCAGACACAGTCTGCGCAGGTCTTTTGCATGACGTAATAGAAGACACGGATGCAACCGAAGAAGAAGTTACCGAACTCTTCGGAAAAAATGTCTGTGAACTGGTTCAGGGCGTAACAAAGATAAAGGCTATTAAGAACCTTTCAAGAAGCCTGGCAGAAGCAGAGACCATCAGGAAAATGTTCATTGCCATGAGCAAGAACATGCCTGTAATCATCATTAAGCTTTCGGATAAGCTGCACAATATGCGCACTCTCCAGTATATGGACCCGGAGAGAGCCAAGGAAAAGGCCAGCGAGTGCTTAGACATTTACGCCCCTCTTGCCGATAGGCTTGGTATATTCTGGATGAAGGCTGAACTGGAAGACCTCTGCTTAAAGGCCCTCAAGCCAGATACGTATGAATACATAACTAAGTATCTCAAGGAAAAGAAGGCTGAAAGCGTTCAGTACCTGAACACTGTAAGAAAGAAAATCTCAAATGCCTGTATAAACGCTGGAATCAAGGGAATAACAATCAAGACCAGGCAGAAGCACATTTACTCTGTTTACATGAAGATGAAAAAGAGAAGAAAGGAGATAGATGAGATCTTTGATCTTCTTGGAGTAAGAGTTATCTGTAACACAGTTAATGAGTGCTACACCTTAATTGGAATAATCCACCAGCTTTGGCCACCTATGGAAGGCAGGTTTAAGGACTACATAGCCATGCCTAAGGCAAACAACTACCAGAGCCTGCACACAACTATAATGGCCATGAACGGCGTGGTTCTGGAAGTGCAGATCAGAACCTATGAAATGGACCAGATAGCTGAGTACGGAGTTGCTTCCCACTGGGCTTACAAGGCTCAGAGCGGCAGTGCCGAGGCCTCTCAGGACTGGTCAAACATGGATACTCAGCAGCTTTCAAGGATTGCCACAAAGCTCAAGTCCTGGAATACGGAGATTGAACAGAGCGAGTCCTTCATGGAAGACCTCAAGGGAGAACTTCTCAAAGATACTATCTACGTCTTTACTCCAAAGGGCCAGGCTATTGAGCTACCTATTGGTGCTACAGCACTGGACTTTGCCTATTTAATTCATACAGAGATTGGAAACCACACGGTAAGTGCTAAGGCAAATGGAGCTATTATTCCACTTGGGCAGAGCCTTGAGAACACGCAGGTTATTGAGATAATTACCCAAAAAAACGCACACCCGCGTGTTACGTGGCTTAAGTACGCACACACAACCAGTGCCAGAAGAAAAATCCGTAACTGGCTGAATAAGTACGATGATAACCTGGTTATAGAAAAGAATATTATTGCCCGCAAGAAGGAAATTGAGGAAGCGGTTAAAAATGAGCCGGTGCAGGAGCCGGAGCTCAAGGACAGCGATATTGTGCGTTCCATTTCCGATATATCCAGAAGCTCGGTAACAGTCGGGTCTTCGAAGAATATGATGATTCATATTGCCCAGTGCTGCAACCCAGTGCCAGGGGACAAGATTGTGGGCTACGTTTCACGCGGGAGGGGCATAATAGTTCACAAGGAAGACTGCCCGAACCTTGAGCATATGACTGAGATTAACCAGAGGCGCATAACTGTAGAGTGGGAATCCGATTCAGAGACCATCACAAGGCGCTTTGTGGTCACAAGCAAGAGAACCCAAAACCTCTTCAGCGAGATTGAGGGGGCCATAAGAAGCTACAAGGGCCACCTTATTTCGGGCAGCCTCATAGACGATGAGATGGGAAATCTGCAGGGCACCTTCATGCTCGAGTGCGACAAAGAGGAGTCTTACAAGAAAATTGTCAAGGCAATCAGGGGAATTCCAAGTATAATCAAGATAGCACAGGCACCTATGTCTTGAGCCTGTAACGGAGGAAATATGTCAAATAAACTGAGAATAGTCATGGCCAACGACCATGGAGCAACAGAGCTGACAAGGGAGCTCAAGGATTACCTGGAATCCAAGGGCCATGAGGTAGTGTGGCTTGGCACTCAGACAAATGACAGCGTTGATTATCCCGACCAGGCAGAAAAAGCCTGCAGAGAGTTCCTTAAGGGCTCCTACGACTTTGGAATTCTTTGCTGCGGCACCGGAATTGGAATCTCCATCTCCGCCAACAAGATCCACGGCATAAGATGCGCCCTCCCCCAGAACTGCTATGCAGCCCAGATGGCTAAGGAACATAACAATGCCAACTTCCTGGCCTTTGGCGGACGCATTGACTACCCCGAGTCTCCAACTTCCATGGTTCAGACCTTCATAGACACCGCCGTCTCCCCTGAGCCGAGACACAGGAACAGGGAAGCCAAGATGATGGCCCTTGAAAAAGCCTGAAAGTACAAACAGACCAGATCAAAGTTTCATTGAAATGGTGAGGAAAAATGGCTTTTTCAATGAAAGTTTCATTGAAAGACACTTCAAAACAGGCGCTTTTCAATGAAAACCACCAACATGTAGAACTTTGTCTCTTATCTGAGATCACGCCAGCTGCCTTTTATGTAGTGGTCGTAGATGGTAAGGCTCAAAAACACAGAGAAAGTATTCTCTCTGAAGTTCCATGCCACGCCTATGGGCAGCAGTGACTGTCTATGCCCGGTGTGCGGGGTTCCCATAGATAAGGGAGTGATTCTCAACGTTAGATATGTTGGAGCAAAAACTCCGCTATGATCTGAGAAGAAGAAGCCGGCACTGATTATGGTATTCATGTAAAAGCCAGCGTTCTTATCTGCATTTGTTCTGTTTCCAAGAATTGAGTAACCTATCTCTGTTCCAACTGCCACTTCTGAAAACGGAGACGGAGCAAGCTCTGTTATGGCCTCAACATTCAGCTCAATGCGCTCCGTAAGACCCAAGGAAACGCCTCCAAGGATGTTCAAACCGTAGTCGCCGTCATGGGCTACAAAACTTCCGTGCCCTATTCTCAGTCCTATATCTCCCAAAAACGTGGAGGCGCAGAGTGGAAAGACTAGTAACAATAAAAGACACAGAACAAAAACTCTCTTCATCTTGGGGCCTCAAAACAACGCTGTCATGCGCAAGAAACTAATGCTCCACTCTCTGATTCCATTCTCAAATGTGGCAGAGAGGACAAACCACTCGTATATGTAGTCCTTATCCAGAACTCTGAAGAGTGAAATCTCACCATAAGGGCAAACATGAGAGCCCTCTATACTTATTCCCCCTGCTATTGCCGGGCTCCATGGACCTGCGTTAGCCATGGTAAAAGAAAGGGGATTTTTCATACTCTTAAACAGCTCCAGATTTGCCGTAGCTTTCAACCCGGACCATGAGAGACCATCTTTTGAAATGTCTAGGCCACCTTGAAGCCGAACAAACAAGGGCAAAGGCCTGTAGACAAGGTTTATCTCGGCTTGAGTCTTGGCTTCACTGGTTCCTGAGAAGGAGTAGCCAGCACCGAAAACAAAAGATCTGGCAGCAAGAGCCGGAGTGAGGATTAAAACAAGTAAAACAGCAATAATCAGAGTTTTTTTCATACCTTTCTCACCCCGCCATCATGGCTATTAAAAAGCTTATTAGCCCACTGAAAGAACGCCACTGGTCAGCTAGGTCTTCAGAGAGAACTATGGTGTCTTCTGCCAAGTCCATGAAATGTGAGCGCACAAACGAAGCAAATTCAGAATCATCTATCACTATAGCTATCTCATTTGAAAGAGCCATACTGCGGTAGTTTAAGTTCACTGATCCAATGACTGTGTACCTGGTATCTACTACCAGCAGTTTCTCATGCAACAGGTTCTCAGTGTTGTACAGGGCCTTCTCACTTAAAACGGTTATTCCGGCTTCCTGAAGGTCTTTTACGCTGTAGTGAGCTGCCTTAAAGTTCAGAGGTCTCGGGTCATTCGGAAGGATTATTGAAAACTCCACTCCCCGCTCTGTAGCGTTCTTTATGGCTTCTTTCATATCTGAGTTCAGAAGCGGCAGAAGCGGAAGGCACAGAATCTCTTCTTTGGCACTTGAGAAGAGAGAGCCAAAGAGGGAAGGCATGATCAGTTTATCTTCCCTTTGGTTCACAACCCAGGCGTTTATCCACCCTTCTTCCGGATAAGAGACCTCTACTGCAGAAGGGAGAGCCTCTATTTCTTCCCAACTGTACGTGTTCCAGATTTCCATGAACTGTTTTGAAAGTATTTTTGCCACTTCAGGGGACTCAAAAATGTACATGGAGTCTCTTTGTCCTTTATCTGTTGAGCTTATGTCTGACATGTAATTGAAGTTCATTCCACCTGTCATGACTGTGTGCCCATCAATTATTACCTGCTTTCTGTGCTCACGGATGAGCATTTTAGTGCCAGTTGCCAGCCTATCTAGGGAGAACGGGTTGTACTTAAACAGGTGCACACCCTCTTCTCTCAGGTACTCTATGCTTCTCATGTGATACTTACTCTCAGTCATATCCACATCTCCGGCACTGTCGTAGAAAAAGTAGATTTTTACCCCTTCTTTAGCTTTCTCAGCTAAGGCCTCAAAGAAAATCTGGTTTTCATCACACTCAGAGACAAGAAATGAAGAGATGAAAATGTAGCTTTGTGCATTCTTTACATACTCAGTTACAGCTTCAAGCCACTCATCTCCTTCATAGAAAACCTGTATGTCCCTAAGCCTGGCTGATGGAAAGTCAAGAGCCTGCAGTTTATAAGGCAGGTCTGTAGTTGTGTCTGTTACTACTGGATCCTTAACCATGGCTGAAGTAGAGGCGCAGGAGACAAGAAACAAAGAGAGAGTGATTGATAATAGAAAAGCCAAAATAGGTTTTTTAATCATAGTTCAAAAGCCAGAGGCAAAAGCTGCCTGAAGCTGTAGTGTAGCACTTTTCCTGTTTTTACTGAATAAAGATAAACCTGAGTATCTGGACCGGAGAACTCATTTAACACCTGGCGGCAGATAGCACACGGTGGAGCTGGATCTTCCGTCTCGGAGGCCACAGCAACAGCCTTTATCTCAACCTCGGGGCCTTCAGCAGACACTGCTGCATGAACAGCTCCCTGCTCTGCACAGCGAGTAGCTCCGTAAGAGGCGTTTTCAAAATTACAGGCGCTGTAGACACCACTTCTGGAAGTCAGTACCGCAGCACCCACTCTGAAGTGAGAATATGGGGCGTAGGCATGCTCCAGAGCAGAAGAAGCCTTTCTAATCAGTTCTCCTATAAAAGAGTTGGAGATGGCTGAATCTGTCTTTTTTGTGATAAGAGAGTTTAGCTCCTCCACTGAAGAGAAAGCACCAAACTCTTCAAAAGACTTAACTACAAAATCAGCTCCTCCGAGAAGTAGGGCTTTTTCATCAAAAGAGGTGGCCACGCCCATAGCGTGACAGCCTGCGTAGTGGGCAGCACTGAGCCCGTTCAGTGCATCTTCCACTACCAGCGTCTCTTCGGGAGGAAGAACTAATTTAGCTGCAGCGTAGGTATAGATATCTGGGAAAGGCTTGGTTCTGCTTACCTCATCTCCACAGATAACTGCATCAAAGAGATTTATATCCAGCCCAGTTTCCTTCATGCTTTTAAGGAGTTTCACTCTATCTGAACTTGTAGCCAGGGCTAGTTTCACTCCTGCTGAAGAGCAGGCATGAATAAACTCCACAACCCCTGCAAAAGCCTTGAGCTTACCTTTAATAACCTGTCCGTAGTAATCATAGATGGCTTTTTTAACTTCCACAGCATCTACCTTCAGATCTGAGATTTCCGCCAGGTAGTTTATGCTGGTTATCTCCCCTGTTCCGACAATGGGAGCAAAGTCTTCATCTTTTATTTCTGCTCCAAGATCGGCAAATGCCCTGGTATATGCCTGTCTGATAAACGGCTCAGAATTAAAGATTACGCCGTCTACGTCAAATAATAGTCCCTTAATCATGCTGCTTCAGGAATAAGCCTTTATTCCCCTCTCCGTAGTATTTACCATCTTCCATCATGAGACGCCCTCTGAGAAATGTCATCTTAACATGGCCCTGAACCTCAAAGCCCCTGTAAGGTGTGTAGAGGGCTGCAGTGTGAACACACTCATCAGTCAATGTCCACTTCTCTGTTGGGTCGTAAATAACAACATCTGCATCAGATCCCTCTTTCAAGCTTCCCTTCTGAGGATAAATTCCAAACAGTTTAGCCGGGTTTTCAGTAACAACAGATACTATCTTCTCTAGTCCCACTACCGGGTTCTGTGACCACATGGTAAACAGCAGGTGAAACAGCTCCTCAGTTCCCGGAATTCCTGGGTAGATGGAGCGCACATCCGACGAAGAGAGTTTCTGCTCTCTTGTAAACGAGCAGTGGTCTGTGGCCACAACCTGGATTTCTCCGTTGAGAACTGCCTGCCTTAAAGCTGAGCAGTCCTTCTCTGTTCTTAGTGGTGGAGTCATGACGTACAGAGGGCCGTCTTTCCCTTCCAAGAGTCTTCTGTCTAGGAATAGGTATGTAGGAGTGGTTTCAGCATAGACGGTAGCTCCCTTGCGACGCAAGTCTCTGATAGCGTTCAGTCCGGCTTCTGAAGAGCAGTGAACCACGTAGAACGGGCAGTCCTCTTCCAAAGCACAGGTTCCATAGAACTCAATTGCCTTACCCTCAGCCTCCGCAGGTCTTAGATCTGCATGGGCGTGAGGAAGGAAGTCTCCCTTCCAGTTCTTAGAAATCTTCTCAATATCCGGGTTGTATTCACAGTGAGCTGTTACCAGCATGCCAAGCTTTTTAGCATACCTGAAGAGGCTCTTAATCTTTTCTCTCTCTTCAAGAAGGTAGCCAGTCTCTCTGTAGGTTGTGAAAATCTTGAGTGTCTTAACACCCTGTTTCTTCAGCTCTTCCAGCTGTTTTTCTATATCTGCAGTAAACCCGTGTCCGTAAACACCCTGGTGCAGTGTGTAGTCTATATTCATACCGTCTTTCATTTCATCAAGACGGATATTTAAGCTATCAGTTAAGTTCATGCCCTTCTGGTGGTCTGCAAAATCCACCACGGTTGTTACTCCGCCAAAGGTGGCTAAACGGCTTCCCTGTGGAAAACTGTCCGCTGTAACAGTTCCGCGGCTAACCAGATGATAGTGAGTGTGGGCATCTATGAAGCCAGGGAAAACATACATGCCGGTAGCATCTATATTCTGAGCGTCTTCTCTTTCTATTGAAGGGCCGACTTCCAGAATCTTACTATCTTCAATCAGTACATCTGATTTAGAAACTCCCTCTGAAGTGACAACAGTTCCGTTTTTGATAAGAACCAGATTACTCATACCTTCCTCCCTGAAAAACCATTATTGGTAACTGAGTATTCTACCACAGAAACAATGAGAGTGTATCTTTTTTGATTTATCAGCAAAATTCGCTCTTTAAGAACTCCAAGTCCAGTTCAGGATAGAGAACAAACTTGTTTAAAAGAGCAGTGATCCTTGCCTTGGCTTCTTCCTTTACAGCCTTATCTGCAACAGCTTTTGACTTACTGAGAGTTCCGGCCTTCTCACCCTTTGTAATTGTGGCAGCTCGTGCATTTTTCAGGACAAGAGCAAAGACTGAAGCTATCTCCTTCATCTCCTCTACTCCCATACCCAGGGTAGTTACAGCGGGCGTTCCGACTCTTAAACCAGAAGTGTACCAAACACCGTTTGTATCAAACGGAAGAGCGTTTCTGTTTAGAGTTATGGCACACTCGCGAAGAAGAGACTCAGCCTGTCTGCCGTTAAGGCCAAATGGACGCACGTCCAGAAGCAAGAGGTGGTTATCTGTTCCGTTTGTTGAAACAGGAATTCCTTCATCCATGCAGGCCTTGGCAAGAGCCTGTGCATTTTCAACTATCTTTTTTGCATAAATCTTAAACTCAGGATTCAAAGCCTCAGTGAGTGCCACAGCCTTAGCAGCCATAACGTGCGGAAGTGGTCCGCCAATTACCAGAGGACAGCCTCTGTCCACGCTTTCAGCAAACTCTTCTTTACACAAAATCATGCCGCCACGTGGGCCCCTGAGCGTTTTATGAGTAGTGGTAGTGACCACATCTGCCCATTTGACCGGGTCGTAGTCGCCTTCAAAAACTCCACCCGCAACCAGGCCCGCAAAATGAGCCATATCCACCATTAGAACGGAGCCGGACAGCTCAGCTATCTCCTTCATTCTCCTGAAGTTGATCTTCCTCGGATAGGCACTGTAGCCAGCAACTATTATCAGCGGCCTGATGGCCAATGCCTGTCTCTCTATTGCATCATAATCCAGCAGCCCTGTTTTCTCATCTACAGTGTAAGAATAGGAGTCAAACATCTGGGCTGAGATATTCTGTCTGTAGCCGTGTGTCAGGTGTCCGCCACTGTAGTAATCAAGGCCGAGAATCTTCTGGTTTCCAGTGAGTTTTCTTATTTTATTCCACTGTTCTTTTGTCAGATTACTGACGTTTGAAATTCCAATCTTTTCTAGCTCCGGTATCTGGATTTTAGTATTCAAAATGGCCCAGTAGGCGCACAGGTTTGCATCCGCTCCGCTGTGAGGCTGGATGTAGGCATGCTCTGCCCCAAAGAGTTCACAGGCCTTTTTGCAACCGTAGTCCTCAATTGCATCAACATTGTCACAGCCGGCATAGAACCTGTGGAAAGGAAAGCCTTCTGAGTACTTGTCTGTAAGCAGGGTACCCATGGCACTCTGTACTGCTATTGAGGAAAAGTTCTCGCTTGCTATCAGCTTCAGGTATGTTCTCTGATCTTCAAGCTCCTTCACTATACTTCTAGCTATCTCGGGAGCCACACTTTTTACATTCTCAAGCTGTGCCACATAAGAGACCATGGCCGGGCTCACTGATGAGCCGTATTTTTCCAGATACTTCTGCAGGGAGGACATTCTTACCAGTTGTCCTTGTCTTTCTTCTTTGAGATGACCTCTGCAGCTACATAAGCGTTCTGGGGAGTTGCCTTCTGCTTGGTGTCTTTTGAAGACTTTTTTCCCTTACTTTCTTTTCTGATTTCGCCTTTTGCCATAAAAGACCTCCGTTTTCATCTGAATAATATACTCAGAATCAAAAGGGGTCAATTCTCAGCACCCGTCAGGTCACACAGATAAGAGATGGTATATGCAGCAACTGCCCTGTTCATGTTGGCCCTGATCAGGTCTGCTTTACATGAAGAGAGGTCTATCTGAGATTGAATATAGTCACTTTCACTGCCGTAGCCTGAGTCCATAAGCGTTTTCTTATTGGTAAGAGTGCTCTGGTAGGATTCATAAAGGGAGTTCTGGTAATCAGCGTCAGAGGCCGAAGAAATGTATGTGCCGTAGTTCTCTGCAAGGGTGGTAAGAATCTGGGAGCGAGCCTGAGAGCTATCTATCTCCGCCTCAGCCATATCTGAGACGGCCCGTGAGAGGTCTCTGGAAGAGGCGCCGGCATCAAAAAGTGTTGTTTTTATGGCCACGGTCACTGTCCCGCTCCAGTCATCCTGTCGGTACCAGTCCTTCTCTATGAGCGGGAAACGGCTTCCTGTGTAGTCAAAATCCACAACCAGCGCCACATCTGGCTTCCAACTAATCTTAGCAGAAGCAAAATTCCTTGCCGCCAGGGATATTTCTTCCATCTTCTTTAGCAGTCTCAGCACCGTCCTTCTCTCCGATACCGACAAATCTTTTAGCTCTCCATAGCTGTAGCTATCTATCTCTTCATATAGTGCCTCTAACTCTTCCTCGTTAAACACAAGAGACGAAGAGGAGAAATCTTCAAGGCCACATAATGAGCCTATGTTTGCTTCAAGCGCAATTATCTGAGAGAGAATCTGGGCTTTAGCAGAATCTGTGGCTCTGGCTTTTGCAACTATGGTTTTGTACTCGCTCTCTATCATCATCCCATTCTCAAAAGCTGAAAGAGAAAGCTCCACAAGACGTTCTGAGAGAGAAGAAGTTTCATCTACTACAGCATAAAGCTCATTCAGATAGTGCAAAGCTGCACACTGGGCTTTAACCTTCACGCTGTTATCTTCAATAGTCCTCTGTAGATCCAGAATCCTTGCTTCATAGGCTTCATTAGCAAGTTTTACCGCATTTGATAGTTTCCCCGAAGTGTAGAGTGGCTGAATAAGCTCAACCTTGAACTGGTAGTATGTGCTCTCCTGACCCTTGTACAGAGTTATATAGTCACTTGATACCACCCCGGGCATGTTCACGTAATCCGACGGGTTTATTCTTATGGCCTCCATAGGATTAGCAATATACGACCCGGAGAGTGTTAAATCTACACTTGGGCAGTAAGAGCCCTTGGCGTCCTGTATATCTAAATAAGCCTTCTGAACACTCTCTCTAGCCTTTTTAACCTCAGTATTGTTCTCCTCCATGAGAGCAAGTAAGTTCCCAGTTGTATACAGACCAGAAGCAAAGAGAGAGAAAGAGAGAAGTAGAACTGACAGTACAAAAAAGAGCTTTTTCATGTTCAAGTTCCCGATTTAAAGCTGTTGTAACTTACCTGGTAGCTTTGAGTGCCGCTTTGAATGACAACCTCTGCAATCAGGTCTTGAGAATCAAGGACAAAACAGCCTTCTGAATCTTCAGTCAGATCCCCACCATGGTCGAATATCAGATAAACAGTCATGCTTGCGTAGTTATTCTCATCCGGAGTTGCTTCCCACTTAATAGTTGAGCCACCGAGATTTGAAAAGTTTCCATGACTGAAGGTAGTACTTGAGTCATAAGAAGCTACCTGCGCACTTGTGGTATAAACCTTGGCAGAAGAAGCAGCAAAGCGTTTGTAACCGGTCTCGTCCTTGTAACAGAGGTAGACTGGCAAATCATCATACTCTGATTCAATGTAGTCAGTAGAAGTTGTACTAGTGACACGGCCAGAGAATACAGGCATGGGGAAGCGAATGCGGGTTAGCTCTACGCTACCCTGGCTGTCGTTGGTGCTGTCACTGATAATGGTCACCGGGATAAGGGCGCTGTCTTCAAAGTCATCATGTGTAACCTTGATATAGATAGTCGTGTAATCAGCAGTCTTGCCAAAGGCAGGGTTTGAGGACTCCCAGACTATGCGTCTGACAGTGTAGGCTCCGTTTGCATCTGTAGTAGTGCTGGCCATAAGGTTGGTGCCGTTGCTGTCTGAGTAGACAGAGACCTTTGCATCTGAGACATAGGTCTTGGTTGTTCCGTCGTAGTAGTAAATGTAGCCGCTGACTCCTGCATCAAAAACTGCTGAACAGGAGACAAATAGGGCAAGAATTATCGCTGAAATAATAGTTAGTTTGATAATAGAGTCAGTTTTCATGTATTTTTCTCCTTAAAGTGGTGTTTTCAAATCTGAAATAAATGACAGGGACAATGAAGAGCGTGATAAGAGACGAGATGGCCAGTCCACCCGCTATTGCCTGTCCTACTGAAGCATACAGCTCAGCACCCTTTCCGGTTCCTAAAGCCATAGGGATAATTCCAAAGAGTGTGGTCAGAGTGGTCATGAGAATAGGTCTTAATCTGGAAGAACCACCTTCGACTATGCTGTCATGGAGTATCTTCTGCTCAGCTTTCATATCCAGCAGTTTTTCTCTGAATTCAAAACTTGTGTATGTAGTGTTCGGATTGTCAATCTCTCCCTCTTCAACTCCAAGAACTAAAGCTGCGCGCTTTCTGTTTCGGACCGTGTTTATGTAATCAACCAGGATTATGGCATTGTTCACAACAATTCCTGCCAAGGCGACTACTGCAACGGCACTCATGAGGGTCAACGAGGAGCCAAAAACAAGCAGGCTCACTATAACACCGATCAGGCAGAAAGGAATGCTGAGAAAGATGATAAAGGGCTGCTTGAAGCGCTCAAACTGGATGACCATAACACTGAAAACCAAGAAGACGGCAATGATCACAGCTGTTATCATGTCCCCGAGGGAATCAGTTATAAGCTCCATGACTCCCGCATCCTGCTTCTCAACTCCGTTTGGAAGCGGGTGGCTCTCAATATAGGCAAGAACCCGGCTGTTTACGCCCGAAGCATCCTCAGTTACAAGGTTTGCACCAACTGTTATACTTGCGCTTCGCTCACTGTTATGGAGGGAGGAGACCGTTTTCTCAAGAGATAAAGAGCCAAGGCTTGCAAACGGGACCGAAGAGCCCGAGAGCGTGTTAACTGTCATGCGGTTTAGAGTCTGGAGGTCTGTAAAGCTGTCATTTATGTCACTAACAAGCTTAATCTGGTTTCTGTTTCCAGAACTATCTGTCATGTAACCAACTTCTACCCCGTTAAAGAGGACGGCACTAATCATACCAGCTTCGTAGGAAGTGAGGCCTAGTGAGCTCAGCTTCTCGTGGTCCATCTTTATCTTAAGGGCCATTTGGTTGTAGTCAGTATCAATAGATGTTCCCATGACCTCAGGGTCTGAGTTCAGGTATTCTCTGAGCCCGGAGGCGTAGGTGTAGAGAGTGTAAACATCATCTCCTAGGAATCTTATGCTGTAGCCTCCACCATCAGATATGAAACCAACCAGACGGTCAATTCCACCGTTAGTGACACTTATGTCCGCATCCGGTATTTCTGCACTAAGGGTCTTCTGCAATTCTCTGATTATTAAGTGTACACTTCTTCTGTTTCCGTCTTTGAGCATGACAAACAGGTAGCCGTTGTTCTCCTGGGAAGCATAACGGGAAGAATACTGCATGCTTGTTCCGGAGAAGACAGCAACCTTCTCCACCTCAGGTGTTATCTCTGAAACCATGGCACTTATGGTGTTCATCTTCTCTTCAGTCATTTCAAGAGTGTAGCTTTGAGGAAAGGACACACTTATGTAGAAGTCTCCGGTGTCAATTGATGGAAGGAAGCTGTACCCCAGCCCTCCGACCATGAAAAGTGAGAGAAAAAGAATGATTGTAGGAACAGCTATTACATACAATTTATGCCTTAAGCTCCATGAGATTCCTCTCTTGTACAGGCCTTCAACCTTATCAATTGCTCTCATAAATGCTGTCTTTTTAGGTTCTTTGTAGCCCTTGCCTGAAACTACACGGATAAGCCATGGAACAACAACAATTGAGACAAGTAGGGAAGCAATCATACAGAAGATGAGAACTATGGCAAAACCATTAAGAATCATTCCAATTACTCCCTTTAGAAAGCAGATTGGAATAAAAACAACAACGGTAGTAAGAACAGAGGCTACAACTGACGAGCCAACCTCATCTGAGCCCTGCTCTACTGCTTGAAGCGTAGTGTAGTTCTTGTGCCCCAGGTACCTGAAAATCTGTTCCAGCATAACGGTTGAGCCATCAACTATCATACCGAGGGCTACAACAAAACTTGAGGTTGTTACTAAGTTTATGGTGCTCCCGATCATTTTCATACCTATGAAGGTAAAGAGAACCGAAAGAGGGATGGAGGCTCCGATTACGAATGTAGATCTCGGGCTGTTTGTAAAAAGAAAAATTACAACAACAGCAACAAGAATACCTAGTATTCCAGACAGCAAAACGTTTGTAAGAGAGCTCCTAATTGAGGAAGCGTCATCTGTGAAGATTCTGTATGTAAGAGCTCCATTAGTATCTTCTTCAATGGTTGAGAGTACTTCTTTTATACTCTCAGTGATTTTAACGGTGTTTCCTGAGGCTCTCTTTGTTACAGAGACCATAATCACCTGTGTTCCATCGGAGGAGATGATGGTGCTCTCTTTCCCTGTGGTGTAGTAAACATCTGCTACATCTGAGAGTCTGATAAGACTTCCATCTTCAGAGCTTCCAACTGTAAGAGCTCGAATGTCTTCAAGAGAAGAGACTGATCCCTCGTACATGATGCTGACCGTCTTGTCCGTGTACTCTGTACTTCCAAGAGGAATATTAAAACTGCTGTAGTTGAGAACCTGGTATATCTGAAGTATACTCACCCCGCTGCTCTGAACGCGGTCCATGTTTAGCCTAACTTCAATATAAGGCTCCTCTGCACCACTGACAGTTATATCTGAAACGCCCTCTATTCTTGTTAGGCGGGGTTTTAGAGTCTGATTAACATAATCAAGTATTCTGGAAGTGTCTGAGCCACCTATTATGGCAAACTCCATTACTGGCAGCATGGTGGCTCCACCGACCAGAGAGACAGGTTTGCGCGCGTCTTGTGGAAGATCTTCCTGAAGATTATCAATTCTGTAGCGAAGTTCTGTCAGCTGGTCATACGGGTCAACTGAGTCATCATACACTATTGAGATCCAGCTTAAAGAGTCCATGCTGGTACTGGTCATGCTCTTGTAGTTGGGAAGTGTGGCAAACTCATCTTCAAGAACTTTAGTCACATCTTCATTTACCTCTTCAGCCGAGGCTCCCGGGTATACGGTAAGGACCTCAACTTCAGGCATGGAAATGTCCGGCAGATACTCAAGATTCAGTCCGAACAGACAATATACTCCGAATGCCACAAGGGCAATGAGGATCATGGCAATTACTGCAGGATGCTCTACGGAATACTTGGATATTTTCATACTACCCTGA
Source organism: uncultured Spirochaetia bacterium (assembly GCA_905236385.1). Taxonomy (GTDB): domain Bacteria; phylum Spirochaetota; class Spirochaetia; order Sphaerochaetales; family Sphaerochaetaceae; genus UBA1265. The sequence goes on from CAJOOY010000056.1 coordinate 39,945, forward strand.
CCTTCTGACCATCAAGAACACTGTTCTGCCCCTCTGTAATAAAGGGTTTTCCATTGTAGCTTTCAGGAACAACAATGAATTCAGAGCCTTCTGCAACTGCTATGTTTCCAAGATAAACAGCCCTTCCAGTCTCTTGGTCATACATATAAACGCTTCCGTCTGCGCATGTTGCCTTCTGCGGCAGAAGCAGTACGTTTTCCATTGTGTTGTAAATCAGTTCTGCAGATACGAACATACCAGGAGCCAGAAGCATATCTTTCTCTTCCACAGCCAGCGTTAGACGGAAGGTTCTGGACTGGGGGTCAATGTAAGGTGAGATGGTACTAACAGCGGCTTCTGCAACTGAACCGTCTCCACTTCTGGTAAGATGAGCCCTGACAGCTTCTCTGTTTGAAACAATCGTCTGGTAGTAGGTTTCAGGAACATTTAGAACTATCTCAAGTCTGCTTAAGTCAGCAATTACAGCCACGCATGTTCCCTGTGCTACCGCTGAGCTTTCCGTGCTCTGTACAGTGAGCACTGTTCCGGAAACCGGTGCCTTTATGTCTGTATACTCAAGCTGAACATTTGCCAGTTCATACTGGGCCTTGTAAGCATCTACCTGTGCCTTAGCCTCGTCATAGTTCTGTTTTGTAACAGCATTTGACTGCTGAAGGCTCTCTATTCGTTCAAAAGTTGCTAGAGCTGCTAGATACACAGCCTGTGCCTGCTCTGCCTGAAGTCTGTACGGTTCAGAATCAACTCTGGCTATTATAGTATCTTTTTCAACCCACTGGCCTTCTTCTACCAAAAGCTCGTTCAGTGTCCCGCTTACAAAACTCACTACCGGAACTGTATCTGAGGCCTGAATGTACCCAGTTAGCCTTATGCTCTGCTCAAAATCACCGCGCTGAGCTAATTCTGTTTTAACAGGCTCCAGAGGCCTTTCATAGCTCTCTTTCTCTGCGTTAAGCACGAACTTCCAAATCATAAAAAGAAGTCCGAGCACTATAACAAAAGTAATAAGCCACCTTATAATCAATGCTTTTTTCTTTGTCATGGTCTGTTGTTTCCTGTTTTATAGGTACAATAATTAAAGGATAAATTAAACGGACATTTTGATTACATATGTTAATTATTTAACAAATGTTTATTATTTGTTATCATTTATCCATGAAACAAAAACCCGTAACTGAAAACAAGAGAAAAGACCTCAGGATTCAGAAAACCAAAAATGCTCTTACAGATGCTTTTTACGCTCTTATGAAGCAGAAAAACTTTGAGAAGATTACCGTAGATGAGATCTGCAGTTCAGCCATGGTTAGCCGACCCGCCTTCTACACCCATTTTGAGGATAAGTATGATTTCTTCGATTATGCTTCCAACAGAATCCTTCAGCAGTTCTCGGCTCCTTCTTCAGGATATGGGGAAACCATCAACCACTTGTTGGACTTTCTTGATGAGAATGAAGATGTGGTGAATTCTTTTTACCGAAGTTCCTCAAACTCCATTCTCATGGGAATAATCACTGAAAACATCAGTACCATGCTCCGCAACCACGTGGAGCAGGATATAAAAAGCGGTGTCTCATACACTGCTCCCCCGGAAATCATAGTACCGACCTTTACCGGTGCCCTGACCGGAGTCTGCGGGTGGTGGGTCTCATCCGGCAGGAAAGTTCCCAAAGAAGAGATTGTTGCTGCTTTGAAAGATATGCTTGACAAGCTGATTGACCGGCAATGTGAATAAAAAATGTACCCCTACAGCAAACTCGCCATAGGGATACAAACTACAAAAAAGTAATAATCAGATCTGTTATCTGAGATCCTTCATTTCAATCCAGTCCTGATCGGTGTAAGTTTTGTTCTCTCCGGTCATACCCCAGATAAAGGTGTAGTTTCCAACACCGGCTCCAGCGTGGATGGACCATGACGGGCTGATAACTGCCTGCTCGTTTCTGACAACAATTGTTCTGATCTCATCCGGCTTACCCATGAGGTGGAAAACAACTCTGTCATCCGGAAGGTCAAAGTAGAAGTAAACTTCCATTCTTCTCTCATGTGTGTGAACCGGCATGGTGTTCCAGCAGGAACCCTCTTCCAGATGTGTCAGACCCATTGAAAGAGCGCAGGTGTCAAGAATTGAAGCTTCAAAGTATTTGTTTATAACTCTCTTGTTGCTCTGTTCTACGCTGCCGGCTTCCATGTGAACAGCGTCCTTAAGAGGAACAAGCTTTGTTGGATAGGTCATGTGTGCCGGGCAGCTGTTGTAGTAGAACTTAGCTGGCTTTGATGGATCCTTGCTTGCAAACTTAACGTCTTTTGAACCCTTTCCTATATAAAGAGCATCCTGATAGTTAACCTCATACTCCTTGCCATCAACTGTAACAAAACCTGTTTCACCAATATTGATAAGTCCGAGCTCTCTTCTCTCGAGGAAGTACTCTGTTCCAAGTTCCTTTCCGCCCTCAAGCTCAAGCATCTTCTTAACCGGCATAATTCCGCCGGCAATCATGCGGTCTACATGGCTGTAGGTTGTAGTTACCTGATCCTCTGCAAAAACAGTCTCAATAAGATAGTTCTTTCTTAGTCCTTCTGTATCAAGATGCTTTGAGTACTCAGAATTAACGTATTCTCTAATATCCATAAGTGTCTCCCTTTTGTTAATTATTTCTATACTTTAAGTTTAACCCTGCTAACCTTGAGGGTCAACGGATTGACAAGAAAAAGATGATTCTGTACCTTGAAAACACTCTGTAGGAGGAATAATGGCTAAAGAAGAAGCTATCGAAGTTGAAGGACTGGTTAAGGAAGCCCTTCCCAACGTTATGTTCCGTGTTGAGCTCAAGAACGGACATATCATCCTTGCCCATATGTCTGGCAGAATGCGCCAGAACCATATCAAGATTGTCCCGGGAGATACTGTAAAAATTGAAATGTCTCCGTATGATCTTACAAAGGGCAGAATCACCTACAGGGAAAAATAATCATACGTTCAGGGCTTTTACCTGAACTCCCCTGACAATCAGAAACTTTCTCAACTCCATATCCGTCTCCATATGACCTTTGCATGCTAAGCAGAGGATTTTTCCACAGTTTGCTGCATCATCAAGGGCGTTGTGTGCCTGGTACGGAAGATCAAAATAAGAGCTGAGAGATGTAAGCCTGTGACTACTCAGCTGAGGCCATATTCTCCTTGAGACCTCAAGGGTGCACAGGTAGCGGTTTGAAGGCACAGGGCAGTTGAAATAATCAAGAAGACTTTTGAGAACAGCCACATCAAAACGGGCATTGTGCGCCACAAGCATACTGTCCTCTATGAAGCGAAGCATAATATGCCATATCTCGTCAAAGAAAGGCGCGTCTTCCACGTCCGATGGTCTTATGCCGTGAATGTTTATGAAATCAGGAAGGAAATAGTTGTAACGCTCAGGTGGTTTTATGAGTGTGTAAAACCTATCTGATATGTTTCCCTGCCCATCAAAACGGACAAGGCCCACGGAGCATGCGCTCTGTGGGCACCTGTTAGCAGTTTCAAAATCAAGAGCTACAAATTCCATGCTCAATTGCCGTCATATCCGAGAGTTACACGGAGTGTGAGTGAGTCAACCGGCTTGTAACCGAGCATGTCTCCAGCCTCATGCCAACCGTAGAGAAGGCTTATGTTGTTTCCAGCAATATCAAGTCCTGCACCAACCTGCCAGTAGCCTGCATTAAGAGCTCCCTTTACTGAAAGGAAGTTAAGAATCTTAACCTCTGCGCCAATGTTCAGGTGAGACATAATCTCTTCATTGCCATCCTTGTTCAGAACAAAGTTGTAGATGTCTACCAGCTCAACTCTGATTTTCGGATCAATGACAGGAATATCTGGATCAAAGATAACTGCAGCATTCAGAGACCATGGAGTATATTCAGTATAGCCTTCGTCTCCATCCTTGATGTTAATAGCAGCTTTGTAATTCTCGTGCTTTGCCATGTAGTAGTAACCGTTGAGGTTTGTGGCGCTGAGAGTAAATCTAAGGGTCTTGTTGTAGAGCTCCGTTCCGAGGGCAACATCCACCGGAACAGCCCAACCTGAGCAGATAATCTCATCATCAATGTTAAAACTCTCAATTGATGAAGCTGTTATGTCGCTCAAAGTGTAGGCTCTGAAAGCAAACTTTGTTACAACAGCAAGGTTCAGATTAAAGCTGTCATTTTCAATTAAGCCAATATTAAAACCAAAGCCTCCGGTCAAATCCAACATGGGTTTGATCTGTGCATCTGTACCGGCACCAGACTCTGACCACAAATCAGTGGAAACTCTTGCGTTCACACCTATGACCCAATTGTTACCGGCAGCACCTGCGTTAACGTCTACATCAATAAGGTCGTTGTACCCTACTCCCAAGTTATCAACAATTGTGTACAGGGCAGAAATCAATCTGTTCTTATCAATCTCCGAGAATCTAAGATTCACAATATCAGAAGCGAGCTCTGAGCCTGCATCTGATGAAAGGAATGAAGAAGTGTTGTACTGTGTAACAGAAACAGAAGGAAGAGCTAAGGAGAACTTTCCACCTGAAAGAACTGTAGGATCCTTGAAGAGTGCGTATGTTACATAGTTGCTTTCTGCAGCATCTGTCGGGACATAAGCCTTGTTAATTGAATTAAAAGGGGTTCCGGGAATGTTCATGTTATATGCAAAAGCACTGAATGCAGCAAAAATTACCATTAAAAATATAATTGTTCTTTTCATATTCACTTCCTCTAATCAATCAGCTTTCCATTAAAGCCGGCAAAACATCAATTGCCTGTTGCAGGAAATTCTTGAAACTTGTTCCGCTTGCTATGTCAATGGCTCCCATGGCCGGCAGGATAGAATTAACCAAGTTTATAACAACTGAGGAACTTTCAAAAGACATCTGTTCTACCCCTTGTTCCTGAAGCTGCTCAGTAACGGAAGAAATCAAACCGTCAACTACCATAAGGGTAGCAACATTTCCGTAGGTAGCCTTCGCTTCACTATTTTCTTCAGTATCAATGGTCAGACCGAACACATCTGCAACAAATCCACCTATCTCATCTGCTACATTCGCACTATCAATCTCTTCAAGTCCAGTTTTCACTTCTTCAAGAAGCTGCTTAATCTCAGGCTCTTCAACCTCAGCAATCAAAGAATCCATAGAGCCTTTTATATTATCAACCACGGTTGAAATCTGATCGCCCAGAACATTATTTATGACGTATCCAAACTTCCCAGCAAGCTTATCATTGTAATCTTCAGCACTCATGTCGCTTTCTTTCTGTAGTGAAGCAATAATGCTGGCTTTTCCACTATCAGTTGAAGCTGCCTTGTTGATAAGTGTGGCTATCTTTGATGCGTTTTCACTGAGTGTACCAGATGGCGTTAAACTATTATCACTTGTATACAGCTCAATGCTTGATTTAATTGTGGATTCTGTTTCCTCTACAGCCTGAGTGTTTCCTCTGGAGTTGACCACATTTGAAGAAAGGGAAGCGCCTGCTTCTCCGAACTCCTTCATCTGATCAGCGTTACAGCTTGTAAAGAAACAGAGACTGATAAGGACTATTGTTAAAAAACAAACAAAGGAAAAAGATTTTTTATTCATTTTAAACCCCATATCTGAAAGGCAGTGCCCAAGCTTCAGCCCCTAAGACCATGCTAACACAAACAAACAACAAAATGGTGTAAAAGTTTCAATATGTAAGACTTTTTTATAAAATCTATCATAAGAATTCATCAATAAGGGAGCTAAGATAATCCTTCAGTCCTGTTCCATTTACTGTATCTATGGCTCCGATAGCGCTTAGAACTGGAGAAGCAATAGGCTCAATAATCTCAATTGTAAGTTCCTCAATGCTTTCTATTTCATTCATGAAGTCTTTGAATTCAGCAACGTGAGCAACTACGCTGTCAAAAAGCATTAGAGTAGTAATGTTTCCATAGTTAGCAGAATCCTGAAGCTCCTCATTGGCTTTAAGACTAACAAGATCTTGTAGGATGTTTGTTAATGCAGTTGAAACGGTCTCAGATATACCTCCTCCTGAGCCTGATTCTGATCCCGAGTTTAAACGTGAAAAACTTGAATAGATGCTAAAACCATCTCCAAACATAGCATTGCAATCGGAAATATATTTCTCATTGAAAATATCAGCATCCATTTCCGTTTCAGTTGCCATGAGAGACATCAGGGTGGCTTTGCCCTGCTCTGTTGAGGAAGCTGAGTTTATGTATTTGGCTATGGATTCTGTATAGGTTGATTTGAGCTGTGTTTGCTCATCTGTTAGGGAGTCGGAGGAAATGAGTTGTAGATACTCGGTAACTGCGGATTCGGTCTCCTTGGTTGCGGCGGTGTTGCCGTTTGGGTTTGAGAGATTTGTGGAAAGAGAAGAAGCGAGGGAGGCGGTTTGACGGAACTGGTCGGCATTGCACGAGCAAAGGAGGGAGATGAGAATAAGCAAGAGAAAGAGGTGTCCGATCAGTTTTCTGCTCATAAATTCATAGTAGCACGAAGATTAACGAGAGAGAAGTTTTTTTCGGAAAGCGAGCATGAGAGCGGCGGCCACGAGGGGGAGGACTGAGTAGGAGGCGAACAAGACCGGGTAGCCAAAGTTGTCGATTACGGCGCCGCCTATGCTTACAGCTATCATCTCAGGCAGGTTGAAGCCGAGGGCCTGGTAGACGCCCATGCCAAGAGTAAATTTCTCTTTGCCGAGAAGGGTGGCTATGTAGGCGGTGGCTGCTATGTGTGCCATGCCGTATGTTAGCCCGTGCATGGCTTGGGCTATGGTAAACATGACTATACTGGACGGGAAAAGATAGTAAATCAGTAGGCGAACCGTCACTGAAAAAGTAGAGATAAGGAGCATGTTCAAGCAGGTGGCTTTTCCGTTTGCTGTTTTCTTGCCAAAAAGAATCATAACCATGGCCTCAAAAAGAGCTCCAAGGGCTATGAAAAACGTGAATTTGCTGCCCAGGCCAAGAACCTCTGTCATGTAGGAAGAAAGAAGTCTTTCAACTATGCCATGGGCTACTCTAGCAAGGGCAAAGAGGGCGATAAAGAGGTAGAAAACTGAACCGAGAGATTTAAAACTGCTGGCCTCTTTTTCTTTTGTAAGTGAGCTCTCTTGGTGGGTTTTGGAGTCTGGCTTAAGAAACAGCAGGCAGAAAAGAACAAACGCTCCAACTTTTATGCTTATATTTAGAAAAATGCTTGAGTTACTTTCTTGGTTTGGAAAGGCCGTGAGTGTAGAGAAAATGAGCATACCAACGTAGCCCATGGTTCCACAGGCTCGGATTTTTCCGTAGTAGGATGGGGATGGAATATGGTCATTTATGTAGCTGTCGTGTAGTGGGTTTATGCTACAAAGACACACGTACATCAGGCAGTAGCAGACTATGATCCCTGCTGTAGAGAGTGGGAAAACTACTGGTGCTAAAAATACTCCAATGGCCAGGCCTGTAAGAAGCAGAACCAGGCGTGGCTTTCTGGATTTCTTGGAAATGAAGGAAATGAGCAGAGGACCAGCTACTGAAAGTAAAAGTCCAGCGCCCATTATGGTGCCTACAATGGTGTGAGAGTAGCCGCTGTTTCTCAGAATTATCTGCAGGTACGGTCCTGTGGAGGCCTGAATGGACTGGACCAGAAATGATAAAAAGTAGAGAGCGCCCATTTTCAGAAGATGGCCTTCCCTGTGTCCATATCAAAGAACTTGGCCTTTGCCATGGTGGGAAGAAGTGAGATGGTCTCTCCCTTGTGTACTATTGCAGTAGGAGAGATTTTACCAGTAATGGTATTTGTAGGAGTGCTTACATAGACATTTGTCTCTGAGCCCAGCGGCTCAACAACTGAGACGGTTCCGTTAATGGTTCTGTCCACCTCGCCTTTCATACAGAAGGTAAAGTCTTCAGGTCTGAGGCCCATAATTATCTTCTTTCCAGCGTATGGAGAGAGGATTGAATCATGAAGCATGTTTGCTTTAAGGCGGAAAGAGCCTTCATTCAGGTAGTAGCTGCCGTTTTCATACTCAACAAAGACAGCCATGAAGTTCATGGGAGGAGTTCCTAGAAAGCCTGCAACAAACATGTTCTCTGGGTTGTTGTAGAGCTCCATTGGAGTGCCGACCTGCTGCACCTCTCCATCTTTCATGACAACTATTCTGTCTGCCATGGTCAGAGCCTCAATCTGGTCATGGGTTACGTAGATCATGGTAGCCTGAAGCTTCTCGTGCAGAGCTGAAATCTCAGCTCGCATCTGGACACGGAGCTTGGCGTCCAGGTTTGAAAGTGGTTCATCAAAGAGGAAAACTTTTGGCTGGCGAACTATGGCCCGCCCTACTGCTACTCTCTGTCTCTGACCGCCAGAGAGAGCCTTGGGCTTGCGCTTCAGCAGGTCTTCTATGCCCAGAATCCTTGCAGCCTCATGAACACGGGCATCTATTTCCTTCCTTGGAATCTTGCGTATTTTCAGACCAAAGGCCATATTCTCGTAAACTGACATGTGCGGATAGAGAGCGTAGTTCTGGAAAACCATGTCTATATCCCGATCCTTAGGTGGTATATGGTTCACAACCTGCCCGTCTATGATAATCTCCCCGCCTGAAATTTCCTCAAGGCCTGCAATCATTCTCAGAGTGGTGGTTTTTCCACAGCCTGAGGGGCCGACAAGGACAACAAATTCCTTATCTTTTATCTCAATACTACAATCCTTGACTGCCTCAACCGGAGTCTTGCCACCATAAACCTTTGACAGATTCTTAAGAATGACCTGAGCCATATTGCCTCCGCAGAAATCTCTGCATTTCAGATTTTAGCTATCACTGGCATTCCTGTAAAGTGTGCTCCTCAGTCAAATCCATCTTGTACTCCTTAAGCGCCTCGTTACGCTTAATTTTGTGGGTAGAAGTGGTCTTCAGCGGCTCCTTGATAATGGTCGTGAGTGAAATCTTTTTATAGGCCTGAAGGCGACTGTTGATTTCCGTAACAATCTCATTAATCCGCTTTTCTATTGCTTCCTTCTTGCCCTGAAGGTCCTCCCTTAGCTTTGCGGACGGCAAAGCCAACAGTCTTACGCCTTCGGTCTTCATTTTCTTGTCTGTGTAGTATGGGACAATGCACACCTGCTCCAACTCCTCGTACAGCTGGAACATGTCTTCTATCTCTTCCGGAAACACATTCTTACCACCTTCGGTGACAATAATGTTCTTTGACCTGCCGCTGAGGTAGAGGTAGCCGTCTTTGTCGAGGTGGCCTACATCACCCGTGTTGAACCAGCCTTCTGCGTCCAGAACCTCCGCTGTGGCCTCCGGGTTTTTATAGTAGCCCATCATGATTCTTGAGCCCTTCAGGTGCAGTGTTCCATTTCCATCCTTGTCCGGAGAGACAATCTTCTGCTCCGATCCGGGGCAGAGGCGCCCTACACTTCCGTCCCTGTAGGCGTAGAGCGGATTGAGATGGGTTATGGGAGAAGTCTCGGTCAGACCGTACCCCTGGACAAAATCCAGCCCGAGAGATCTGAAGGTTCTGGCTGTGGAAATGGGGAGAGCTCCACCTCCGCTTACGCAGATACGCAAGTTGTCAAAACTCAGCTTTGCAAGAACCTTCCTAAATGGTCTTTTGAGTATGTTCCAGCCGAAGACGTTTCTGAAAAATGCGTTTATACCCATGGCCAGACGCATAAGGCCATAGGTCAGAGGACCCTTAGCCTTCATGCCCGAAAGCAGGCCTTTAAGCATTTTGTTGTAGAGCATTGGGACAGCCACAAGAACGTTTACCTTGTATTCGTGCATCTCTCTAAGGATATTTGCAACTGTCAGGCGCTTTCCAAAGACCAGATGAGAGCCCATGCTCATGCTTTCAAGCAGGTCTGCCTGAAGAGCAAATGCATGATGGATGGGTAGGATTATATAAAATACATCTTCCGGATGAATATTCATCAGTCCTTGGGAGAGATAGGCACAGCTGATCAGGTTCTCGTTCGTAAGCATGACACCCTTCGGGTTTCCCATGGTACCGCTGGTGAAAAGCATGACTGCCAGGTCCTCAGACTGTGTGTAGGCGCTCTTTTGGGAGGGACAACGAAGGTTTTCCGGGCCCTTTAGGTCCATAATGTATGGATAGCTGTCGTTTTCTTCAAGGCAGACAAGTGTCAGCTTCTGCCTGACTTCCTCACTCAGGGAGTCCAGTCTTTCCTTGTCGCCAAAGACCATTGAGATGTCTCCGAAAGAGATGATGTTCTCAAGTTCTGCCGGATGAAGTGTGTTGTCCAGCGGCACTGATACTGAGCCGGCATACTGCACCGAAAAGAATGCAACTGCCCACTGCGGTGAGTTTTTTCCAGTAATTGCTATGTGGCTGTTTTTTGTCACTCCCCTTTCCCTGAGCCATGAAGAGACACTGTAGATTTTCTCTTCTGCCTGAGCATAGGTGAGTTTTACGCCTTTCTTTGCAGGGTCTGTCCAACATGGACGCTCTGCATACGTTACAGCTGATATATGAAAGGTTTCCCTGATTGTGGGCCACTGCCCATCAAAATAGGTTCCCCTGAACTGATCCAGGTATTCCCAAGGGTTAAGGTTTTCTTTGTTTTTCAAAGCAGATCCTCTCCTGTTTCTTTTTTTGTTTGTTTTTGACAGTTTAACAGAAAGTGTCAAAATAAAAAAGATAGTAAATCTGGAAATGACCTTTTGTTGGTGCTTTTTCTTGTTTTTTTTAATTCAGAATCGACTGGTCATCTATTATGAAACGGTTCTCCTGAGGAAGATGGTTCTTGCCTCTGCTGTCCATCATACTTGTCCAGAGCTTGAGATTAATATGGTTTCCAAGCTTACAGTTTGAAACAAACATGAAGGAAGAGACGCCCTCATCTCCCCACGGGTGCCAAGGGCGAGCAAGATAGACGCTCCTCTCCGGCACTCCTTCGGTGGCTGTAAATGTACAGTCCATGAATGAGAAACCCATGTCAGAGTCAGCCTTTGTTGAAGGGGCGCACACAAATCCCTCTCCGTTTGAGACTATAGTGCAGTTATGAAAATCTGCATTTGCTCTTCCGAAGATGAAGTCCACGGAGCCTTCAATGGTGCAATCAACAAATAGGTTGTGCACCCCGTCTGCAAAGAGTGTGTCCTGATGCCCCAAAAGCCGGCAGCAGTCAAAAACAACCTCATCCGAAGAGGGAGAAATATAGACAGCTACAGCCTGCAGGCCCATCTTCTTAGTCGCCTCTTCTCTCTCTTTCTTTGCTTTTTCATAATCAAAATCATTTTCTACAATCAGGTCTCTTATGAGAACTGTACTGCCGTTTATGCTCAGTACTGCACTGTCAGCTGTGGCTGTGTTATATCTTATTGTGTTCTCATAGTTTCCGTTGCAGTCCGTGTAAACTATCTTTGAGCCGTTACCCATTATGGTTACGTTGTCTCTGTTGATCTTTACCTTCTGTCTATACGTGAAAGCTGCAGGAAGCTCCACAACCAGTTCTTCTTTTGTATCAGTATTAAAAAGTGCGTTCAGATCTGAATTTGCATCAGCCTTGATTATCATTTCAGTTAAGCCTCCTGAGAATTCTCTCAACCTGGTCTATGGCACGCTCCACAGCACCTTTCATGTCAGATATGCGCTTCTGGACCATAATCTCTGCTATGAAGCTATCCATGTAGTCAAAGAAGGTCAGAAACTCTGACATTTCAATATTTCCAATAGTCTCTGAAACATCTTTGAGTTCTCTATTAAACACATCTAAATCATACCTGGCTCTCTGCAAAGCGCTCTGTGCTGTGTTGAGTTTTGAGTGTTTCATGATGGTTGAGAACAGTCCGCCACCACCACTTGTAAATATATCCAGCAGGCCCCAATTTCCTGCGCTACTTAAGGCATTTCTGGCTTCATAAAGAGATCTTAAGGCTCTTTCTCCGGCCAGGCTTGCTTCTTCTTTTTCTCTCTGGATATCCATGGAATCCTCCGCATTCATACTAATTGACAACCGCCTCACATACAAGATAATATTTGACCGTTCAACGAACAAGCCCAGGTGGCGGAATTGGTAGACGCGCTTGGTTCAGGTCCAAGTTTCTGCAAGGATGTGTGGGTTCGAGTCCCGTTCTGGGCAAAAGAGAGTTATCTGACCGGTAGCTCTCTTTTCTTTTGCTCAAGGCTTCCTTGTTTACAATCCTTCCAGTGTTGTATTATTTCTCTATTAGGAGAAAAAAATGAGCAGAATCAATTTTGGAGCAAAACCACTTATGTACCCACAGCCAGTACTTATCATCGGCACATATGATGAAGACGGCGTTCCAAATGCCATGAACGCAGCCTGGGGAATTACAACAGATTATAAAGAAATAACAATCAGCCTTTCAAAGCACAAAACCACTGACAACCTAGCCATAAGAAAGGCCTTCACTGTGAGTATGGCAACCGAGGATCAGGTTGTTCCTTGTGACTACGTTGGAGTTGAATCCGGAAGAAAAGTTCCAAACAAGTTTGAGAAAGCAGGCTTTCACGCAACAAAGAGTGAATTTGTAGATGCCCCACTCATTGACGAACTCCCACTTGCCCTAGAATGCAAGGTAAAGAGTTTTGAAAACGGCCTTCTTGTTGGTGAGATAATAAATGTCAGTGCTGATGAAAGCATAATCACCGACGGCCACGTAGATGTAACCAAGCTCAAACCCATAAGCTTTGACCCATTCGGCAACGCCTACTACGGAATAGGTCCCAAAGTAGGAAATGCCTTCAAAGACGGCACGAAACTTAAATGAACCTGAAAGAAGACAAACAAGGGGCAGAGCTAAATGTCTGCCCCTCTGTTTTTAAAGCTCAATCAGCTCGTATTCACGCACCCCGAAGCCAAGCTCGGCAGCTGCTTCTATGGTGTGAATTCCGTGCCTTGACTCCACACGCTCAATAAAATGAGCCTGCCCGGGATCATCTTTTGCGGCATAGATGAGATCAATGCAGGCCTGATCAATAGCCACCGGATCCAGGGAAGCAAGAATACCTATATCTTTCATACACGGATCTTCAGCCACGGAACAGCAGTCGCAGTCTACAGACAGATTCTTCATGACATTTACATATGCAATCTTCCCTTCAAAGTGTTTTACAACAGAAGAAGCTGCATCTGCCATGGCTTCACAGAAGCGGTCCTGCTCTGCATGAAGCTTCCACGCTTCAATATTGCTCTCAGATACTCCTCCGGAGTGAATCAGTGCCTTTCCAACTGCTGAAGCACAGCCAATTGACAGCTGCTTGAGTGCTCCACCGAAGCCTCCCATTGGGTGGCCCTTGAAGTGTGCCAGAACCAGCATGGAATCATAATTCAGTATATGCTTGCCCAGATGGTTTTCCTTGAGCACCTTTCCATTGGGAATCTTCCATACCACATCCGGACCTTCGGCGTCCATAAGGTCCGTATCAAATGTCCCAATCCAGCCATGAGCCTTCAAAAGCCTAAGGTGAGACGGAGTATGGTCACGCACCCCACCGGAAGCGTCCCCATAGGCAGTGTTGCACTCGACTATGGTCCCGTTAACCTCGTCTACAGCCGGCTTCCAGAAGTCTGGACGAATATAGTTCTGGTTCCCCTTTTCTCCGGAATGCACCTTTACAGCCACCTTGCCCGGGAGGGCAATTCCCAACTTTTTATACAGCTCCACCACCTTCTGCGGAGTTATCTCTCTTGAGAAATAGACCTTAGCTCTCATACTACCTCCTCTCAGTTCTTCTTATTGTATCCTGCCCGCCTTCTACAATTCAATTATACCATGCAGGATTCTGTTTCAGGACTTCCCATGTCGAGTTCTTCTTTGCACCAACGCGCTTGATGCTTTCTTACACAGCTCTTGAAACACTTCTCCATTTTGTTTTACTCCGAAGTATGGCGTACCAATTCCGTGCTTATTCAGAATGGAAGCAATAGACGCCGGTAGATTTCTTAAATTCAAGCGTTTCTGTTTCTTTGCCAAGGTTCATCAAACCAATCAGAAGATGGTCGGATTCAGCTGAATGCTGTCAAACAGACCACCCTCCTGGCATGAATCAATGAGGCGGATTGAGGAGTCCATGTTCTTGAAACGGGCTATCACCGAGACAACGGTTCCCTCTCCGGAACTTGAAACAGAAATGTCTCTCACTTTCAGGTCAAGCTTGGAAAGCCTGTCTCTGAACTCACTGTAGCTCATGTTTCTCTTTGTAATATTGGTTGTCAGAAGGCCCATGTTGAATGTGTGGTATTTAATATGGAAATGGTGAAGAGCCCACTGGATGACGAGGATGGTGGCTGTAGCAAAAAATCCAATCAGGTACATGCCGGCACCCAGGGCCAGACCTATTCCAACTGTTGCCCACAATCCTGCAGCGGTTGTCAAGCCCAGGGTGTTTTCCTTTTTGACAACAACTACTCCAACACCGATAAAACCTATGGCCTGAACAGCAGAAGCGGCTATACGAGAGCCGTCAAGCTGAATTTTCATCCCATCCAGTCCCACTATATCCATAAACGCATACTTAGAAACAATCATCATTATAGAAGCTGCAAGACAGACAATCATATGTGTGCCAAGGCCTGCACTCTTAAAGCGCTTCTCTCTTTCAAAACCAATTATTCCTCCACAGATAACAGAGGCAAAGATTCTACAGAGAAAATCAATGTAGTTTTGGGTAGTAAGAACAGAACCGATAACTGATAAATGCATTTGTAAGCATACCTCCGAATATCAACCGTAGCTGTGCAGGCCTGGAATAAAAGTATTTACGCCAACGTAGGTGAAAAGGACACAGATGAAGCCCACTACTGCAAAGATGGCAGCGCCCTTTCCCTGATAGCCACGCCTGACTCTAAGGTGCAGGTAGACAGCGTAGATAAGCCATGTAATCAGAGACCATGTCTCTTTTGGATCCCATGACCAGTAGCTGCCCCAGGCTCTCTCTGCCCAGATGGCGCCTGTGATGATTGTGAAAGATAGAAACAGAATTCCAAGAGATACGCTTCTGTATTCAATTAAATCTAATTTTTCTTTGTTTGGAATATGCTGATCCAGAAAACCTCTGGCACTGAGCTTGTCCCTTAGAAGAAAAATTATTCCAAGAACAAAGGCCACACCAAAGGCTCCGTAGGCCAAAATGGCAGTTGAAACGTGGATTCCAAGCCAGTTTGAACGCAAAGCTGGCATAAGAGATCTCACTTCCTTACTCTGCATGGCCGCGTAGCCTATTAGGAGAAAGGTTACCGGGGAGACAAAAGCACCCATTACGTAGAAGCGGTTACGGAAGATGAAGATCAGGCTTAATAGGCACAAGCCCCAAGCAAAAGAGGTGGCAAACTCATACTGGTTTGTCAGTGGCAGTCGCCCAGCTCCTATTCCTCTGCAGATGATTGCAGCTGTGTGGAGAACAAAGCCAAAAAGCTGGACAGCAAAAGCAACTTTGGAAAGAGTTTCCTTCTTTATTGCTATGTAGAAAAAATACAAAAGCATGGAAGCCAGGTATGAGAACATGACTATTGTAAATAGGGTGTTTTCAATCTCAAACATTGTTTTCCTCTCCTTTCGGCTCAGAAGTGAGTACTTCATTCAGCTTGTTTTTAAATGCCATATTGCTCTTCTTGCAGGTTGCAGTAATCTTCCAACTCCCATCTTCACACTCAACAGCTTCAACAGCTGATACCTGAACATAGAAAGCCAGGAACAAGCCAGCCATAATCACCAATCCTCCTATGAAAGCCAGGAAGGTAAATGAGTCCTTCTTTATTTGAATTAGAGTGTAGTTCTGTGGCTCAGTAAAGTGCACTGTGTAGTCGTCTATAGTCAGAACCTCGTCTTTAAGCAGAACGTTCATACCAAGAATCCGGCCCTTGTAATAGACTGAGTAAAGGTAGGCTGGGTTATTTAAACCAGAAGACCGGGTTGCCGGTCCATAGCCTTGGATTAAGACGTAGTCTGGATAAAAGGCGTTGAAGTAGATGACCAGATCTTCATTGTCAGAGACAACTAAGTAGTCCCCTGAACAGACAACGCTCTCCTGAAGAAAAGCCCCTTCCTTATCAACAGAAACCGTAGCAGCCCAACCAGTTGAGTTCTGGTAGAAGCGCAGCCCATACAAATCTGCAGGATTATTTACACTGATTACAGCAGTTCTGCCCTCTGTTCCCTGCTCCAGGTTGTAGACGGTGATAACTGCAGTGTACTGCTCTACTGTGTCATCTTCTCTTAGGCCTATTTCAAAATCATCTATTGAAAGAACCAGGGACGTGTCCCCTATTCTCTTCATCTCCCCAGGAACTCCGTAGACTGTGTACTCTTTGTAGGTCATCTGTCCAAGTGAGTAGCCAAGGATCAGCAGGAGGACTCCTATGTGGCAAATCCAAGCGCCCCAGACTCCTATTACGTTTTTGTGAGCATAGTGCCTGTCAGAACCAGAGGAGCTCTTCATGCCCAAAGTCTTGAAGAAAGATTGAATATCTCCTTTATAGACACCTTCTATCGTTTCTCCCGCCTTCGGAAAAGAATTTGGAAGATTAACAGGAGAAGTATAAGCCTTGGTTCTTTTTATCAGACTTGGGAGCCTGATTATGTTGCATAAAAGGAGGTTGAGTACCAGAAAAGCAGTAATCAGGACAAACCACCAGGAGTGAAAAACGCTGTCCAGGTTAAGAGCCAGGATTATTGCCGCCAGGCGCTCTGAGTAGGCGGAGTAGTAGTAAGAGTAGGAGTAGCCTTGGGGAATGAGGCTTCCAATTACACACGCAAAAACCAGAACCAGAAGAAGGATTATGGCAAAGCGCATGGAGGAGATAAATTTCAGAACTTTTCTTAACGACTCTTTCATCTTAAGCAAAGCTAGTTGAGTAAAAGCATGGCTTCTTCAATGCGAGACTCTGAAATATCAAGGCAGTTGAAAGCCAGATCTGAGTTGTGAGCTCCTTCAGAGTTTTCAACATAGCAGAAATCAAAGAACCACTGAGCCTCTCTGTAGAGCTTACGCAGAGTCTCAAGGGTGGCCTCATCCCTGCTTCCAGCAGCTACTGCACCAGCGAGGGCTGTCTTGAAATCAGAGAGCTTGTTTCCAACCTCTGTTTCTCTAGCTGTTACGCGCTCCTGGATGCGGTGGACCATTTCAACCATGTCTGTATCTCCATGACACTCGGCACAGGTTGAAAGAAGGGTCTCGCTCTCAAGCGGGCTTACCAGGTAGTGGCTGTGATAGACTGTTCCGTCATCTGCCATCTCAATAGCCATGTGGCAGTCAGCACAGTTCAGAAGAGAAGCGTGCTTACCAAGAAGATAGGTTTCCATCTCTGGGTGCTGAGCCTTCAGCAGCTTGGCTCCGGTGCTTGGCTGAGTCCAGTCGGAGAAGCCGACAGAGCCATCAGGAAGAACCATGTTGTCGTAGTAGGCAAGAATGGCCTGAGGAGTCATTTCTTCAACACTGGAGTAAGGCATCATGGTCTCTTTATCTGTTGGAGTAAAGTAGTACTCTATATGGCACTGGCCACAGGAAAGTGTGGCGCTGTCTATACTGCTCATATTTGAGCCAAGGGCCTTGGCCACGTAGGAGTGAGTAATCACTATCTCACCCTTGTTTCCGGCGTTGTTACCGTGGCAGGTGTAACAGCTTATACTCTCTTCCATCATGCCAAGAGCTGTATTGAAATCAAGAGTGTAAGCGGCGACTCCCATGTCATTTACAAGCTTAGCAAAGTTTGGAGTCTTACAGGTGAGACAGTTTGCAAGAGCGTGCGGGCGGGCCGTGGCTGAGACATCTTCCAGAGTGTACTCATGGCCTCTTGCGCTACCGTACTCTTTAGCAAACCCAAAGCCTTCATAGATATTTACAAGGTACGGGTCCTCTTCAAGGTAGCTTGTTATATAGGAGTTATCCTTGTTAGCTCCCATGGAGGCAACAATATACGGATAGGTTTCTGCCCAGTCGGAAGCGTTAATTGTCCCGTCTTTGCTTGTGGCTGTTGGGGCTGTGGCGCTCACGTAAGTTATATCTTCCCCGGTAAGCGGGCCCAGAGCACCGCGGTTTTTGAGGTGATAATACAAGTCGTCCCCAAAAATGCCTAGCAGAGCGCAGCAAAGGGCAATAATAACAACAGAGATAACAATCTTTAACAGTTTTTTATGTTCCATAATCACCCCTTAATAGTAATTACCTTCACAGGGCACTTCTCAGCACACTTGCCGCACTGGGTACACTTTGAATAGTCTATACGGGCCAGGTTGTTTTCAACATGGATGGCATCAAACTCACACTGCTTGGTGCAGAGCATGCAGCCAATACACCCGGCCGAGCACACTTTCTTGACCTGAGGCCCCTTGTCCTTGTTGGAACACTGAACAGCCACGTAATTGTTTACGGGTATGAGCTCTATGAGGGACTTTGGACAGGCTTTGGCGCAAAGGCCACAGCCAATGCACTTCTCCCGGCTCACGACCGCCACCCCGTCTTTTACCACAATTGCGTGCTCCGGACAGACTGAAACGCAGGAACCAAGACCCAAACAGCCATAGTCGCAGGAAGTAATGCTGATTCCGGAAAGAGAAGCACTTCTACAGTCCTGAATGCCAACATAGTTAGCCTGGTTTGTGGTCACTGAGCAGTTTCCCTTACAGCGAACAAAGGCCACGCGCTTTTCAGCTTCTCCTGCGGCAACTCCCATGACAGCACTGATCTTGTCTGCTACGCTCTGACCGCCGACAGGGCATCCGTTGGCAGGAGCGTCTCCGGCTACAATTGCCGCAGCCATGGCATCGCACCCGGCAAAGCCGCAGGCACCACAGTTGTTACCGGGCAGGCAGGAACGCACTTCCACCTCTCTCTGGTCAACTTCAACGTGGAATTTCTTTCCCGTGTAGACAAGGGCCACACCGACAACTACCCCGACAAGAGTTATGACAACAGCAGTGATGATTACAGTACTCATATCTTCCTCCTATCAGATATTCAGGCCCGAGAAGCCCATGAAGGCTATGGACATGAGAGCTGCGGAAATCAGGACTATTGGGGCGCCCCTAAGTGGCTCAGGGAGGTCTGTCTCCTGA
This sequence comes from uncultured Spirochaetia bacterium, assembly GCA_905236385.1. Classification (GTDB taxonomy): domain Bacteria; phylum Spirochaetota; class Spirochaetia; order Sphaerochaetales; family Sphaerochaetaceae; genus UBA1265. Next base: position 58,970 of record CAJOOY010000056.1, read on the forward strand.
ATCCTGCTTCTGATACCGGCAAGCAGGACAATTGCAATTGTGTAACCGACTGCTGTTCCAAAACCGGAAAGAACACATTCTATAAAATTGTAACCATTCTGGACGTTTGTGAGAGCCACACCGAGAACAGCACAGTTTGTTGTAATAAGCGGAAGGAAGATTCCCAGAGCTTTATAAACTGCAGGAGAAGTCTTTTTAAGGAACATCTCAACTATCTGTACCAGGGCCGCAATAACCAGAATGAAAACAATAGTCTTCATAAAATCCAGTCCCAGCGGAGCCAGAACCAGATCATACAGTAGGCTTGCTACTGCTGAGGCAATGGTCAGAACAAAGATAACTGCTGCTCCAAGGGAGGCGGAGGCCTTCATCTGCTTGGAGACACCTAAGAATGAACAGATACCAAGGAACTGGTTCAAAACTACGTTGTTTATCAGTGCTCCACTGATCATGATAAGAATCAAAGCTTTCATTTTTCTGCCTCCTTACATGTTGAAGCACAGGTAGAGCAGCACCCGTCACAGCCTTCTACCAGCTTCTTCTGTCTGGTCTTGATTCCGATTGCATTCATGATGACTATGAAAAGAGCAATTACCAGGAAGGCTCCAGGTGGCTGAACAAAGATGGCTATAGGCTGAACGCCGGAAGGAAGAATCCGGAATCCAAAAGCTGTTCCGTTTCCAAGAACCTCTCTGAAGAGACCAGCCAGGGTAAGAGCTACTGTAAACCCAAGACCCATACCTACTCCGTCCATGACAGACAGCAGTGGTTTGTTCTTGTTTGCAAAAGCTTCTGCTCTTCCGAGGATTATACAGTTGACAACAATAAGCGGAATGTAGATTCCCAGTGCCTCATAAACAGAAGGAATATAGGCTTCCAGCAGCAGCTCTGTAACAGTAACCAAAGAAGCAACTATAACAATGTAGGACGGAAGTCTCACCTCATCCGGAATAACTTTTCTCAAAAGAGAGATAACAAGGTTGGAGAGAATAAGGACTGCTGTTGTACTCAGACCCATTCCAATACCGTTCATGGCTCTTGTAGAAACAGCAAGAGTGGGGCACATGCCAAGCATGAGTACCATGGTGGGGTTTTCTTTTATAAGACCGTTGTACAGTCTTTCAACATATTTATTCATCTTCACTCCCCCTTGATTGTGTTGTTGTAGAAGTCCAGTGCAGCGTTAACTGCATTTACAACCGCATTTGAAGTGATTGTGGCTCCGGAGATACTGTCTACTTCATTTGAAGCGCTCTTTCCGCTCTTGACAAGTTTCAGCTTGGTAGCTGCCATGCCGTTGAACTGATCCTTGAACTCAGGCTCAGAAGCAAGCATACCCTTACCCGGAGTTTCATTGAGCTCTGTGAATGAGATGGAGTTGATTGTTCCATTAGCACTGATACCGATTGAAATAGTTATATTTCCTTCATAACCTTCAGAAGAAGTAGCCTCAACAGCGTATCCAACAGTGTTTCCGCTCTCATCAAGGCCTTCAACAGCCTGGTTGATCTTAACTCTTCCAAACTCAGTTCCGTAGATCTGTCCGGCTATCTCATTTACTGCTTCAACCTGCTTGAACTCTACAGCTCCAGGAACAACTGCCTGATAAGAAGCCCAGGCTTTCTTTTCTTTCTGGATGCTGATGGTCTCTTCGGTCATCCTGTAGGTTCCACCGAGGGCCACACCGGCAATCAGGGTAATGATTGCAATCACTATAACCGGACGAGGAACAAAGTCCTTAAATGTCTTCTTTGGCTCGCCGTTACGCTTAGAAACTTCTTTCTTGGTGTAGGCAAACGGTTTTGGAACCACGTACATATCTATCATAGGAGTAAGGAGATTTCCAATCAGGATTGAGTAGCTGACTGAGTCAGCTGAAGATCCGTAAACACGGAAAAGACCAGCCAGAATTCCAATAACTGCTCCGTAGATAATCTGGCCTTTCTTGCTGACCGGAGAAGTAACATAGTCGGTAGCCATAAAGAAGGCACCCATGACTATTCCACCACCGCAGATGTTTGCAACCAGGAAGGCTGGGTCAAAACCCTGACCGCCAAAGAGAGCAACAAAGAGTGTGAAAGCTCCCAGTACTGAGAAACAGATTTCTCCGTGGATTATATCAAAAGCCCACAGCAGCAGGCCGCCAATTAAAAGAGCAAGGATGGAGCTGCCGATTACTGCGTTTGATGTTCCGAGGAACATGGAAGTTATGTTTACAGCTCTTCCTGCAAGTAATTCAGCTACCGGAGTTGCGCTGGTAACTGCATCTACTTTAAAAGCAGTCATGGGGTTACTGAATGAGATGAGTAAGAAACACCTGGCAGCCAGAGCCGGGTTCAAGAAGTTCTTTCCAAGTCCTCCGAAGCAGCCTTTTACTACAACTATGGCAAAGACGGCACCAAGAATCGGGGCGTAAAGCGGTGTACTTGGAGAGAGGGAGAGAGCAAGAAGCAAGCCTGTGAGGGCCGCACTGCCATCCAGGCACCCTTTTGGATCCTTGTGAACCAGTAGGTCAAACAAATACTCTGAGAGAACTGCTGTTCCAACTGAACAGAGGATAATTAACAGAGCATGTGTTCCGTAGACAACTACTCCTACAATTGTTGCAGGAAGCAGAGCCAGAAGCACCAGGGCCATAATCATGCGGGTTGAGAGTTTGTTTCTTACATGTGGTCCGGATGAAATATTCAAAGCTGTGTTCATCATTTGGCACCTGCCTTTGCACGTTTGGCTGCCATGATTTCAGCCTTAGTCTGCTTGAATAACTGCGTCAGAGGTCTCCTTGCAGGACAGATGAATGTACAGGAGCCGCAGGAAATGCACTCAAGTCCGTAGAGTTTGTACTCGTAGCGCTCCAGATCCCCTACATGCACCGCGTCTGCCATGAGCTGAGGAACCAGACCCTGCGGACAGACTGTGGTACAGCGGCCGCAATGCAGGCAGTTTGTAACTTCCTTTTCAGCCTCCTCTACCTCATCTTCAGCTAAGAGAGTTACTGCGTTTGTGGTCTTTACTACCGGCACGTCTAAACTAGTCATGGCAAAACCCATCATAGGGCCACC
>CAJOOY010000057.1 GCA_905236385.1 uncultured Spirochaetia bacterium
AGCAGAGAAGATCTCTCAAAAGCAGAGAAGAAAGAGCTTACTGAGAGCCTAATTGAGAACTTTGGGCTGAACGCCATAGCCACCCAGAAAGGCTACACCTTAAGTGGTGGCGAGAGACGAAGATCCGAGATAGCCAGATCCCTAGCCACAAACCCACGTTTTCTGCTGCTGGATGAGCCTTTTGCAGGAATTGACCCTAAAGCTGTCTATGAGATACGCCACATAATCAGAGACCTGGCAGACAGAGGGATAGGAATCCTTCTTACTGATCACAATGTTAGAGACACCCTGGCCATTACCGACTGCTCACACATAATCAGTAACGGAAGCATCCTTGTCTCTGGTGGAAAAGAAGAGCTTCTGAAAAACGAGATAGCCCGTCAAATCTACTTTGGAGATCTGTTTGAGGAGGAGTGATGGACCTTAGTCTTACCCAGAGTCTGAAACAAGAACAGATTCTCTCCCCTCAGATGCTCCAATCCCTTGCCCTCCTCACTCTCCCCGTTCAGGAACTGAAAGCCCACATTCAGGAAGAGATAGAAAAGAATCCAGCCCTGGAGATTCCAGAAGGTGAATTTGAAGAGCCAATTAAGACAAAGATAAGTACAGATAATGAAGAGACAGACGGGTTTCTTTCTGCACCAGACGCAGCTGATTATGAACTCTCTTCCTTCTCTTCTTCGGACTACGAAGCTTCAGACAGGAAACAGGAGATGCTTGAAAACTCTTCCATAATCGGAGAGAGCCTAAGTGAGCACCTTCTCTCCCAGCTTGGAGAAGTCCATACAAGCGAATCTGTCTCAGAAATAGCTGAAATGCTGATAGGGAACTTAGATGAAAACGGTTTTTTCATCCTCCCCCTCTCTTCTCTTTTTGAAGAAAAGGTCTTTGATGAAAAAGATATAGAGGCCGCCCTCTCCCTAGTCCAGTCTTTTGACCCGTACGGGGTCTGTGTAAAAGACTTTAGAGAGTCCTTGGTTCTTCAGGCAAAAAACTCAGGCATGAATGAAGAAGATCTGAAAATCTTCTCTGCCATAGTCTATGACTATCTGGAAAAGCTGAACAATGGAAAGATGACTGAAGTCTCCCGTGCTCTGAAAATCTCAGAAGAAGACCTTCAGACCTTCTACTCCATCTTAAAGTCCTTCACCCCATACCCAGGAAGAAACTTCTCAAGAGAATCTGAGTCCTATGTTGTGCCAGAGTTCTCAATCAGAACAAAGGGTGGGCGCTTGGTTCTGACAATTAACCGTGACAGCCTGCCGAATCTTGAGATTTCAGACTCTTTTGCTAGTCTTGCTTCTTCACTCAGCGGCCCTGAGGCAAAGGAGGCTTCTAAGTACATAAACGCTTCTCTTGCGGAGGCAAAACTACTGATAAGACAGGTTGAGCTACGCTACCAGACCATCTACAAGGCAGCGATTGCCCTCATGGAAGCCCAGCATGACTTTTTTACCGATGGACCCAGGTACTTAAAGGCTCTCTCCCTTAAAGAGATAGCTGAAAAGATAGGAGTGCATGAAACAACGGTGAGCAGACTCTCTCAGAACAAGTGGGTTGATACTGACTGGGGACTTTTTCAGCTTAAATACTTCTTCTCTCAAGGCGTAGCTACTGACAGCGGAGAGAGCATGAGCAGAAATGCTGTTAAAGATATGATAGCTGAGATTATTTCTGAAAATCCAAAACTCTCTGATCAAAAAATCTCTGACCTTCTTAAAGAGAAGGGCGTCTCCTGCGCTCGAAGAACTGTAAGTAAGTACAGAAGTGAATTAAATATTAACTCTTCGTTTTCAAGAAAGTAACAGGTTGTGGGTGCCTTCCCCTATTTTTCACTATATCTGTTATGCACTTCTCAACCATAATACTCTGAAGTCTTCCTGCTTCTTTAACCTTAATATCATACTCAGAAAGAAGTACCAAAATGCGCTCAATCTCTTTTTTGGAGTAAGTATTCACAGCCTTTGTATAGGCGTCTTTCAGTTTTTTAGCAGAAATAGGCTTTTCTTCAGCAAAGAGCTTTTCTGAAAAAGCCTTCTCTATTGGCATGGTGGCTGAAAGATTAGAAATAAAAAGAGTTCTTCTAAAATAGGTAGAGAGCTTTGACGGGATAGTAGAAGCCACCATGGCCTGGTTCTCTGAAGAGCTTAAAAAAGCCCTCAAGCACTCAATGGATTTCTCAAGATTTCCTGAAATAATAGAGCTGAAGAGACTAAAATCATCTTCTCCCTTTGTGTGTACTAGAAATTCTTCTACATCATCTGCTGTAAGAGTATCCCGCCCTTCTACGTTTTTAACGTACATGACAAGCTGAGAGCAGACTACTTCAAACTCACTTATGTTATTCTCAACTTTGGTGATAATAGCAGAAACTGCGTCTGAGGAAGCTCTAACTCCGTTTCTTGAAAAGAAAGAAGAGACCCACTCCTCCTTCTTGTTTTCAAAAAGCTCAAAGAACCTGACAATTCCATTTTTCTGGTCCGGAATAGCAGCCATTATCTCAGGAGCAACCTTCTGAACAGCTGACATGAGAACAAGAACTACTGAGTCTGTGGGGTTTTTAATGTATGAAACCAGAGGGTCTATCTTCTCTTTGGTTTTCAGTTCCTGAACCTCATCTAAAATAACAAGCTTCTTTTCTGCAAACAGATCAGAGCCACCCAGCTGGCCATAAAAACCATCTTCAAAATCATCAAATGCATAAAAACGGGAAACCTCGCACTCTCCGAGCGAGGTTTTAAGCCGTTTTAGAAAATCATTTTTCAGACCCTTTTCAGGCCCAAGAAGAAGATAGACTTTTTCCATCAGTAATTCCTGATTATCATAAGGAGTTTCCCGTGTACATCACAGTGGGTGGAGATAAGGCTCTTGTAGGCAGAGTTTGCCGGCCTGAGTTCATAACGGTCAGCATTCTTATAGAAATGCTTGAGAGTTATGGAGTACTCTTCATCTTCCCCTATGCTGGCGGCAACAATGTCTCCATTATCAGCAGTCTTAGTCTTAAGCATGATGGCAAGATCTCCATCATTTATACCGTCTTCAATCATGCTGTCCCCACGGACTCTCAGAGCATAAAGGTTCTCTGAGTCACTTCTTGCAACAAGGCTCTGAGGAATGTTTACATACCCATCATAGTTTTCTTCTGAAAAGATGGGAGTGCCTGCTGCTGTAGTCCCTACTACAGGAATCTTAAAGATGGTATTTGCACTGTTTGTAGACCTCTTAATCAGAGCAAGGCCTCTGGGAAGGTTGTCTGCAGATTTAATAATCCCCTTTTTCTTTAAAGCTGTCATGTGATCATAGGCTGCCTTTGGAGAAAATCCGAAGTTATCAGCAATATCTCTTACGCTAGGAGAAAAACCGTTTGTGTTCATGTAGTTTTCAATAAATTCCACAACTTCCTGCTGTCTTTTTGTAAGTCCTTTCATCTTTAAACCTCTGATTAAGTAGTTTTCCTGTTTTTATCTTAACACAGCTCTTAACGCTTGTTAAGAGCAAAAATAAAAAATCCGGGAAGAAAAAAATTTCAACCCGGATTCTCTTATAGGCTTCTGCTGTTTTCTCAGCTTTCAATTACCTTACTCTTTTCTTTTCTAGCTGCGCTTTCAATCTTGTCTGCAATGGCCTCAATGCCTTCATAAAGCTCGTAGCAGTCATAGCTGACCATCTTTACTGAGCCCCATTTGAAATGAAGCTGGGCATCTATATGAAACCCCTGGCCGACAGTTTCTCTTTTCATGACAATATCCAGATCCTGCAGATATCCCTCTGCAAATTGAAGCTTTTGAAGCTTCTTGTCCAGAAAAGCCCTCGTTTCATCACTTACCTGATAACGGATACCTCTGACATTCAAATTCATGGCTTAGCCTCCTTTTATGCTTTGGTATACTTAAATTCTAAGTGCGAAACTATTGAAAAGCAATGCCTTCCTTGTATCTCTTAACAACAGGCCTAATCGGTGGGCTAATCATTTCTAAACTTATCTCATCAGGGTAGAAGAATTTGAGCTCTTTCATCTCATTGTCCACACACTTCGGCTCTCCTCTATAATCCCTGCAGATATATACTATTTCAAAATTTGAAACCTCATCCCCGTTTGGATAGATATAGTGAGCCTGAGGCCCTGAGTTTACACAGAAAAACTCAAGATTAAGAGCCTCTAGTCCCATCTCTTCCTCAAGCTCTCGCTTTGCACACTCTTCTACAACCTCATCTATCTCTACAGAGCCACCTGAGTAACACCATGTGTTATTATCTGATCTGAGCCCTAGTAGAAGACGGCCCTGAGGATCTACTACAATCACGCTTGCTGCGCACTGAATTAGAGTTCTATGTCCAACTAGCTTTCTCAGTTCCTGTATATAAGAAGTCATCTTTTTCTACCCTTTAAAACAGCCACACTTCTCTCATTAAGAGTGAAAGAACCAACCTCGCTACCCTTTTCAAGCTCTTCTGAAGAATCAGATACAACAGTCCAGCAAACACCCTCTGGAAGAGTTACACTACAGCTCTTCTCTCCAGTGTTTGCTGCGCAATAAATGTAGTCATTTTCATTACTGTACATGAAGGCAAAGCTATCAAACTCCTTCTTCATGTCCAACTTCCCTCCACTGCAGGAGAAGAACTCAAGAGATGAGTCTTTTCTTCTTAAAACAGGGTTCTCAAGACGCAGATGAATCATAGTCTTAAAGAAATCATACACATCCGGATAAAGGTCCTTGTTTTCCCAGTTAATCCATGAAAGAGGACTATCCTGACAGTAGACGTTGTTGTTTCCTTTATGAGTGGCACGGATTTCATCTCCGCTACACATCATTGGAACACCGCGGCTGAGAAGCAGTAAAGCAAAAGCGTTCTTAACCTGCCTTGTTCTCAGGCTTTCTATTTTTTCATCCTCTGTTGGGCCTTCTACTCCACAGTTAAAGCTTATGTTCCAGTTTGTACCGTCCCTGTTGTCCTCTCCGTTCTCTTCATTGTGCTTCTGGTTGTAGGAAACCAGGTCATTTAAAGTAAAACCATCATGGCAGGTGACAAAGTTTACTGTTGTGTGAGCTTCTTCTCCCTTGTAGTACTCAGGGGATCCCATTATGGAAGAAATGAAATTCTTAGCCGAACCACTGTCTCCCTTTATGAAGGACCTGAGGCTGTTTCTGTAGTTCTCATTCCATTCAGCCCACCTGGGGCCTCCTGGGAAGTGACCTATCTGCACTAAACCAGCAGCGTCCCACGTTTCAGTTATGACCTTACTCTTACAAAGAATCGGGTCCTCAGTTATAGCTTCAATTAATGGTGGGTTTTCCATGGGCTCGCCGTTACTGTCTCTGGTAAGAACAGGAGCTTCATCAAATCTGAAGCCGTCCACATGGAACTCAGTAACCCAGTACCTTAGGCTATCAAGAATGTGGCTTCTAACAACGGGGTGGTTACAGTTAAACGTGTTTCCACATCCACTTAAGTTGCGGTAGCCACCTTTTTCATCAAGTATGTAATAGATGTTGTTATCTATAATCTTGTAGTTTAAATAAGGTCCGCCCTCGCCCATCTCGGCAGTATGGTTGTACACCACATCCAGAATTACCTCTATTCCACTCTTGTGCAGAGCCTTAACCATATCTTTGAATTCTCTTACAGCTCCAGCATAAGACTTATCAGAACTGTAGGCTTCTTTTGGAGCAAAGAAACTGATAGTTGAATAGCCCCAATAGTTGAACATGGGTCTGTCTTTTATGTTTCCTACATACTCAAGCTCGTTGAACTCAAAAACTGGAAGTAGTTCCACGCAGTTTACGCCCAGGTCCTTAAAGTACGGAATCATTTCAACTACCCCGGCGTATGTTCCCTTTTTCTTTACTGGAGAGGCACTACCCATAGAGATACCTCTGACGTGCATCTCATAGATTACCAGGTCCTCAATTGGAGTCTGCAGGGCCCTGTCTGTTTCCCAGTTATAATCATCTTGAAGAACACGGCTCCTGAAAGGAACATTCTTTCCTCTGGCCTCTCCCCAGACCTCTCGGCCCGAGACAAGCTTTGAGTAAGGATCAAGAACTTTGGCGTTTTCATCAAAAGAGCCCTTGAAGCGGTATGTGTATTCAATGCTCCGGTAATCAAGACCGTAAACCGTGACAGCGTAGTTGTCCCCAACTTTAAAAGAAGAAGGAATCTCAAAATCTGCAAAAGGCTCTTTCTCGCCTAGTTTGTAGAGCTGAAGGAAACAGGCTTCTGCACTGTGAGAATTAATAGAGAAGTTGATTCCTCCGTCTGGAAGAACAGTTGCGCCAAAGGGGAAAGCCTTCCCGCAGGTATACTTCAAACCTTTGTTATTAAAACAATCCATCTTTACCTCTTGTGAAACAAGTTTAATCTATTTACCTACTTACGATAAGTGCCAAAAGCGGCAGCGTTACCACGCAAAGAATGGATGAGACAAGCAGGCTGTAGGCCGCCCTCTTGCTCTCGCAGTCATGAACCTCTGCTATGGCAAGAATAACAGAAGCGCAGGGAGTTCCTGCAGCTATTACCATTGTCACCTTAAAGACGTTATCAAGCCCTGGAATCACGCTTACAACCAACAGCGTAATCAGGGGTGCAACTATCAGCTTCATAAAACTTGTGAGGTAGGCAAACGGCTCTCCGAAGACCTCTTTTGCATTCATGGAAGCAAGGCGGAGGCCGAGAATCAGCATGCAAACAGGAGCATTCATGCTACGTGCTGTGTAGACTATGTCAAAAGCTGCTTCAGGAAGCTTTATCTTCAGTGCGTACATGGGCAGAGCCACAAGAGCTGCAAGCACGGTTGGGTTTAAGATAAGCCTCTTAATTGAAATATACTTTCTCTGACCGGAAATTAGGTACTCGCCCAGAGTAAAGACCAAGATATTCATGCTTAAAGCAAACATCATGCAGTAGCATGAAACAAGTGGAGAAGTTGGGAAAAGAGCCTGCACCACGGGCTGGCCGAGAAAGCCTACATTTCCCATGAAGGAGCCTATGGTCAGGATTTTGTACTTGCCTATTTTTATCTTTCTGCCAAGAACAAGGGCAATGAGTGCAAAGATAAGTAGCTGCACAGCTAGGCTTATGAGAAAAGCTTCTAGCAGGTAGATGTTGTTAGTACTCTCGTACTCCATTTCCTGAAAGGAGGCTATGAACATGGCTGGAGTGCCGCAGTAGATTAAGAAGGAAGAAAACGTTTTGGCGTGGCTTGAATCCGCAACCTTTGCCTTAACCAGTAAAAAGCCCATGCCCATGAAAGAAATCATGATGAGTAGGCTTCTTAATACTACTGAAAATGCCATTTTATCCTACCTTAGAGGGCGTCTCTGTCCTTTAGGCGCCTTGTGTTATAATCTATCTTCTCCATAAGAGCCTTCTGCTTATCATCTGTTTTTTTCTCATCATACAAAAGTTCAATAAGGTCTCTCTGGTCTTCAATAACTGTGTTTCTTATATGTGTGGAGCTTTCCTTTCTGTCCGCTATGAACAGCTCGGCTTCCTTTCTCAGGGCCTCTGTCTGCTCCACTATTGAAGCTAAGCGGGCCTTAACCTTGTCTGTGCGGTAAATAACATCTGGATAGGCAAGAGCAAAACGTCTAGCAAAAAGGTTTTTATCACTGAAAGTGGCCCTAACCTCTTTACTAATCTGCTCTGTGTTATCTGCCTCTGAATTCTCAACTTCCGTCTTCACCATCTTAAGAACAAAGTGAGAAATAATCGCATCTGAAATGAAAATAGCCATAAGACCAAGAACAATAATAAGTTTGGGCGTCTGAGGGATCTTCTGAAGAAGCTTCAAAAACACTGGGTTTGTCAGTTTAACAACTATTACACCACCCAGTCCGAAGAGGGTTAGGTTTCCAATCCAGATTCTTCCGTGTAGATTCATGGGTTTTTTACTGTAATCCCACCACCTGGCATGAAAGCGTTTTTCCATGACAAATGAAACAAAGTACTCAAGAGTTCCACAGAGGGCAAAAGAGACGGCAAAGACAGAGCCGTATGAGCCGTTATGGACACTGGCTAAGGTCAAGGCGTCTATAGCCACTGTTATGACTGCACAGCCACTACCGTAAATAGGAAGCCAAGGACCAGTGAGAAAGCCTCGGTTTATGAATCTATGAAACTGAAAGTATTTTAAAGTTACCTCAATACACCATCCAATTATTGAATAGATGAAGAAGAGATAGCAAAGATCAATTAGATACTGCTGTAAATCCATGTCTGTCAGTCTACTCTATGCCGATAATAATGGCAATAAAGCAGAACTCTCGTGTTACAATAGAGGCCATGAAATACAAAGAGTTAGACTTAAACAGCTGGGAGAGAAAAGAAATCTTTGACTTCTTCTCTACAGCAGAAAATCCATACTACATGGTCACTTTCAGACAGGATGTAACTGAGATCTATAACTGGGCTAAAGAAAATAAAAAATCTTTCTATTGTGCCATGATCTGGGCAGTGACAGAGGCTGTTAACTCGGTTGAAGCCTTCAGGGTTTCTGTTGTAAACGGTAAACCTGTTCTTCTCGAAGAGCGGCACCCGAGCTTTGCGGATTTGAAAGAAGGCAAAGAGACCTTCCATATAGTTACCATGGATAGAGATAAAGATATAGGGCGCTTCTGCGACCAAACAAAGAAGAAAAGCCAGACGCAGAATTTCTTTATTGACCCCTCCCTGGAAGGACAGGATTTAATCTATATTTCAAGCCTGCCGTGGATAGATTTGACGGCACTAACAAATGAAGTTGATAGCTACGGAGAAGCTCTTAGAAATAAGGCCATCCCACATATCAGTTGGGGCAGGTATGTGGAAGAGAATGGAAGAAAAGTCTTAGGGCTTTCTTTGGAAGTAAACCACCGCTTTATTGATGGTTACCATATAGGAAAGTTTGCAGAAAACCTAACCAGGATTATTCAAAATCTATAGTTCCCTTATATCCGTCATTTTCTCAATATCTACACTAAAGCCGTCTGAAATGCCGTTTTCTGCGTAAAAGACCAGGCGCCTTGTGTAACTATCCACACTCTTTAGAACTCCTGTGTGCACCGTGTACTCTCCTCCGCTCTTTTTCTTATCTGGAACAAAGAAGGTAACTCTTACCTGTGGATGGCGCCCCTCAAGAATCTGCTGGGAGAGGTCATTTAAAACAGCACTGAGAATATCTTTCTCACTGTCTGTGAGAGTTTTCTCGGTAGATGTAAGGCGAGCCTCTTCTTCAACCATATCATCATACCCGGTCAGGGCAGCAAAGGGAGCAAACTGGGCAGAGCGGTCATAGAGAGACATGTGTGGGTGCTTTTCTGATACATGGCGAGGCAGATCAAATATGTCTGAGTACACTGCTTTCGGGTCTTCTCTCATAAATCTTCCCCCGCCCTGTGGCCGCCAATCTGGGCGTTTCTTTCAATAGTCTTCCCGCCTTCATCAAGGTTCATGCCTTTTAAGATGGTGTTTTTCCCAAACTTCTCCTGAAGAGCAAGAGCTGCCTTCTGAAGCCTCTGCTCCTTCATGTCCTGCTTTCTGTCTTCTTCCTTCTTCTCTTCAAGGGCACTGTAGTCTGTAAAAAGGTCCATTTGGGTCGGAATGTCTGAAGGAATCTCTGATTGAGGAATAATGTTTGTAGCTGCAACAGTAACTCGCCTTATGTATAAATCCCGGTCAGTTATACTATCATAAAGACCCATCATGACTTCAGCTATCCGACGGGTTGAGCTGGTCCACCTGTCAATATTCCCGGTCCCGTGGGCATGGCGTGGGCTCTGGCGTCCATAGTAGTCGGTGGAGACTACCCCTTGGTAAGGTTTACCGGTGGAGGCGACCATGTAAGTCCCGTCTTCGGCCCTCTTGAGGCTCTCCCTGTCATAGTTCAAAGAAAGAACAACCTGCTTAGTCACCAGACCTTTTTTCACCAGGTCCAGTGTTAGGAGCTCAGTCATCTCCCTGACAATCAGCCTGGCCTTCTCCCAGGTGTATGGCTCAGGGAGTACCTGACCGGAACTTAAACTTGTGGCTTGAGGCCTGTAGGACTTGATGGTTTTTATGTCCACGGGCTCCCAACCCCAGGCGTGGTCTATGAGGAGCTCAGCATTTATCCCCATGCTTTTATAGATCAAATCTTCATTTATCACGCTTAAACGGGCAATATCCCCCATGGTGTAGCAACCAAGAGCCTCCATCCTGGCTGCTATTCCGCCTCCGCAACGCCAAAAATCAGTAAGTGGCTTGTGGCACCAAAGCTTCTCACGATAACTTCTCTCGTCCAAGGAGGCTATTCGCACCCCGTCCTTATCCGGCTCAACATGTTTGGCAACAATATCCATAGCCACCTTTGCAAGATACATGTTTGTTCCTATGCCGGCTGTGGCGGTAATCCCAGTCTCGTACAAAACCTCTTTTATCATGACAAGGGCCAGCTCGTGTGCGTCTAGATCATAGGTCTTTAGATACGCTGTCACGTCAATAAAGCACTCATCTATGGAGTAAACATGTATGTCATCTGGGCTTACATACTTCTTGTAGATAGAGAAGATTTTTGTGCTAGTCTGTTCATAAAGCTTCATCCTGGGTGGAGCTACAAGGTATGAAAGTTCAAGAGACGGGTCGGATTCAAGAAGTCTAGAGTCATAAGAAGAGGAGACAAACTTCCCGTTTTGCAAAAGGCCCATTTTCTTAGCTCTGTTGTAGCGCTCCCTGTTTATCTCCTTAACCTTCTGAACCACTTCAAAAAGCCTTGGGCGGCCGGGAATTCCTTCTTTCTTGAGAGAGGGAGAGACGGCAAGGCAGATGGTCTTTTCTGTTCTTGAGGAGTCTGCAACAACCAGGTTCACAGTCAGTGGGTCTAGTTTTCTGGCAACGCATTCAACAGAGGCATAAAAGGACTTGAGGTCTATGGCTATGTAGGTTCTTTCCCCTTCTTTATACACTCCTAGTCCTCCATGACAATGCTTTCTACAAACCACCGTCCAAACCGACTTGGAAAGAACTCCCCTATGCGTTCAAAGAACAGGAGCCTCTCCTCTCCGTTTATAATCACAGTGTAGCAGTCTCCGCTCATTCCTCTTTTGATTGTACATGCAGGACGGAAGTCCCGCACGCTATCTATTTTGAAAACTCTGCCGTCTCTCCATGTTATGGCAGAAGGCAACATGAAGCCTGTAGTGTCAAAAATAGTAGACACCTTTACATATGTGCGGACTATATGTTCTTTCTTTCCCACCACAGGCATGTAGCTCTTCATGCCTGTATATTATCACACGTTGAGTATTATTCAATTACCTTTGTGTAAATTTTTCCAGCTGATAGTGCAGAAATAAGAGCCAAAACACCAATTAATAGCTCAACTAGAATAATTGATACACCGCTACCTGAGACAAATGCTGTCAAAAAGTCTATTACTGCATGAAGGGCAAGGGCGCAGAAGTAGTACCCTATCCTCTTTTCTCTCACCGCGTACCATACAAACACAGAAAGAGATATCTGGATAACTATGGCAAAACTTCTCTCAATAAGGCCAGCCAGGAAAACAAACGGAGAAGAGCTGATTAAAGTAGCTATTGTTAAACTTATCTGGGCTTCCATACCCTCAGTTACAGAAGAGTACAAAAGTGCAGTATTCCCGCTGTTAATTAAAATTGACCAGATTAGGTTGTTTATCATGGCTATTCCGAGAATCCAGATAGCCTCAAAACAACCGTGGCCAGCTCCGTACATAAGAGCATTTGCCTTTTTATCAAGCTTCTTCTTCAAAACAGTTTTGAAGGCAATCAGTCTTCCTGTCTCTTCAAACAAGCCAGCCATCAGGCCTCCATAGATGGAGTAAAGAAGAAGGTTTGATCCTGTTGAAGTGTTCGTTAGAACTACACTGTGCACAAGATTCTCTAGCACAAAGGCAAAGAGGAACATGACTGCCGCTCCAACAAAGAACGGCAAAAGGTCGGCCCCCTTCTTCTTTTTAAGAAAAACAGCCAGCCCCACCGCAAATCCAAACACAGCGAGGCATGAGATAGTCATGAAAATAATTGAAGGTACCGGTACCATATGAACCTCACAAATAAATATGGATGACACATGCAGAAAATGATAATACTCGTATCCAACTAATTAATTACACGCTCTATGTCTTCAAGACGAAAAGCTCTCTGCCAACGGCCAAATCAAACGACATCTAGAGGAGTTTTATGATCCGGAGCTGGGAAGGCTTCAGAGATTTTCTTGTAGTCCTCTTCCGCAAGTTCAATAGATGCTGCCTCAATATTCTGAAGAACATGTCCGGCTTTTCCGCTTCTTGGAATGGCACAAACATTTTCTGAATGAAGCACAAAGGCAAGAAGTAGCTGCACGACAGTAATTGAATACTTCTTTGCAACAGCTTTCAGAACAGGGCTTGAAAGTAACTGGTCCCTGAGTGTTCCAGCCTGAGCCAGAGGACAGTATGCCATAACCGGCATGCCGTAGTCTTTAAGAAGAGGAAGAAGATCGTATTCAATGCCTCTAGAACCCAGGTGGTACAAAACCTGGTTTACGCAGCAGTTCTCTCCTCCTGGGACTGAAAGAAGCTCTTCCATATCTTCTGTGTCAAAGTTTGAAACTCCCCATCTGAGAATCTTGCCCTTGCTGACCATCTGCTCAAGTCTGTAAACGGTCTCAGCCAGGCTATAAGAGCCTCTCCAGTGGTAGAGATACATGTCCAGGTAATCAGTTCCAAGTCTTTTCAGACTTGCGTCCAGGCTCTTTTCAAGCCTATCATCACCTGCATTTGTCGGAAGGACTTTTGAAACAAGGAACAAAGACTCTCGCTTTCTGTACTTTATGGCCTGCCCTACGAGAGTTTCGGATTTACCATCTCCATACATTTCGGCAGTATCTATCAGAGATAGTCCCTTATCAAGGCCAGCTCTGATAGCATCTATCTCCTCTTCTGCTTTTGCAGGGTTTTCTCCCAAGAACCATGTCCCCATTCCGAGACGTGGAAGAATGCTTCCATCTTTAAGTTTAAGACCTTCAACCATAAAACCCTCCCGCAGGAAAACTATTTTATCCTAAGCGTTTTCAGATACTCCTTCTGAGCATCCGTTATTCTGTAACTTTCAACGGCCTTCTGGATACTTTTATTGTGTACCCACTTTTCAAGACGCCTCTCCTCCAAATAAGGAAGAACCTCTTCATACCGTTTACTGAGTGCCGTAGCAAAATACCAAGACACCATCATTCTAACATAGTAGTCCTCACTCTTCAAAGAGCAGACTATTTCTGGATAGCTAGAATCAAAATCTGAATCTAAATAGTGGCTCATAAGAGTCTTTATTCCAAAGCGCACAGTGTATGTCTTACCCGATTCAAGCCATGAATAAACGTACGGAAGAAGCTCCTTTCTGTGCTTCTTAAAGACCATGGGTGACATCTGGTCACAGGTGGCCCAGTTATCCACATACGGCAGAAAAGCTTCAAGAGAAGAGATACACTGATTGAAATCCTTCATGTAAGAGATGATAAAAGCATGTATTTGGTTTTCTTCAAAAAAGGTATGAGGCACAGTGGCCAGAAACTCCTTCTTCTGCGTTTCACCCATCTCTTTTGCTATTTTACGCAAAGCCGGTGTGCGTACGCCTATCATGGTAGAACTGTCAAACCCAGGAATGAGGTTACTTTGGAAGTCTTTGTAGTCCTTATCCTTAAGAAGAAACAGTTCTTTCTTTAAATCCATGGCTTACCTGTCAAACAACGGCCTTAAGGAAAGAGAATCCTTGAATTCAAAGAAATGCTCCAAGAGAGCACTTGTGCGCCCTATTATCCACCCGTTGATCAGAGCACAGAGTATGGTCCCAAGCTTTACGCCTTCAAAATGCCCAAAACCAAAAAAGATGAAAGAAAGCAGAACGCCAATGAGGCAACTGCATGTATCATAAACAGTCTTTACCCTATCTATCCTCTTATTGAAGCTCGCAGAAAGCTCCTTTACAAACAACTCATACGCCTCTGGGGCAATATACGTATGGAACAAAAGTGCCACGCCCAGTGCACAGAGAAGAATCCCTGCTACATAGTTCCAAGACCTATCAAACATGGTCTCTCTCGGAAGAGATGAAAGGATCTTTATACAGAAATCCAAAGTAAAGCCATAGAAAACAGCAGTTACAAAGGAGAATAAGTAACTAATCTTAGCCTTTCTCATAACAATGCAGAGGATAATCAAAATGAAGAACTGTAAAACGTACTCTGCCATACCGAAGGTGAAAAAAGAATAAGTTTTGTGGAAATGAATATGGAGAATATAGGCAGGAGCAACAACCATGGACACTCCAAAGTCTGCTCTCTCCATGAAGGCCGTACCTAAAGCAAGAATTATTATTCCTAAAAGATACGCAAGCTCTGTTGAAAAAACTGCTTTGTTTTTCATTTCCCCTCCGTCAGTTCACTGATTATTGCTGACCCTATTATCATAACAGCTCCTATTACACTTAAAAGACTTAATGGCTCCTTTAAGATAAAAGCTGAAAACAGGGTAGCAGATACCGGATCAATATAGCTTAAAATGGCCACAGTCTGCACCTTCAAATCAGCCATGCTGCCAAAGTACATGACGTATGCTATTCCTGTGTGAATTATACCTAAAACCAAAAGAAGAACAACAGAAGTGGCTGAGAACTCAACACCATTAAAGCCATCGGTGAGTAACAGATACGGGATCATGACAGCCCCAGCTGAAACAAGCTGGATTGTAGTTTTCCTGTAGGCATTCACACCTGTTATCTTCTTGTTCATCATTACAACTGTGGCGTACAACAGCGCAGCTCCAAGGCCAAACAGAACTCCCCTGATATCTGTGTTCCTTGAACCTTCAAGGACCCCTGAAACCAAAGCCATTCCTACAACAGCCACTGCGGCACAAACAGACCTCTTGGTGGTAAGCCTTTCTTTGAAAACCAGAGGAGAAAGAAGCACAACTACAGTCGGTTGCATGTAGTAGCAAAGCGTAGCAACGGCCACTGTTGTGTAGTTGTAAGATTCAAAAAGAAGCATCCAGTTAAAGCCTATGAGAGAGCCTGAAACAATCAGAAGAACAAGACTCTTCCTATCTATCTTCTCCCCTTTCCCCTTTCCAGAAAGTGAGGTAAAAGCAAAAAGAAAGCCTCCACCTATCAGTCCTCTGGCAAAGGCCAAAAAAGCCGAAGGTAAAGAAATATAACGCCTGATTACTCCTATGGTTCCAAAGATGAGCATGGAGGAAACAAGAGTGGCAGTGGCTTTTGATCTATCTGACTTCATTTACTTACATTAGCGGAGCTGCAAAGCGTAGCAGGCGCCCGACTATTTTGTAGTATAGCCTTTCCTTCTTTATGCTTTCAAATGTGACAGGGGTGCATTTTGAAAGAGTTTCCTGGAAATCTTTCTCAATCTCCGGTATGCAAGGTGTTTTGTACATATATGTTGCACACTCAAAGTGGTGATAAAGACTACGGTAATCAAGGTTTATTGTTCCAGTAACAGCTTTTATGTTGTCAGAGACAAAGACTTTTGCGTGCACAAAGCCAGGAGTGTATTCAAATATCTTAACTCCAGCTTCCAGAAGTCCCTTGTAGTGAGCCTTAGCCAGAGCATAGGCTATCTTCTTATCAGGAATTCCCGGAAGAATAATTGAAACATCCACACCGCGTCTGGCTGCAAACTTAAGGCTAGCCTCCAGCTCTCCATCAAGAATCAGGTACGGCGTCATTATATGAACATATTCCTGTGCCCTGTTCAAAATATCCATGTAGACAGCTTCCCCTGCTTTCTCACCATCCAGCGGACAGTCTCCATATGGAATAACAAAACCTGAAGCCCCTTCACTGTCATAACTAACGTCTTCAAGGAACGGAAGAACTGTGTTCTCTTCTTCGGAAATATTCCACATCTGAAGGAACATGAGAGAAAAGCTCTTTACTGCAGGGCCCTTTAGCATGAGGGCAGTATCTTTCCAGTGTCCAAAGCGCTTCTTGCGGTTAATATACTCATCTGCAAGGTTCACTCCTCCAGTGAAAGCAACCTTTCCGTCAATTACCAAAATCTTTCTATGGTCACGGTAGTTGTAATGAGAAGAGACAATTGGAACTATGGGAGAAAACGCTTTGGCCTTTATTCCATGCTTTTTAAGCAGTCTGTAGTAATTGTATGGAAGTGTGGACATTTCGCACATGCCATCATACATGAGCCTTACTTCTACTCCTGCTTTGGCTTTCTCAATGAGGACTTTGAGAATCTCACCGAACATGTAGCCTTCTTCAATTATAAAGTACTCCATGAAGATGAAAGACTGCGCCTTCTCAAGCTCTTTCAACATGGCCTTAAACTTCTCTTCTCCACTTGGGAAGTACTCAACGCGGGTATCTGAATAAACAGGGAAGCATCCTGTATGGTTAAGGTATGTACTTAGAGCAACAAGCCCCGATTTATCATCTTCAAGGGTCTTAATAACCTTTGTATCCTGCCCTATTGAAGTCTTAGTTGCCTCAATAATGGATTCAACCCGCTTCTTTAAAACTCTGTTTCCAGGATTGGTCTGTGTAAACCACAGTAGAATTGAGCCCGGAACATGAAACAACGCTATAATGAACATCCACGTAAGGCGTGCTGTGGAATCCATGCTACTGTTGAAGAGATAGAGAATCATAATCACAGTGAAGACTGTCAGGGCAAATGAAAAGAATGGAAAGTTTTCATCAAGCCAAACATAGGCAGAAACCATCATTCCAATCTCAAGGACAATCAGCAGAGCAATAATAAGAAAGCGGCTGAAAATCAGAGGAAGCAACCCCTTCTTCTTAGGTTTTGCTAATCTGAACACTCCTTCTTCTTTCCACTTCTTCATTCTCTATCCTCCTACTATTGTTCAACTTGTAAGCATTATACACTATTGCGTATCACCTGTTAGGCTCTTTTGTTAAGTGTTATAAACTTATGGACATTTTTGTCAATCTATGCCAATTTTCAATCACGGGATTTGAACTTCTGCTTGCAGCCGTTATCTGCTAAAGGAAGAGGTAGACCTGTAATGGTCTTTTTCTTTTTTTAAGCACTATTTCTTTATTCCAACTTGCCTACGTCTCTAAAAAAAGGCCAAAAGGGGGACTATGGATTATCCAGTTAAAGGCATACTGGCCATCATTCCTTTTCACGGAACAGTAATGGCTGTGTTTAACTGAATATTCGAGGGGAACTGTCGCAGAATAGGAAATTGCACAGTCCCTTTTCAATTTAAGCATGAGAGAAAGAGCTTGATTCATTGAGAGTCAGGCTCTTTTCTTGTTTTTTAGTGTTTTTGGGTAGACCTTCCCCTAGTGAAGCAAAGTGGAATGGAAAAAAATTAAGCAGTTTCTTCTTCTAGACCAGCCTTAATCCGGTACCAGAAAGGAGAACCTACCTTGTCCTGTTCGATTCTGGCCGCAAGCTGAACTGTGTTCACTGCCATGCAGCAGATGAGCCATTCAGAGAATACTCTGGTCTTTCCAAATGAACAGAATCTTCTAAGACTGAACTGTTGTTTTTGGAAGGCGAAACGTCCTTCAACCTGAATGCTTCTGTTCACACGAACCTCTGTTCCAAACTCAGAGGAAAGCTTTTCGTAGGCAACTCTCTGATACTGTCTGTGTTCCAATTGGACTGAGAGTTTTTTGAACCTGTCCTTTCCAGGATTTTTGATACAGGATTCTCTGTATGGGCAAGTAACACAACCCCAATGACATTCATAGATCCTTGACGCTTCCAGGCAACCTTTACGTTTTTTTGTTCCGGTAAGAAGTAGTTTTCGGTTGTTTCTACAGACGAAATAATCTCCATCCTCCACATACTTCATGTTCGCGACTTTTCCGCAGTCGTTTTTGTACTTTCTGGTCTTGCTGATTTCCCAATCCTGTGGCTTGATGTAGGCCTCAATTCCTCTTTTCTTGAGATTACGAAATGATTCAAGACTGTCGTACCCACTGTCTGCACAGTAGATATCATACTTCCATGAATACATGTCCAGTTTCTCCAGAATCTGTTCAGCAGTTTTGCAATCAGTTCTGTCAGAAGAAATTGATGAGGCAACAATGTAGTTGCTGTCCACTGCATTCTGGATGTTGTATGCAGGTTTTAGTTGACCGTTGCGCATGTAGTCTTCTTTCATTCTCATGAAAGTGGCATCAGTGTCAGTCTTGGACAGGCTGTTACGTCCTTCCATCATGGAAAGATGCTTTCTTTGCGTCTCAAGTTTTTCCAATTCTTCTACTGCCTTCTCCCTGAGTTTGTTGACTTTGCTTTTGTGATGACCTCGGCCTTTCTTTTCATGAGGATTGAACAACCCTTGCTCGTCAATTGCGTTTACTGCTGAAGCAAGCAGTCTCTCAGGTTCGGAACATGTCAACTCATCAGTTTGAATTAGTCCAACTTCCACAGCCTCACCAAGGAGTTTGCTGATTCTGGAAAGACACTTCTCCATGTTCTTCTCTGTAGCAGACTTCCATACAAATGTGTACTTACCAGCACGGCTTTCAATCTTTGTTTCATCCTGAAACACTACTTTCTTCCCTAACTCTCCAAGGCTGGCAAGCTTCTCCACACTCTGCCTGAAGACATCTTCAATCTGTTTTGGATTCCTTGAGATAAACCTGCTGATGGTACTGTGATCCAGATGAACATCAGTTCCAAACACCGCTGTGAAATCAAGCATGAAATCAAATGTCAGTTGTTTTCTAAGGCTATTTAAGGTATTATTAGACATGGTTGATTGACGGCTTCCTTCTTTTTAATTCTTTGTGATTAAAGAAATTATGTCAGAAATCTGTGCCGCAATCAACCTTTTGTTTGAATATTTATTTATAATGTAAGGATTTATATACAAAAATGGGACCATCGCAATTATGCAACAGTCCCGTATACTTGATAGCCACGGGGAGGCATGAAATCTGACGGTTTTTTAAAGGAATAACTCAACCATAGGTTTTCAAACTGTTAGTTATTTGCCGTTACAACCGCTTCTACTTTAAGATATTACATGTTTTGTTTCTTCCACTCGGGCATTGGATGATTGCGGATGTTATCCAGTATCACGGGATTATCGAATAACAGTTCTGGTCTGTATTCTCCGGAAACAAAACGGTTCATGTATTCCTTTTCTGATTCTGTAAGAACAATGAGATCTGAAAGATAGGCCTTGGCTTCTTCCTGCCTTCCTTTCAAATCGAAATTTGCCGTGTCCCTGATAACCGGAAATAGAGCCCGCTTTATGTCGTGAAAAGTAATCTCATCAATCGCGGAACTATTAAAGCTCATATTGATTTCATCCAGCGGGGCAGAGATTGTTGCGTAGAAGACAATGCACTTTCTGAACAGTTCTCGTGAGTTTTCGAACAGCTTAAGCTTGATAAGATTACCAAAGTCGTACAAATCTCTGGCAGCAGCTCTGCTCATGAGAGCATTTGCCTTTGCCGCAAAGATTTCCATAGGGTCGAGTATTCTTATTTCTTCTCCATTATCAAAGACTTCAGGCAGTACTCTCTTTGCAATCGGTTTGAGAACATGAGCCCGCAGAGAATAGTTGATTTCAATTTTAATCATATCCGAATTGCCACCTGAGTTTGTGTACTTGTAAACAAGAGAGTCCAGACTGAATCTAGATTTCGTCTCAGAGGAGAGAAGATACCTCTCGTCTTCCAGATACTTCTTCAGAGACAAGGTAATCTGTTCTCTGTTTGAAAGCATGGCCTCCCTTGAATCATTCGGCGTGTAGTCCAGATCTATATCAACGGAAAGCCTCGGGAGGTTCAGAATTGCCAGATTGATTGCCGTTCCGCCTTTGAGTACTAGATGTTCATTCAGAAAACCGTCCTTGTTGATGAATCTGAGAATGTCAGTCAGACGGATCACTTTCTCGAATGTATCGCGCACAAATCCGTATTGCCTTGCGATCCTGCCAAGCTCCGATTTGTCAAATGTTCTCATCTCTCACCTCCTTCTTGTAGTCGAAAGTCTTTTCCGAAACCACCAGCTGCCAATCGGAATCATACTTTCCTTTGTAGATGTCTGAGGAGATATAACGATGGCTTTTGCCTGACTGTTGCTTGCAGATGTTCAGGAATTCATCGGAAATGCCAAGGCGTTCTTTGAACATTGATAGAAAGAAGCCCGTTTTCTGCCAGAGAAACTGATTGTTATAGAGGGAGATGCACTTCTTCAACTTGTCTTCATCAAGCTTCGGACAGATCTGAAGGATTTCAATCAATTCCTCAGTTCCTGTTATCTTGTCCATGCTCTTTATGCTGTCTATGACTGTCCGTTCAAGTGACGTAACGTGAATCCCGCCACTGTATTCTGGTGCCTCGATTTCATCCGTAAAATCCGTCTTGATGCAGTGATATGAATATCCGTCAAAGGAGAAATCCCGGAATAAAGTCTGAGAGGAGACATAGACATCGTAATAGACCTGGTTCATGATTCCGTAGTACTCAAAGGCCGTATGATGCGAAACGCAAGAAGTCGGAGTGATACTACTGGCAATCTGGAAACGATTGGCCACAGGTGCGCCAGTCTCTCCGCTGATGCATGTATACATGTTACTCCGGATTTTGACCGCCAAGCCCTTCTTCACAAGAGCTTTTACGGCTGTACGAGCGGACTCATGGTTGCTGTAATACCCGGAAAGAGCGTCTATGGAGAAAACAGGATGTTTCATCATTTCAAAGTAGATATTCATTTTAAATTTCCACCAATACGGTTTAAAAATAACCCATTTTGATGAGCATGTAAACAATTTTTGCATGGCAGAATTCCTTTATAGATTCACCATCTGCCTTGCAACATCCATTAGAAACAAAGACAGTAAATAACAGCTAATTCTTTCAGGCAGGAGAAATTCCTGCTGTTTTTTCAATTTTTTTATAATTATTACAAGGGAGTCGTTATGTTTGTTCAGAAGCTTTTCGAGAAGAAATCAGGCAAAACGTTGCTTTACTTTGCAACAGGTAAAAGAATTAATGGAGTAACCAAGAAGAGGGCTCTGAGGATTTTGCCTCCCCCTGAACCACTCCATCAAACTTAGACACAAGTGCTATGATTGCGTACATATGGAATCAGCGAACTGATGTCCGCAAGGTAGTACTGAGTAGTCTTCCGTCCTGTCATTATTGCTCCGAAACGAAAAAACAGCACCCAGAAGCCTCTCGACAACTCCATAATCAAGTTACTTGGCCATTGAGCACTTCATTCACGTGCATTTCCAGATAGCGGCCCCGTTTGGAGATAAGGCCCTTTTCCAGAAGCATTATCTCAATCTCTGACGCAATTTCCTCAGAAACAGAAACTATCCCGTCCAGAAAGTTCTGCCGTTTGGGATTATACTTCATGCTCTCCCAAGCCTCCAGACGGAGGTTCTCATTTGCAAGACGCTGAACCTTTTCCGAGAATTCTCCACCCTCGTCCAGCTCAGAAAGAGCCCTGTATGTCCATTTATAGTAAGGAGGATACTCCCTTTTCAGAAGAAAGAACAGATTCATGGCAGCCTCCAGGCCCTTTGCCCTGCAAAGCTGTGCCGCAACCACATCCGAACGGCTCATGCAACGGGCGTAGTTGACCTGCAGGGAGGCAGCATATTCATGAAGAGCGGTGGCTATCCTGGAGTGCCACACCCTGTCCGGATAGTAGGAAAGAAGATAGTTTCTGAAAGAAGTGAAAGCACCAAGATCATCCCGGAAAACTTCTCCGTTTACGGCAGTTTTCAGGCAGGAGTGGTCAAGTTCAAGCCACTGCTTCTCAGTAAGGGAGCAGGAAGAGACATCACAGTCTGTCTGAAGAATATTCGAGTAAAAGTCATGAATGGACATGACTCCCCTTCTCTCCCTCAGCCGCTCTGTATAGTAAGAACGCTGCACGGCATCTACAAGACCATTGTAGTCCAAAGAGAGCTGATACCCTATGGCTTTCATATCCTCATCAGTAAGCCAGAGGCACACCCCGGTACCAAAGTCATGGTCGCGGGATATCTCATCATCATATCCAAAGCAGTCCGAACCCTCTCCGGCTATCCCTACGGCAATGCGTCCCTCATACTCCTGGTATTTTTCGTGTATTAATACAGAAACTTGCTCACTGTAAAACCGTCTGTTTTTCTCAATTACTCCAGCCATGGTTGAATTATAAGAAAAACCGTTCTCTTCAGAAAGGTATTAATCTGTCAGGATTTTGCCACAGGCCAGAGGGTCATCCATGATAATCTCTTTAACGCCAGCCACTCTAATAACGCCACTACGTGGGTTCTTTATGCTGTCCACAACAGGTTTGTAAAAACAGAGTCTTCAATGTACTGGAATGAATACTTTCCTTTAAGAGAAACATGGTCAAAGCAAAGGTGATCTGAGCGCATCATAAAATACTCGCCCTGGGCAGAAGTGTCTTTCATGGAAATATGATGCACTGACCATCCAAACTCAGGAGAGATTATATCTGAGTTTTCAATTACTACATCTGAACATACTCTGAGAGCCTTGATTCCATGAAGCTTTGAATCTTTGATTTTTATATCTTCAGAGTACCAAAGAGCAGCACGGCAGAGCTCTGTCATTTCGCTGCCACAAATGCTTAGATTATTGTCATGCCAGAACGGGTCCTTTACCTCTATGTTGCGGCTCTCCTTAAGAGCACTCTCTTCACTTCTACGCTCGCCATAAATCTTTCCTCTGAACGCAATATACAAATTATAATGCTCAACGTCCGCAAGCTCAGATTAATTTTATGCAATTAATTGTAAAAATCAAAGTTCTGAAGGCCCCTCTTCTATCTCTGCGTTCATACAGATGTTTTGTTTAAACAGCCACCACGCTTTTTTGAATTGGTTTTTTTAAAAAAGCGTGTTTTCCACGCTAAAAAAATTTTTTCATGGCAATTACGCGTGTTTACCTTGCCAACTTGCCAACCGGCAGGAAAACTACGACCCAAACCCATGGTCCAAGCCAGAAATTCCGAAGAGGATACAACTTGAGAAATTGAAAAACAGAACACGGGATGGCTCTATAGAATTCATAGCTGGAATCTGGCGCTGGAAGAGAGCATAATCATGCTTGCCATTGATTGGAAAAGAACCAAACTTTTGCGTTTCCAGAATCTCTACATGCGTCAGACCTTTGCTACGCATGTAGAAGCAAGAAAATCATGAATCGCGCGCCTGTCCTTTGTGAGCAGAACACACATGATCTGTGCCACTACAAGCATCATGAACCCTATGAATCCAAATGAATGACCACCGCCGAAAACAATACCGAAGTAGAAAAAAACGGGTAATCCGTATTCAATAAGCAGCTTGCCGAAAATGCTTCTGACAAGCAAGGTTGCCAGACTTATAGGATCTGAGTCCCTGTTTACAACAACAAGTTTGAGCAACCGTTTTCCAACAGTCTGAGCGTTTCTGAAAAACAGCGGAACCACCACTTCCGAAAGAAGAACCGCGATAACGAGGCTCACATAGGTAATAATAATTGAAAGTCTTACATACCTATCATACAGGGCCGCTGCCTCTTCATTCTCAGATATTTCTGTAAATGTATCTTCCCATGCCCTGTTCTGTTCTTCTGTAAAGGCATTGAACTCCTCTGTGGTGATATTAAGCGAAATTCCATGTTTTGCAGCAATTGATTCAAAGGTAGAGTCCATCTTGCTCACTGTAGGGTTATATGACATGATTGCTTTAGCTGGAACCGAGACAAGTAGAGCAACAAGTATAGTCAGAATAAAATCAATTAGAAATGCGCCAATGCGTCTTAACACTTTTTATTTACCGCCTGCTCACTTATTGTAAATATAATCACGGCTCTTTAAAAGCGCAGAAGATTCCTTTACCTCGATTACCGCAGGACAGTCAAGAGAGTCTGCAAGCTCAAGATAATGCCTTACGTCCAGCACACCGGTTCCGAGAGCAACATGGTTAGCCTTTTCAGTTACATCGTGAATATGAAAATGCTTTATCCTGTCTTTGTGCTCAAGGATAAAGGACTCATCATCCTCGCTTGCCTTGTAGTTATGCCCCACATCAAAAGTCAGGCCAAACTCCTTGTAACTAAGCATCAGATTTACGGCTTTCTTGTGATATGAGCGGAAACCCGATGTGTTTTCTATGCAAAAATAAGTATCACTGCCGGCAAGTCTTGCAGAGACAGTTTCAGCCATGGTCCTGACATTTGCAAGATAGCGGTCCGAACAGACTTCGTATGCATAGATTTTTTCTCCGGACACCGATGAGTACATTCCGTTCTGCAGATGGAGCGTCAGACGCTTTGCACCTGTTCTTTCCGCAAGACCAAGTGCAAAGTCTATACTCCTCAACGCCCCCTCCCTTATTTCGGGTGAGAAGTCAAACGGATTGAGCTGATCATGGAGGTGAATTGTATAGCCCACCCCAAATTGCCTGCTCAAATTTACAAGCTGATCCACATTCAAGGTATCCGACTGATACCACGGGAAGGAAAGGTTCATTTCAAAGAAATCAAACCCGTTTTCCGCACAGAAAAGCATGTGCTGTTTGACTGTATGAAATTCTATAAGGGAGGGTATGCCGTACTTCATATTTCTTTCCTGTTATTTTGTCACAGTTCCGGATGTTGCGCATCTGCCGTCAACATCAAAAATCAGAATCCTGTCACTCTGCACAGTGAAACATATTTCCGAATCCACCTTGTAGTCAAGAGAACCGAACATGACCGAAGAAAGAATGGTACCACCGATCTTTATTTTTACCGTTGTTTCCATACCCGCAGGAAGTGTTGAATAGGCGGTTCCAGTCAGCTGACCGGGCACGCTTCCCTTTGGGGAGATAGGCAGATGCTCGGGTCTGATTCCTACGCTAATATCACCGTCCTTGAGCATGAATGAGTTTTCGGATGTGAATGTAAACTTCTCACCGAGCATCTCAAGTCGGGCGGTGTTGTCTGACAACTTTACTGCCTTTGCGGGAATGAAGTTCATGGTAGGATTGCCGACAAAGTCAGCAACAAATCTGTTTGACGGATGGTTGTAAACTGTAAGAGGCGGATCATACTGTTGCAGCACTCCTTCCTTCATAAGACAGATTTTGGTTGCCATTGTCATGGCTTCAAGCTGGTCGTGAGTCACATATACAAACGTGGAACCGGTGTCTGCATGAAGTCTCTTGAGTTCGGTTCTCATTTCTCCCCTAAGCTTTGCATCGAGGTTCGAAAGAGGCTCGTCCATAAAAAGAACCTTGGGACTAGGCGCGAGAGTTCTGGCAATGGCTACACGCTGTTGCTGTCCTCCCGAAAGTTCAGAAGGATAGCGCTGGGCAAATTGTGTTATCTGCAATGTTTCCAGCATTTGTGCAACACGTTTTTCAATATCCGGTTTCTTCCATTTTAAGGTCTCAAGTCCAAAGGCAATATTCTGGTAAACGGTCATGTGGGGCCACAGAGCATAATTCTGGAACAAAAAGCCTATATCTCTCTTTGCAGCGGAGATATTGATTCCCTTTTGAGAACTGAATACAACGGTGCCGCCGATTGTAATTTCTCCGGATGTCGGTGTTTCCAGCCCCGCAATCATTCTCAGAGTTGTAGTTTTTCCACAGCCTGACGGGCCGAGAAGCGTAATAAATGCCCCATCCTCAATCTCAAGGTTGAGGTTTTCAACGGCAGTGAAGCCACCCCACTTTTTAGTTACATTTTTAAGCACTATTTCCGGCATATCAGTTTCCTCCTATTCCCTTGTCGATTGAAGCACCGGTGAGTTTGTTTGTTGTGAAGTTGACAAGCAGAACAACCATGATGATAAGCAGGTTTATTCCGTTTGACATCTGTACAACGTTCCTTTCATCAAAATAGGAAAGCAACGTTGTAATGAGCGTTCCGCTGGATGCAAGAAGCACAAAGAGCGAAAGTTCCCTTATGCAGGATACAAACGGTAGCAGATATCCGCTGATAAAGCTTGATTTCTGAATGGGAAACAGAATTTTTGTCATGCGGGTAATCCATGGAGCACCTACAATAATTGCCGCCTCTTCAATTTCTCCGGAGAGCTGCATCATTGCACTTGTTCCGCTTCTAGAGGCAAAGGGCAGGTATTTAACAGATGCCACAATTACCAGAAGCAGGAAGGTTCCCCGTAGGAACAGCAGTTTAGTCGATACAGCCAAGAAGATTGAACCGAAGGCCATTGACGGTATCAGGTACGGGAAGAAGGCCACGTTGGAGAGCAGTGTCGCCATGCGTGATCCCCTCTTCTTTGAAACACCGTATCCGATAAGAAAACCGCTTGTCCCGACCACAAGGGCTACCACTAGAGAAAGAAGTATGCTTCCGAGCATTGCCTTCCAGACCACGGAGTTGAGCAGAATTCCTTTACCTACCGCCACTTGGAAGCCCCCTATATCTTCCTTGCTGAGCCAGAACTTCAGCGTCAGAGTTGAATAGTCACCCTGAACTTCGCAGAGGGATTCAAGAGCAAATGAGAAGATGGGGAAAATGGCCATGAAGAACAGAACCACAACCATGATTACGGACACGAGCTTGTTTCCTTTCAGCTTGACATATGAAACCTGTCCGGATTTCCCTGTAACCGTAGTAAAGGATTTGCGCTTTCCTATTAAGGCCTGGTTCAGGGTAAGCATTCCTATTCCTATGAGAACGAGCACCAGAGTCATGACATAGGATTGTCCCGAGTAGGATCCGCTGTACAGGGCTCTGAGCATTGTCGACATAACGTAGAAGTTGCCGGGAGACCCGACAAACACGGGAACCGCATATGAAGCCATTGTGCTCGAGAAGACGAGCAGGACGGTCGAAATCAGTGCGGGCATAACTATGGGAAGTGTGACCTTTCTTATAATTCTCCACCGATCGGCCTTTAAAATGGTTGCGGCCTCTTCGAGGTTTGCATCCATGTTGCGCAGGATACCGCCTATCAGAATGTATGCAAAAGGAGCATAGTGTATTCCCATGACTATTGAACACGGAAAGATTCCGTAAACAAACCAAGAGGGAACACATATTCCCGTAAGACTTTCAAGCATGCCCGTTACGCCCGTTCCTACTTGGGAATTTGCGAAAACGTTCTTCCATACAAGGGCAAGCGTCCATGAAGGCATGATGTACGGAAATACGAATACTGAAGAAATGAACTTCTTGTACCTTATATCCGTTCTTGTAATCAGCCAAGCCACTACACCGCCTATCAGAACGGCAATTGCCGAGGCATACACCGACATCCTGATACTGTTCCACAAGGGACTCCAGAAAAAAGATGCACTGTACTCAGCCGAGTATTTGCCGAACATAAGCATGCTTATGTTCAGCAAGGAGAAACTTCCCTTCTTCAGATGGAGCCCGAAGAGGGAGTTATACATAAGAGAATCCATCTGTCCCACCGTGAGTGAAAGACTGAGCACCGAATACAGCGGATAGACTATACAGGCCAGAAGGATTATGAGAAAGGCTACAACTATGACGTTGGAGGGTTTTGTAAAGTACGCAAGAACCCTGTTGAAAAACTTATTTTTTTCCATAGTTCACATTGGATGAAGAAAACAGCCTGCGACAGGCAAAAGCCCGCCGCAGATCCTTCGAAATAACAGTTGATTATTTTCCGGCACACCACTGGGCAATCTTTGTAAATGCCTGAGCATAGACTGTAGGAATATAAGCACTGTCCTCTATAACACAGTTTTCCAGCCAGAAAGAAATCTCTCTGTCACCTGCGGCCTTTGCGCCGTCAGAAATTGCTACTGATGTGTTGGTTGAATATGCACCCATATCCTTTCCGAATACTTTGAGGAAGCCGTTGTTGCTGAGCAGGTAGTTAATGTACAGACAAGCTGCATAAGGATACTTTGCATTTGAAGCAACTACGCTGTAGATGGGATAGAGCATACCTGCAAAGCCTTCGACACCGTCAAATGCAGCAACTGTCATTCCAGAATAGTCTTCCGAGCGGAACTTCGAGTATACGAAGAATCCTGTTGCGCCTTTGCTGCCCTTTGCAATATCAGATGCGATTGTGCTGTCCTTATTGATGAATGTGCAGTTCTGAATGTACTTGTGAATCCATTCATATGAGATGTTGGGATATGTTCCGTCGTTGACCCAGTCCTTGCCGTAGCGGCTCTTATAGGCCTGGGCAAGCTTTGCCTGCCATTCGGGACTTGTAAGTGTGATGAGGAAGTTCATTGAGCACTTCTCAAGAAGCGGGCTCTTCATCTCAATTCCCTTGAATTCAGGCTCTGTAAGCTGCCATACGTTGGTAATGGCTCTGGTGAGTGAGCCTTTTCCGTTGTTGTAGATGAAAAGTCTTGCATAGTAGAGAGCTACAAGCGGATTCTCATCAGAGTCAGCAATGAGATCTTTGTATTCACCGGGAACATAGTTTTCTACATATCCGTTTGCAAATGCAAGATTCATGAGGTTAAAGCTGTCTGTTGTGACAAACACATCTGCACCGTAGAGACCGTTTCCGACCTCGGCTGTCATTTTCTCATAAATCTGGGTGTCATCTGGCTGTTCGGCTCTGATTTTGATGCCCGTTGCCTCTGTAAAAGACTTCTCATTGACTCTTGAAGTTGTTCCGTAGATAACAAGCTCGTTATCGCCGATTTCTTCCCTGGCTTTCTGAAGAAGCTCATCCCATGACATTGTTTCTGCAGCTTTGACAGCAGCTTTTACTGCATTGTCCTGCGCCGCTTCCTTGCTACCGCCTGCAAAACAGGAGAAAAGAACTCCCGCAACCAATAGCAGAACTATCAATTTTTTCATATTGACCTCCGTTTACAGGCAATTAGCCTGAAATACCCTATTTTTCCCGGGGCTCTACAGCCCCATACAACTCTTTCTCACTACAAGACTAGGCTTTGCATAGTAATGCTCGGGCTGTGGCTTTACACTACTCTCTTTCTGTCTTGTAATCATCTCGACCAGCTTTTCGGCAATCTCCTTTTTGGGCTGGGCTATTGTTGTCAGATTGACCATGGGATAGCCTGAAATATCCGCTCCGTCGTAGCCGATCACCGAAATATCTTCCGGAACAGAGACTCCTTTTTCTCTGAGAGCCTGCATTACAAATGCCGCGAGCATATCTTTCACAACAAAAATAGCGGTGTATTTACGCCTGTCTTCAAGAATTCTTTCAACCTGCCTGTAAGCAGCTCCGGTAAGTCCTCCTTCGTCTTCTGTATCAAAAAAGACTGCCGGATTCAAATTCCTTGCATTCATCTCATGTCTGTAGACATTCAGTTTTATATTTGTAGCCACTCTCCTGCTCTTGTCGCCGACAAAAGCTATTTCCCTGTGTCCGAGACCGAACAGATAATCCATGGCGAGTTTTGTGCCGTACTCACTGTCACAGGTCACAAAACTCTTCTGATTGTCGGAAACATGGCTGCCTAGGTATACCACGGGAAATCGGCCGGCTACGGCCAGTTCTATATTGCTTACATCATTATCTACAGGGGCTATGATGAGACCCATGACCCTTGAGTCAATCATGGCCCTGACATGCCGCATTTCGATTACAGTGCTTCTGTTGGAATCACCCATCACAATGGTGAGATTATTTTTCAGGGCGGCCTGACTTATAGGCTTGAGCATTTCACCGTATATGGTAGATGTATCTCTTACAACCACCCCTATGGCATTTGACGTGCTTTTGACCAGATTTCTGGCAATCATATTGGGCGAATACCCCATCTCCATTGCCTTTTTGACTACCATCTGGCGCGTGCTCTCACTTATATCCGGATAGTTGTTCAGTGCTTTGGAAACAGCTGAGAGGGAAAGGCCGAGTTCCCTGGCAATAGTCTTGATAGTAAGTGCTTTCAAACCAGTTTCCTCCCAGCTAAAACGATTTAGTTAGGTAGAGAATATCCCCGCTGTAGCTGGCGCACAACTAAAACTTACTAAAATTTATCACTATCAATTTTCACACCGAAACCCCGTTCCGGATTGCAGATCAATTAATGGGATAAAAGGATGTCTGTTGGGCATCTGCCGTGGAGCTGCCGAAGACGTAGTCTTCCTGACCGTAATCCATAACGTCAAATCCCGGAATAGCATTGCTTGCACCGGCAGTTCTATACGCTGCAGCATCTGCAAGTGAGAAAGTCGCACCATTTGTACTGTCATAGCTTACCCAACTTGATATATCTGTTCCGCTTGCTTCGGTAGCCGTTCCGTTTGCATTCTGTCCGGTGGCCGCCGCCTTTGAAATCTCCACAGCGCCCTCTGCATACTTGCCGTACATCATATCAACATACAGAGCAAGGGAGTCTCCGAAGATTTCAGAAGGAACATGTCCCACGTTCCACTGCCACTCAATCTCAGCATCCGTTCCGGCGTTCAGCCATGCAATCTGCATGTTAAAGGAATTGAACATAGAAATATCACCCTCGGAAGCACCCATAAGGATATGAGCCCAAGTAGGATTATTCGTACCTTCCGCGCCGACATAGCGGGTGGGATCGTAAAGCTCTACAATGTTGTTGCCGTATTTATCTCCGGCTTCGACTTCAGCAACATCAGTCTGATATGCAGGTAGCATCTCTGCAAGTCAACTACCCATCACCTAAAGGTAATGGGCTTGTAACTGCCCAGTCGTAGTAACGGCTTATGCCTCCGACCTTTGACCCCAAT
>CAJOOY010000058.1 GCA_905236385.1 uncultured Spirochaetia bacterium
AATTGTAAGCAACTGAAAGAGGCTGAGCATCCTTGACTACCACTTGAATAACCAATTCTTCACGAAGAGCATTGTTGACAGGGGACATCGGTTGTGCCCCTTTTTTCTCAAATAACAGATATAATAAAACCCACTGCATACACCAGATACAGTGGGTAAAATCGTTTTGGAGATGACGGGACTCGAACCCGCCACTTTCAGATTGCGAACCTGACGCTCTACCAGATGAGCTACATCCCCTTCATTTTTGTGACAGTCCTGTCCAGATTGTCAGCAAAGTTTTTTATTCCTGTCTTTGTGTGCCTGCTCTGCTGCTCGGCAAAGACTCCCCAACTTCTCAGTTCAGCGTTTACGCTGCGGTCTGCTAGAAGAGCCTTTATGTTTTCTTTGGTGTAGGAGCCACCGCGGTCGTCTAGGACGGTGCAGTTCTTCTCTAGAAGCCTAGAAGCAAGAGGTATATCATGCGTTATGCACAAAGACCCTTCTTGAGCGCCATCTACTATGTAGTCATCTGCACTGTTCTCGCCACTTTGGACTACAACCATCTTAACGTTTGATTTGAGAGTCCTGTCCCCACTCTCTGCTCTAATGCGTCCTGTATCTTGAGCTATGAAGCCAGAGACATCTGGCAAGCTTCTGTCAGCTACAAAATACAAAGGCACCTCAAGCCTCACTGCCAGTTTTATGACAATTGGCCTGAGGTCCTTTGGAAGAGAATCTGCATCAACCCAGATATCTCTGACCATTATTTTGCATTCTCAAGAGCAAGAGTGCTGGTTGTTCTGTCACAAACTTCACTTGGTCCAAAGTACTGGATTGCTCCAGGGTAGGTGAAACAAGTATCAACAGCCCAGATCTCACGCTTTGACTCAAAGTACTTGAACGGTGCTCCATCAAGCTCAACAAGAGCCTTCTTGATAACAGGTTTCTGTTCTCCGTGGCGCTGCTCCATATTCATCATCATGGTAATTGGGATACCACCGGCAAGCCACTGATCAGCAGGAGCTGAAAGGTTTCTGACACTTGAGATATAACCTGTGAGGTTATCTCTGATGAGAAGGAAGGCATTATAGCCCAGGCTGTAACAGTAGTCGGAATCAAAGTTGCTTGGGAATGCACAGCGGCCCTCGTAGCCGAAGAAGTGATTCTGGGTAGCAAACTTACCACAGTACTTGCCCTCTTTCTTCATGGCAGCAAGCTTTGCCTTGACTGTCTCGATCAGAAGCTTCTCTGTCTCAATAAGGCTGACCTGGACGTTTCCGTGTGGGTCTCTGTCAAGGAGAAGCTGGGCCTCAATAGCCTGCGGAAGGGAATTGAAAACACGCTTTGAATCAGTTGTAAGAAGGCTTTCAATATAGGCAATCTTAGAAGCTGTTGTAGCAAGAGCTCCAAACTCCTTCTCGTTCTCTGCAACCAGGTCGTTAATCTCACTGATAAGAACCTTGACTGAAGGAATGAACTCAAT
The DNA here is from genome assembly GCA_905236385.1 of uncultured Spirochaetia bacterium. Lineage (GTDB taxonomy): Bacteria > Spirochaetota > Spirochaetia > Sphaerochaetales > Sphaerochaetaceae > UBA1265. Next base: position 1,466 of record CAJOOY010000058.1, read on the forward strand.
CAGGCCTTCTGGAACGAGACAGACACCGAAGTTGTTTCCGTTCTCAGCACGCTTGGCAACAACAGAAGCTATGTAGTTTGTAATATCCTCAAGGCTCTGGTTCTTTGCCTCAACCTCTTCACCTACTATGCAGATGTTCGGCTGGGTCTGGATGGCACACTCAAGAGCAATATGGCTAGCGCTTCTTCCCATGAGGCGGATGAAGTGCCAGTACTTCTGAGCGCTGTTGGCGTCTCTTTCAATATTTCCAATAAGCTCAGAATAAGTCTTACATGCTGTATCAAAACCGAAAGAGGTCTCAATGAACTCGTTCTTGAGGTCTCCGTCAATTGTCTTCGGACAACCTACAACGCAGACGTTTTCACCCTTGGCCTTGAAGTACTCAGCAAGGACTGCAGCGTTTGTATTTGAATCATCACCACCGATGATAACAATGGCATTTATAGAATGCTTCTTGCAAACCTCTGAACAGACAGCAAACTGCTCCTGTGTCTCAAGCTTGGTTCTACCGCTCTGGATCATATCAAATCCACCGGTGTTTCTGTACTCATTGATAATCTCGTCATTAAGAATTATAAATTTATCCTCAAGAATTCCGCTTGGGCCACCGCAGAAACCAAAGAGCTGGTTAGCTGGATTTGCTTTCTTCAGAGCATCATACAGACCACAGATGACGTTGTGTCCGCCAGGTGCCTGACCGCCTGAGAGAATAACTCCTACGTTGTAGGTCTTCTCATCTTTCTTGTTTTCCCCTTTGACGAACTCCACCTTCGGAAGACCGTAAGTATTTGGGAAAAGTCTGCTAATGGCTTCTCCGTCTGAAGCGGCACTTGTTGCTCCACCCTTGCTTGCACAGATCTTGTTCAGATCTTCTCTGAGAATCTGTGGAAGTTTCGGATTGTAAGCGTACCTGGCAATCTGCAATGGTGACTTATTCATAAAAACTCCTTTTTGTTGTTTTATTATAACAGCTGTTAAGACTTAGAGAAGAGGAATTCCGTTCTCTTCTGCTGTCTTTATATCTTCATCTGACCAAACGGAAGCCTGAACCTCTCCTATATGAGCCTTCTTGAGAAGGAACATACAGAGTCTGCTCTGTCCAATTCCTCCGCCAATTGTCTGAGGGAACTCACCTGCCATAAGGCGCTTGTGCCAGTACAGATTCAGTCTCTCTTCCTTGCCTGAAATCTTGAGCTGCTTGACAAGAGCTTCCTTGTTGACTCTTATACCCATGGATGACAGTTCTAGAGAATCCTTTCTTACAGTGTCCCAGACAATAATATCTCCGTTAAGTGACCAGTCATCATAGTCCGGAGCTCTCAGTCCGTGCTCAACTCCATCAGAAAGCTTTGAGCCAATTCCAATTACAAAAACAGCTCCATACTTCTTTGCAGCAGCCTTCTCTCTTTCTACCGGAGTGAGATCCGGATACATATCCAGAAGATCCTGGCTATCTATGAAAGTAATGTTTTCAGGCAATGTAGGTTTGCATTTGGGATAAGATTCAGAAACAAGAAATTCGGTTCTCTTGATAGCCTCATAGATCTTGGAGACTATGAACATAAGAAAGTCCAGATCTCTCTGATCTTCGCCCATAACCAGTTCCCAGTCCCACTGGTCAACATAGATTGAATGAATGTTATCCATCAGATCGTCTGGTCTGATAGCATCCATATCAGTATAGAGTCCTGTGCCCTTTTTGAAGTCCTGGTCAGCAAGGACCATCCTCTTCCATTTAGCAAGGCTATGTACTATCTCCAGCTTCTTATTATTGAGATTTCCAACCTCAAATCTCACCGGTCTTTCAACACCTGACAGATCGTCATTAATGCCGCTTCCGGTAGGAACAAAAAGCGTGGAAGTTACTCTAGACAGTTTTAATTCCGAGGAGAGTTCACGCTCAAATGTGTCTTTTACAAACTTAATGGCCTTTTCAGTCATCCTCTTATCAATAAGAGGCTTATACCCTTTAGGTACAACAATACTCATTTTGGACCTCCTTTTTGGAATTTGAAATTTATTATATTTACACAGCAATTTTCATCAAGTATTTACACCATTCTCACGGGCCAAAAATTTTAACATTCACCTTGAGTAAACATAGTCTTTTGATTAAGATAGGTTTCGTTACGGGCAGTAGCGCAGGTGGTTAGCGTGCAAGTCTGGGGGACTTGAGGCCGATGGTTCGAGTCCATTCTGCCCGAAACTGAATTATCCCTTATTCTGTTCTTGCGGAATAAGGGATTTTATTTTATTCACTGCTGAACTAAGGCAGTCCAATTTTGTGTTTGAGTCTCCATAAAAAAGCCGGCTCTTCAAGAACCGGCTACTGTAGCTGTTTTTCCTATAGATTCCATGCAAAATGGTCTGTATGAAGATATTCTTCAGACTTGTGGCTTAAAGGTGCACCGAAATCATCCTTATAGAGCTTGAGAACATCCGGGTTCTCATGACTGAAGCGCTCCTTCATGTCCTTATCCAGCTTGTAGAGCTTTTTACCTCTTCCACGGGCACGCTCCACATCATCTCCCAGTATAACCTGACCGCCGCCACCGGCACAGCCGCCGGGACAGGCCATGATTTCCACAAAATCATATTTGACAGTGCCGTCAAGGATAGCCTGGCAGATTTTTCTTGCATTTCCCAAAGAACTGGCCACTGCAACGGTAAGTTTCTTTCCGGCCAGCTCAAATGACAGTTCACGCCACGGAGATTCTCCTGTAACAGTGTTTCCCTCAGCACCGGTACGGATAGCCTTGAAGGCATCTGCATCAGGATTCTTGCCGTTAACAAGGAAGTAGGCACTTCGGAGAGCAGCCTCCATGACTCCACCGGTTGCACCGAAGATAACTCCGGCTCCCGTGTAGTCTGCCATTAGAGTATCAAAACCGGTTTCCTCTGTTCTGTTTATATCAATACCGAAGGATCTGATGAGCCTTACAGCCTCCCTTGTTGTTAGAACGCAGTCCACATCCTTCACACCATCCCGCTGCATGGTCGGAATCTCGCACTCTGCCTTCTTGGCGGTACATGGCATTATGGAGACACTGAAAATCTCAGACGGAGCTTTACCTATTCTCTTGGCAAAGTAGTCTTTAATGACAGAACCGAACATCTGCTGCGGACTCTTTGCTGATGAAAGCTGGCCGACAAGCTGAGGGAACTCGGTTTTTATGAAACGTATCCAACCGGGACAGCAGCTTGTGAACATGGGATACTTATCCAGTTCTCCCTTCTTCAGTCTTTCTAGTAACTCAGAGCCCTCTTCCATGATGGTAAGGTCTGCCGAGAAACTTGTGTCGAACACATAGTCAAAACCGGCCTTTCTCAAGGCTCCTGCAAGAAGGTTCACAGTTGCTTTCTCATCATCAAGACCCATGGCCTCACCCCAGGAGGCACGGACTGCGGGAGCTATCTGAACCACAGTCACCACATTCGGGTCAGCAATGGCTTTGGCAACACGTTCAACATCGTCCCTTTCGTGAAGCGCTCCAACAGGACAGTGGGTTATGCACTGGCCACAGATTGAACAGTTGACCTTATCTATGGTCTTTCCGCCCTTGACAACAACATGGGTTCTGCCGCCGGTACCTTCAATATCCCAGATTCCCAGACTCTGGACCTTGTCGCAGATGGAGATACACCTCATGCACTTTATGCACTTTGAGGCATCTCTGATAAGCGGAAAGTCCCTGTTCCACCTGGAAAGCTTCTCTGAAGGGAGATCCAGCGGATAGGGATTAATGGAAATGTTGTGCTCCTCTGCCAGACTCTGGAGCTGACAGTGCCCGTTTCTGCTGCAGGATGGGCAGTAACCGTTGTGCTGGCTGAGAATAAGTTCCAGGTTTGTTCTCTGGGCTTCACGGACACGCAGTGTGTCAGTATGTACAGCCATACCCTCCCGTACATGATTCTCGCAGGCAGGAATAAGGCGTTCCTCCCCTTCTATCTCCACACAGCAGACCCTGCATGCTCCTATCTCATTTATGCCTTTGAGATAACAAAGGTGCGGTATTTTTATTCCGTTCTGGAGTGCAGCTTCAAGGATGGATGTTCCTTCAGGCACACTTACGGGTTTTCCGTTGATTGTTAGGTTCACCATTTTTCAATCCTCCCTCCCTTGAGTACTCCAAGACCAAAGTGGTCACACCTGAGACAGCGTGAGCATTCCTGACTGCATTCTTCTTCCGTCATGCCCTCTGAGGCAAGCTCAAAGTTGTCATAGAGGCTGTCAAAACCCTTGAGCTTTGTCTGCACCCTACCACAAGAAGGTGTGTTTGAAAGAGCAGGAGAAGGAATGACAATATCCGTAGATATCTCGTGGTTGAAACCAAGGAACTCATCTATGTTTGCCGCTGCGACTTTTCCAGCTGCTACTGCCTTGATGACTGTAGCAGGACCGGTTACGGCATCGCCACCGGCAAAGACATTGTCAATGGACTTGGAAGAGTGATCGGTGACCAGGGTGCCGCGGTTGATTGTGACGCCTATGGCCTCAAAAGGCTTGGAGAGTATTGCCTGACCGATTGCAACTATCACGTAGTCACAGGGGATGCGTACCAGGTCCGTTTGGGCGTTTCTGACTGACGGTCTTCCGTCATTTCCTATGCGACCGACTATCTGAGGCTGAATCCAGAAAGCTTCGACCTTGCCGTCTGTGCCGGCCTCAATATGGTGCGGAGCCTGCATGGGAAGCATCTCCACTCCTTCGGCCTGGGCGTCTTC
>CAJOOY010000059.1 GCA_905236385.1 uncultured Spirochaetia bacterium
CAGTATGGAATTATGCGTTTTCATAACCATGAAGTAGTAGGAGCCGAACTAGCAAGAAATATTTTAAAACGCCTTAAATGCTCAAATTACCTTATAGATACAGTTTCTCTTCTCATTGAGAACCATATGGTTCGCTACACAGATAACTGGACTGATGGAGCAATCAGACGCTTTATCAACAAAGTTGGAAAAGAAAACATAAACAGTCTCTTTGAAGTTCAGTGGTGTGACCAGATAGCTTCTGAAGGAAGAGCCAAGATAGATCTGTATGACCGTTTTATAGAGAGAATTAAAGAAGTTCAGAAGACTGCCATGACAGTCAAAGACCTGGCTATTACTGGAAATGATTTAAATAATCTTGGGATTCCAAAATCAAAAATCATGGGAGATATTCTTTCTAAGCTTCTTGAAATGGTTCTGGATTACCCGTCTTTAAATGACAGAGAAGTTCTTTTAAAAGAAGCTAGTCTAATTTATCAAAACCAAGCTCAGTCCAACAAAGCTTAGCCACGTTCTGCTCGGCTTCCTTCTTATTCTTTCCGCCTGTAGGACCAAACTTTTTGCCCTGGAATTCTACTGTATAGTAGAAAACCTGATCATGCTCAGGTCCTTCTGTCTTAATCAAAGTATAGATAGGAACCTTCTTGTATTTCTTCTGTACATACTCCTGAAGCATGGTCTTGTAGTCTTTCTTGTGTTTGTTGGAAAGAACATCATTAATGGAAGGAACTAGAAGTCTAAGAATAAAATCTTTTACGTAGTCAAAACCCTTATCTAGAAAAACAGCAGCAAAGATAGCCTCCATGCAGTCAGCAAGGATGGCCTTTTTAGTTCGGCCTCCGGTCATCTCTTCGCCTTTACCGATTAAAATGTACTTATCAACATCCAGGGCAAGAGCTACTTGAGAAAGACTGTCTTCACTAACCACGAAGCTTCTGATTTTTGTGTACTCACCTTCATTGCCAGATGTGTTTTCATAGAGATAACCTGAAACAACGACTGATAGGACACTGTCACCGAGGAACTCAAGTCTTTCGTTGTCTTTTACACCGTGGCTTTTGACTTCGTTAGCATAGGACGAATGAGTAAAAGCATTTTCAAGAATATTGAGGTTATTAATTTTTATTCCAGCGTGTTTTTGAAATAATAAAAGCTCCTCTTTCCTGTACTCAGGAAATATAGGAGCTTCAGACACTTTTTTGAAGTTAAAATTCATCTATCAGTCAATAAGTGTGGAGAGATAGGCAACAACTTCCTTTACTGTTTCAAAAGTCCTGCCCTTCTCATCAGGAATAGTAATATCAAACTCTTCTTCGAAACCACTAACCAGATCAAGAATATCCATGCTATCTGCCTTAAGGTCATTTACAAAAGAGGAATTTTCAGTGATTGAATCCTCATCTACAGCAAGCTTCTCAGCAATAATAGCTTTTACTTTCTCAAAAATCTCTTTATTTTCCATATATTACTCCTCAGGGTTTACAATCTGGACACCTTTATAATATCCACACTTTGGACAAACTCTATGCGGAAGAATAAGAGAACCGCACTTTGTGCACTTTGTGAGTGTAGGTGCAGCAAGCTTCATATTGCTTGCTTTACGTGAAGCTGCAGAAGATTTAGATGTCTTATATTTTGGTGTAGCCATTTTTTACCTCGTAACAATAAAATTCAAATACCATCGTGAGAATATAAAAAAAGATAGTTTAAGTCAACTGCTTGCACCTTTCTATTAGTGCCCTGTTAACAACCTCTGGCACTAAAGAAGATACATTAGCCCCAAACTTTGCCATTTCCTTAATCGTTGAACTTCTGACAAATGAAAGAGTCGGATCTGTTGGCAGTAATAGTGTCTCAACTTCAGGATAAAGAATCTTGTTTGCTTTTGCCTGCTCTAATTCATAGTAAAAATCATTTGCATCTCTGACACCTTTGATTATCACTGTTGCATTTACCTTTCTGGCAAAATCAACAGTCAGTCCATCCCAGATTTCAACATAAACATCAGGCAAGTAAGAAACAGATGAACAGATGTGAGACTTTCTCTCTTCAGCAGTAAAGAGATTTTGTTTATTATTGTTTGTACCGACAACCACAATCAGCTTATCTACGAGCTTTGAAGCGCGGTTGATTATATCCACATGGCCATTAGTAAGAGGATCAAAGCTCCCCGGAATGATAGCTATTTTTTCATTCATTCTTTATGTTCCTCAACAAACTTTATCATGGAAGCATAACTTTCGTTGCTCTCGTAGTTTATTCTCTCTTTGATTGTAAATTTGCCTTCTTCATCAGGAGTAAAGATTGCAAAGTTTCCATGTCCTATGTATGAAAGCTTATCAGGCTCCTGAACATGGTACTTTTCATTAAGAGTTTTTATAACACAATCAAAATGAGAATATGAGTTATCAGCTTCTGTAATGGCCTCAATAATTGACTCTATTGGCTCTCCACAGATACTGCAGATGGGTCTTGGTTCTTTAATCTTTTTTACTTCTACATCCGGAAGAACAACATGTTTTTTAACCACCTGCTCTTCCTGGCTTCTATCTCTGAGCTTTTTTTTGTTTCTGCTCATCAGAAAACTCCTTCAAAATATGACACTTCATTGTTCTTAACAGCTGCAGCATCAAATCTGATTAAATCATATTTCTTATCCTGATTCTGAGCAAGATACAGTGAAAGCGTCTTTTTTATCCTGATTCTTTTAGCAGGTGGAATCTGGTTCTCCAACTCATCCATTCCCCAGTAGTAGGAGACTGACTTAACTTCTACAGCGCAGATAGTCGAATCTTTGCTGGCTATTATATCTATCTCGCCGGAGGGAATTCTGTAGTTTCTTTCTAAAATTGTATAACCAAGAGAAACAAGATAATTACAGACTATAGTCTCACTTTTAATTCCACGTGATTTATTATCCATAAAGTAAAAAAGCTGTTGCAATTTGCAACAGCTCTGTATAACAGGCTCAGATGCCCTTGTGTCCACGGATCTGCTCAGGGACCTTGGCAGCCTTACCGACCTTATCTCTAAGATAATAAAGCTTGGCTCTTCTGACGTGACCACGTCTGACAACCTCAACCTTCTCAACTCTTGGTGAGTGAAGAGGGAAAATTCTTTCAACGCCGACACCGTAAGAAATCTTTCTGACAACGAAAGTTCTTCTGATACCACTGTTGTTCTTGGCAATTACAACACCTTCGTATGGCTGAACACGTTCTGTTGTACCTTCAACAATCTTGAAGTAAACCTTTACTGTGTCACCAACGTGGAAGTTTTCGGCATCCTGCTTAATCTGTTCCTGCTCAATAGCCTTAATCAAGTCCATTTTATAACCCCTTGGTCAATTTTATTTTCTTTAAAATTTTTTCGGCATCAGCACCCAAGGGTGCATTATCCAATAAATCAGGCCTGTTAGTCAAAGTCTTATCAAGCCTTTTTTCCAGCCTCCACTTCTCTATATTGGCATGGTGTCCCGACAATAATATATCAGGAACAGACATTCCGCAATAGGTTTCAGGACGTGTATACTGCGGGTATTCCAGTAAGGGTCCTGTGAAGCTCTCCTCCTGCAAAGAGGATTCTGTAATCACGCCTTTTATCAGACGATAAACACAGTCAATGATTACAAGGGTGGCGACTTCCCCCGAACTGATAACGTAATCACCTATACAAATTTCATCATCAACGTACCTGTCAATTATACGCTGGTCTATTCCTTCGTAGTGACCGCATATAAAAACCAGGTTTTCTTCCTTACTCAGTTCTTTTGCATAGGACTGCGTAAGGGGCTTACCTGATGGTGTTGCATAGATTACACGTTTATTCATGGCATCAAGGCAATTTAGAGCTTTAAAGAGCGGTTCGGGCTTAATGACCATGCCCGCACCCCCTCCAAAGGGTGAATCGTCACACTTTTTATGCCTGTCGGTGGCGTACTCCCTCCAGTCTGTAATACTGTAGGAAACTAAGCCAGCCTTGACGGCACGCGCCATGATTGAATTTGTAAAGAAGGGTCTGATAATTTCAGGAAAAAGTGTAAGAATATCTATATTCACTGCACTAAATCCTTCATCAACAGCTTGATTGTACCTTCCTCAACGTTTGGGTTTTCTACAAATACTCCTCTTAGTAGTGGAACAATAAAACGTTTACCGTTTTTATCCTCCGCTTCCATAAGAAGTGCCTGGGAACCCTCAGAAGTGGAAACCACAACTGCAACTTCTTGATTATCATATAACAGCTTCATTCCAATAAGGTCTGAAGCGTATACTTCTCCGTTTTTGAGTTTACTGGCCTGTTCCCTAGGAACAAGTATGTCACAACCTGTTAAGCTCTTTGCTTCTTCAGGAGTATCATAACCCTTGAATTTAACAAGCAGTTCTCCTGATTGGCGTTCAACTTTCTCTATCTCCGCATCAAACTTTCGTCCATTTTTTTCAAGGACTACTTTAGTGAGGTGGAAGAAGTGAGCAGTGTCTCCTGAGTAGGAAAAAACTTTCACTTTCCCATGAATGCCAAATGTGGATTTAACAATTCCGGTTGCTAGAACCTGTTTCATGAATCAGTCCAGAATCTCAAGGCTTGTATGCTTGCCGCTTTTGTTTGCAGTAGCGCTGAGAATGGTTCTCAGAGCTCTTGCTATCCTGCCCTGCTTGCCGATTACTTTGCCTATATCGTCAGGTGAAACTCTCAGCTCTATAATCACTGACTTTTCACCTTCAATTACATTCAACTCAACCTGATCCGGGTAATCGACAAGAGACCTGACAATATATTCAACCAGTTCTCTTTCCACCACGTCAGTCCTTTACAGGAACTTCTTTGGCAACCTGAATACCCTGTTTTGCAAACAGACCCTTAACTGTATTTGAGGGTACTGCACCAACTGAAAGCCAGTAAGCTGCTCTTTCATTGTTGATAGAAACCTGGTTTGGCTCAGCTTCAATAGGCTTGTACTGTCCAATTTCCTCAAGTGGCCTACCCTTTGTAGCTTCTCTGGAATCCATAACAACAACTCTGTAGTATGGTCTTTTCTTTGTACCGAATCTCTTCAGTCTGATACTAACGCTCACTTTTTTCCTCCTAGCGAACTCAATTCATACCAAGTTGCTTCATCATAGCTTCCTGGTACTTTTTATTTTTGGCGAGCTTCTTCATATTCAGCCGCATCTTTTCAAATTTTTTAAGTAGATGACCTACTTCCCCAACAGAGGTACCACTACCCTTAGCTATACGTCTCTTACGGGCCGAACCAATTATATAGATATTCTGCCTCTCTGTTAAGGTCATTGATTGAATAATTGCTTTTTCTTTTATCAATTCCTTCTTATCAATGTCATCTTCTGAGATATTTCCTTTGGCTCCGGGAAGCATATCAATTATCTTCTCTATCCCTCCCATCTTGGTCATATTCTCAATCTGCTCTAGATAATCCTGAAGGTCAAACTCTTTCTTAGCTATCTTTTTCTGAAGCTTGAGAGCCTCTTCTTCGTTGTAGTTTTCCTGAGCCTTCTCTACGAGAGAGACAATATCTCCCATGCCCAGAATTCGGGAGGCCATTCTGTCAGGATAGAAAACTTCCAGTCCGTCCAGTTTCTCACTGACACCAATAAACTTTATTGGCTTACCAACTATCTCTCTAAGTGAAAGGGCTGCACCACCACGGGTATCTGAATCAAACTTGGTAAGGACTATTCCTGAGATACCGACCTTCTCTTCAAATTCTTTAGCTATCTCAACGGCGTTCTGGCCGGTCATGGCGTCTGCTACAAACAGTGTCTCATCAGGAGTAACAGCTTTGGCAATACTTTGAATTTCAGCCATCATCTGTTCATCCAGATGCATTCTTCCGCTTGTATCTATAATCAGAACATCATACTGGTTTCTTTTTGCCTCTTTGTAAGCGTTCTGTGCTACCTTTACCGGGTCTTTGGCCCCTGTCTCAGCATAAACAGGAACTCCTGCCTGCTCACCGAGAATCTGAAGCTGATTAATAGCAGCAGGCCTGACTAGGTCACAAGCTGCCAGCATGACTCTTCTGCCCTGCTTTGTAAGGTTTACTGCAAGCTTAGCACTGGTTGTGGTCTTACCAGAGCCCTGGAGGCCCATCATAAGGATTACGCTTACTACATCCGGACCTTTAAGGTTAAGCTTTTCACTATCTTCTGAACCAAGAAGCTGAACCATCTTGTCATAGACAATCTTTACAAACTGCTGACCGGGGTCTACAGCTTTGAGAACCTTGTCTCCAAGAGCTTCTTCTCTGGTTCTGTTGATGAATCTTCTTACAACACGAAGGTTTACATCTGCGTCCAGCAGAGCATTCTTGATTTCTTCTACAGCATCACTGATGTTTTTTTCGGAAATCTTGGATTTTCCGCTCAATGAGCGCATAATATTGGAAAATTTGTTACTAATTGAGTCAAACATATCAGTCAGAATTTATAGTATTTACACTCTTTAGTCAATTTTAGCCTTTCAAGGTTTCTTCTGTCTCTGAAATATCTTTTTCAGAATCAAGCTTGTAGCTAATAGACTTAGAAACACCAAGCTCCTGCTGAGTGACACCTAACAGAGAATCTGAACCCAATACCGTGTGTTTATTATGAGTGATTATAATAAACTGGCTCTTGTCTCCGAACTGGTCCAGAGCCTTCATGAATGCTCCTATGTTTCTAGCGTCCAGTGCTGCATCTATCTCATCCAGAATACAGAACGGAGATGGTTTGACCAGGTAGGTTGCAAACAAAAGTGCTACTGCTGTCATGGACCTTTCTCCGCCAGAGAGAGCCGGAAGATAGTTTGGTTTCTTTCCTGGTGGTTGGGCAATTATTTCTATACCGCTATGAAGAACATCTTCCTCATCAGATAGAGAAAGCTCTGCGTTTCCACCGTTGAAGAGTGTTCTGAACATATTTCTGAAGGCTTCAGCAATCTGACCGTAGGTTTCAATGAAGAGCTTTTCACTCTGGGTTTTAATATCATTAATTACACTTTCAAGGTCCTGCTTGGCTTTGTTCAGATCATCAAGATTCTTCTTGTAGAACTCATAGTTCTTCTTGGCCTCTTCGTACTCTTCTTCAGCCATCTGGTTAATATAACCAAGGCCCTGGATGGCTTTTTTAACGGTATCCAGTTCAGATTTCAGTTCATTAACATCTGCGGTAACTTCATGATTATCAAACTCTTTTAGGGACTTTCCAGTCTCATCAAAGAAGTCAGTGTAAATTTTTTCAATCTGAGTCTTGAGGTTGGCAATATTTGCCTCGGCTGTAGCTATATCTGTAGCTAAAACCTGCTTTCTATCAAACTTTTCACGGAATTTGACATTTGAGGAGGAAAGGGCTTGGTTGGCGTTGTCTATGGCCCTGTTTTTCTCAGCCATATCATTTTTCAGGCTCTCTATCTTCTCCAAAAGAGCCTGTTTTCTAAGTCTGGCCTCTTCAATGCTGTCTTTAAGCTCACTTTCCTTCTTAAGTTCACTTTCAATTGAGTGGCTGGCGTCCGAAAAATCAAACTCATTCTGCTGAAGGTTGGTAAGCATATCGGCAATCTGCTGGGAAACAACATCTATATGGGTTCTGAATCTGGCCTCTTCAACCCTGGCATCATTAAGGTCACTTTCCTTGAGAATAATCATATTTGAGAGTCTTGAACTCTCGTACTCAAGATCCGTTATCTGCTTTCTGTTTTCTGTTTCTTTGATAAAGGACTGAGAAAGCTCATTATCAAGCTCATTCTTCTTAGAAAGAGAGCCCTCGGGGGAAACAAACTCATCAAGGAAGGTCGGAACGGTGCCTGTGTACTCCTGGAAGAGACCCTTCAGTTCATAGATTGAATCAGAAATCTCTTCCCCGCTCTTTTCAACCTCACTTTTAAAGACCTCTGAGTCAAAATCTACGTTACAAAGACCGCTAAGGAAGGAGCACCTTTCTTTAAGCTTAGTATTAATCCTATTTATCTGAGTAACTACATCTGCCTCAGCCTTCTGCCTGACAGCAGTGCTGTATGAGCCTCCGCTGATGTTTGCTTGCAACCTATCGGCAATCTCGCCTGCTATATTTGATATTTCTTGCGCAATATCATTTCTTCTGCTAGCAAGATTATCAGTCTCTTCGTTCAAACTCTTCATTAAACTTGAGTTACTCTCAACGTTTGCTTTCAGAGCATCAATCTCATCTGAGAGCTTTTTAATAGACTCAGAAGAAAGTTTAACGTTTTCCTTCATCCTATCCAGATCTTGTTTCTTTTCCTGGTAGATTTCTTTGTCTTTCTCAAGTTTATCCTGAACCTGTCTGGCCTTATACCTGGCCTCATTGGCCCTGCTTTGTATATCTGTTAGTCTCTCGTTTAAAAGATTTATCTGAACATTTGAAGAATTAACCTGCTCTTCAGTTCTATTAATGCTGTTATTAATTTCTTCTCTTTCTTGTCTCAGGTTCTCAATAATGCGGTTCTGATCTTCCATGTCAGACCTTCCACTACTAAGAAACTGTTCAATGACTGTTAGCTCGTCTTTCTTCTTATTTAACTCATCTTCCTGTGCCTTCATAAATGCAGTTAAAGACTGAGCATAGGAGAGCTGAAGCTCAATTGTTAAAGACTCTTTCTGACCTATAAGTTCTTTATACTTAAGAACTTTTTCCATCTGACCTTTTCTTGAGCTGTAGGTCTTTTCTACCTCATGAAGTATATTTTCAACCTGTCTAAGGTTCTCATCTGTTCTTTCAAGCTTTCTGGATGCCTCTTCACTCTGAGCCTTGAAACGGCTAATGCCGGCAGCTTCTTCAAATATGTATCTTCTGTCCTCTGGCTTTAAAGAAAGAATCTGGTCAATCTTTCCCTGTTCAAGAATACTGTAGGCTGTCTTTCCAACGCCGGTATCTACAAATAAATCCTTAACCTGTCTTAAAAGTACCTTGTTATTGTTAATAAAGTACTCATTTACACCGTTACGGAACATTCTTCTTTTGATTTCTACTTCACTTAGTTCTGTGTTTAATAATTGGTTTTCATTGTTCAGAGTAAGAATAACTTCACACATCTGCATGGGTTTACGGTTATCTGTTCCGTTGAAGATGACATCTTCTCTCTTTCCTGCCCTGATAGCATTCAGAGACTGAGTTCCCAAAACCCACTTAATAGAATCCACTACGTTGCTTTTACCCGATCCGTTAGGACCTAACAGAGAGGTGATTCCGTCAGCAAACTCAAACTTGGTTCTATCCGCAAATGATTTAAAGCCATAAAGTTCTACAGATTTTAAAAACACGAAAACCTCGAATCAAAGAAATCTCACCTATTTTAGCATATTTTTGAAAATTTATGGTACTATCGACCTGTGAAAACTCAATTATTGTTATTTGAAGAACCTGAGTATGAGATAATTGCCGGAACTGATGAAGCAGGCAGAGGACCCTTAGCAGGGCCAGTGTATGCTGCCTGTGTAGTGCTACCCAAAGATTTTCCATTTGAAATACTTAATGATTCAAAAAAATTAACAGAAGCTAAAAGATTAGAAGCTGAAAAGATAATTAAAGAAAGAGCTCTCTCCTACTTTATTGCCTCTTCTTCCCATGATGAAATAGATAACATAAATATTTTAAACGCCTCCCTCTTAGCCATGAGAAGAGCCCTGATTGGCGTAATTAAAGACATGAAAAAGAAAAACCTTCCCCTTCCTCAAATACTTCTGATAGATGGAAACAGAAATTTTGACTCTCCAATTCCTTGTAAAGCCATAGTTAAAGGAGATTCGAAGGTCCATGAGATAATGGCAGCATCTATTCTTGCTAAAACTGAGCGTGACAGATTCATGAATGAAATGGCTAAGAAGTATCCTGAGTACGGCTTTGATAAACATGCTGGTTATCCTACAGCCTTTCATAAAGAAGCGCTGCGTAAGTACGGGCCGTGTCCTATTCACAGATTGACTTTCAAATTTTAAATAGCCCTTGACCTTTTTTGTGCAAATGCTGTATAAAGTCTTTGCATGCGCTTGTGGTATAACGGTATTACCTCAGCCCTCCAAGCTGAAGACGCGGGTTCGACTCCCGTCGGGCGCTAACAGAGACCACTCTTAATGAGTGGTTTTTTATTATAACGGAGGAACATTATGGGACAGCGCGGAGAAGTTTTTTCTACAAAATTCGTAACAAATGACAGGACTTATTTTTTCAATGTAAAGGAAAACTACCGTGGTGATATGTACCTTAATGTAGTTGAAAGCAAAGTAACTGCTGATGAAGGCCGTTTTATTAGACAGAGCATTATAGTTTATCCAGAAGACTTAGGCGAATTTCTCAGGGAGCTTCAGAAATCAGTTGACTTTATGAAGTTGAACGCAGACAAGAAGAAACCAAAAACAACTGATCAGTAATTAGAATAAAGAAATATATGAAAAAAGCCATACAGAAACCTGCATGGCTTTTTTTGATATCCAATAAAAATTAATAAGCCTTTGAAGAATGCATCTTTCTGACTTTCTTCATCTGCTTTCTTGCAAGAGCCTTGTCCTTTCTATGCTGGATGGCAGATGGCTTTTCATAATACTGACGCATCTTATACTCACGGATAACGCCTTCTTTCTCGACCATTCTCTTGAAACGCTTTATAGCTTTCTCAACAGGCTCGGTCTCATCACACTTGATGTATGCCATACTAAATCTCACCCCCTCTGCCCCTCGGCTCAAGAATTACTGTAAAAAACTACATTTAAAGTCGGTTTTTGTCAATCCAGAAAGAAACCTCTTCTAATCAGCTCAGTGGTCTTTCCTGAAAAATTACTGTAAGAAACAGAAATCTTACTGTTCAGATGAACCTTAAGTGAATAGATACTGGTATTCACATACGTTGGAATTTCTTCCTGAGTTTCCAAAATGTTATCAATACTGTCCTGTAAACTTCCACCGAGAGAAAGTATGAATTCTTTATCCCGAAGTGAAATGTAGCCAACCTTTTGTAAATACTCATCAAAAGAAAGAAGCTTTTTTAACTTATAACTACCCTTTATAACACTGAGAACACCTTTTTCAAACTTAAGCTCAGCTTCTTCCTCTTTTCCAAATACAAAGGCTGTACCTTTCAAAAAGCCTTCAGCAGAGTCTTTATCAAGAGCAAAACTGATCCTGTCAAAATCTGCAGTGTTTATGTAACTTCTTCCGTCTACAAGAGTTGAAGAGCCACCGATAAAAGAAATACGGGCAGGAACACGTAAGGTTAAATCAGTGTCATCAGAGGTAAGATGAATTAAGTCCATATCTGAGTGCTCCATGTAGCTCTTTCTATAATCTGTAAGCTTTATGTGATTGTTAATCTCTCCATCAAGAGACTTTTCTTTAAATAAACGAGCTTCTTCACTGTCTTCATCCTCAAAAACAGGGACAACACACCATGGAACTGAAATTCTTCTTCCGGGAACTATGGGATCTGCCAGGTGTCCAAGCTTCTGCAGCGATGCCAGATCATCCTTTTCAACCTCAGCTTCTAAAACAGCCTCATTTGTGATTGACCTCTCTACATGTTTAAGCCTGAGCATGGCCATACGTCTGGGAACTGAAGGATTCTTATCCTCTACATCAAAGTCAGTAACTTCCACAGGTTTTCCGTTCTCTGTTACTACTATCTTTACTGTTACATTTGTAGTCTCAAGGGCTTTTTTAGCAACCGTAGAAGCAAAAGGAAAATCTATATCTTCAGTGTTGATAGAAAGAGCATCTCCATCCTGAAGACGCAAAAAATCTTTGATTATTCTCTCTGCATAGAGATTATAGTCCATTGGCCCCTCACAAATTCATAAGTCCGATTAAACGGGCTCCTTCAATGGTATGATAAATATCTGCTCTGAATTCCCTGTTAATGTACTGCTGAATATACTTTGAAAAACCGCCGGTAACTATTAGCTTTACATCATTTCCGAGCTCTCTCTCAATCTGTCTCGTAATTACTTCAACTTGGCCGGTGAAACCGAAGATAACGCCGGCTTTGATAGATTCAACAGAGTTTCTTCCAAGAACTGTTTCAGGTAAATCTAATCTTAAATCCGGTAGCTGTGCAGTGTTCTGCACCAGAGCTTTAACAGAGGTCATCATCCCTGGTCCTATAGTTACCCCCAAAACCTCTCCTTCCGGAGAGACTGTAGCAGTTGTGAAAGCTGTACCAAAATCAGCAATTGTTACATAGTCATCAGGATAGATGGCATGACCTGCAACCAGGTTGCAGAGAATATCCGAACCAAGTTCATCAGGAATGCATTTGAGGCCTGTATTTATACTGTTGCTTATAAGAATTGTATTTTTCTTTGCAATGTTCTCATTTGCTCTCACAATTGAGCCGGTAAGATTTGGAACAACACTGCTTACAACTCCATTTTCAAAGTCATATTTGCTGATTATCTCTTTGTAAGTGGAAACACAGTTCTTGTCTTTGGTTTTTACCCTTTCCTGCCCGGACCATTTTGTACCGTCATGAAAGGCAATGGTGATATTTGTATTTCCAATATCTGTTACAAGAAGTCTCATAATGCTACTGTCACTTTGGAGCCATACTTCTCCATTCTAAGATCTTTGATGGCAGGATCTGAAATATAATCATCAAACTTCATATAGCGGTCAATTATTCCATTGGGAGTGAATTCAATGATTCTGTTTGCAATTGTATCTACAAACTGATGGTCATGACTGTTGAACAGTGTCACTCCGGTAAAATCTATCAGACCATTGTTCAGGCTCTGAATGGATTCAAGATCCAGATGGCTTGTCGGTTCATCAAAGATTAGACAGTTGGCTCCTTCCAACATGAGTTTTGCAAGAACACATCTGACCTTCTCTCCTCCTGAGAGAACCAGGCAACTCTTCAAAGCTTCATCCCCTGAGAAGAGCATTCTGCCCAAGAAGGATCTGATATATGTTTCATCTGCATCTTCAACAAACTGCCCCAGCCATTCGGTTATGGTAAGATCTTCCTGGAAGAGTTTTACATTGTCCTTCGGGAAGTAGCCCAGACTGGTGGTTACGCCCCAGTTGAACTCACCTTCATCAGGTTCCATGTTTCCAGTCAGTATTTCAAACAGAACAGTCTTGGCGTAATGGTTTGGACCTACAAAGGCAATCTTGTCTCCGTTATTCACGAGCAGATTCAGATTATCTATGACCTTAACACCATCTATCTCTTTTGAAAGATTCTTGATTTCAAGAATATTCTTTCCACACTCACGGTTAGGTTTGAATGCAACATACGGAAAACGCCTTGATGAAGGCTGAATATCATCTATGGTAAGTTTTTCAATAAGTTTCTTTCGTGATGTAGCCTGTCGTGCCTTGGCAACGTTAGATGAAAAGCGAAGAATAAACTCCTTAAGCTCCGCAATCTTCTCATCCCTGTGCTTCTTCTCGTCCTTCATCTGCTTGGCAGCAAGCTGGGAGGCCATATACCAGAAATCATAGTTACCCACATACAGCTGGATTTTTCCAAAGTCAATATCAGCAATGTGTGTACATACAGTATTCAAAAAGTGTCTGTCGTGGGAAACAACAATAACTGTATTGTTGAACTCACTCAGAAAATCCTCAAGCCAGTGTATGCTTTCAAGGTCAAGATGGTTTGTAGGTTCGTCCAGAAGCAGGATATCCGGATTTCCGAACAGTGCCTGGGCAAGAAGTACCCTGACCTTGATGTTGTCTTCCACGTCCTGCATCTTCTTATCATGCATGTCTACAGAAATTCCGAGGCCGGAAAGGAGGATACCGGCGTTGGATTCTGCCTCCCAGCCTCCAAGTTCTGCAAATTCTGATTCAAGATCTGCAGCCCTCAAACCGTCTTCTTCGGTGAAATCCTCTTTTGCATAGATGCCTTCTCTTTCCTTCATGACATCATAAAGATGTTTGTAACCCATAATTACGGTATCAAGGATAGTGTATTCATTGAAAGCAAAATGATCCTGTCTCAGGACAGCCATTCTCTGATTTGCAGAAATAATGACCTCTCCTGTATCCGGTTCAATCTCTCCGGAAAGAATCTTCAGAAAAGTTGATTTTCCGGCACCGTTTGCGCCGATAATTCCATAGCAGTTTCCAGGTGTAAATTTAATATTTACACCCTTAAACAGAACCTGAGTACCATAAGATAATGAAATGTTAGATGCTGTTACCATTTATATTCCTGAGTCTGTAGACGAAAACAGCACCATTTAAGGTGCTGCTCTGAATCTATAGTTCCAAGGGGAATCGAACCCCTGTTTAGAGACTGAGAATCTCCCGTCCTAACCCCTAGACGATGGAACCATGCTGGGATGGAGGGATTCGAACCCCCAAAGGCAGAACCAGAATCTGCAGTGTTACCATTACACTACATCCCAAAGGACAATAGGGATAATACAAAAATAGACTTACTCTGTCAATAAAGGTTGACTAATTATCCCAGTGTGAGTAACTTCAAGGTATGAAAAATTCTATTGCGCCCATAGTGCAGGATATTTTTATTGAAGACTCCATGAAAGAAAACCACAAGCATGAAAAAAGGCATGGGGCTGTTGTTTGTGGCTTGCCAAAAAGCAGGGAACTGACTGACTTCATGGATTCTATAAACCCGGATCTTAAGAACCAAAGAATGCTCTCCATGTTCTTTTCAGGAAAGTTCTTTATACCGGATTTTCTTGATTTTTCAGAAGACTTGATTGAAGACGACGGTGAGTAATGATTGTTCTCGGTATAGAAACTTCTTGTGATGAATGTAGTTGTGCTGTTGTAGAAAACGGCAACAAGATTCTTTCAAATGTAATTGCAACCCAGATTGAACTTCACAGACCCTATGACGGCGTTGTGCCAGAGATAGCTTCCAGGCTTCACACTGAGTGGATTGAACAGGTCTGTGATGCTGCTATCAATCAGGCAGGTATTACTAAAAAAGACTTAGACGCCATAGCTGTAACTAACAGACCGGGCCTCTTGGGTTCCCTTCTGGTTGGAGTTAATTTTGCTAAAGGCTTAGCCTACTCTTTAAACATTCCAATTATTGGGATAGACCACATAAGAGCACATCTCTACGCCTCTCAAATTGAGCATGAGCTAGAGTACCCGTACCTTGGGGTTTTACTCTCCGGTGGACATACAGTTATCTGTAAGGTTCTCTCTTATGACAACGTTGAAGTACTAGGAACTACCATTGATGACGCTATTGGAGAAGCTTTTGATAAGGTTGCTAAGCACTACGGACTTGGGTACCCAGGTGGGGTTATGATTGACCGCCTAGCACAGAAAGGAGACAGTAAGGCTTTTCTTTTCAGTGGCCCTAAACTTGATCCTAAAGAACACAAGTATGATCTTTCATACAGTGGCTTAAAAACTGCAGTAATAAACCAGCTGGATTTGTTCTCAACTGGAATAGAAGCCACACCAGAGAACATAAGTGCAAGCTTTCAGAGAGTAGCGGTTGGTATGCTTATAAAGAAGGTTGAAAGGGCTTTAAAAGATACTGGATTAAAGAGAATCTCCGCTGGTGGAGGAGTTGCTGCAAACTCACTGGTTAGGTCTTCTCTTTCTGCTCTCAGAGATAAGGGCTATGAAGTGACCTTCCCTTCTCTTAAGCTCTGCACTGATAATGGGGCCATGGTTGCCGGTCTAGGATACAGATATCTCTCAGACGGTATAAAATCTGATTTTGAACTAAGTGCCACATCCAGGGTTTCAGCTTTCAGAAAAAACTGATACTATATGACGAATGCCAAAGTAGCTCAGGGGTAGAGCAACTCACTCGTAATGAGTAGGTCAGGGGTTCAATTCCCCTCTTTGGCTTTTTATTTTTTTATTCTGTTTTTTATAATGTTAAAAGAAGTATCACTGATAACGTGCTCAATTCTGCAAGCGTCCTCTGTTGCAGTCTCTTCATCTATTCCAAACTCTTTCAGTACTTCAGTGAGAACATTATGCCTTTCGTAAATTTTTTCAGCAATTGCCCTTCCGGAGTCAGTGAGCGTGATATGTCCGTTATTATCGAAAACTATATGACCTTCATCTCTAAGGATACCCAACCCTCTGCTTACAGATGGTTTTGAATACCCCCTTTCATGAGCCACATCAATAGAACGGACCACATCTGTTTTTTTAGAGAGAACCAAAATTGTTTCCAAATACATTTCACCACTTTCTTTCATACTTTCATTTTACTAAAAAAAATTTTAATCGACTACCTAATTATGCCAATGGGGAGAAAAGTTTAAAAAACTGATCAATCAGGTACTTAAAGTTCTTAGGCCTGTTTCTGTATTTTTCAGTAACTTCTTCACAGATTGGGAACAAATCATCAAACTGTTTTTTAACATCCATTACAGCTGAGGAATTAAAAAACTGAACTCCGTTTTCAAAATGATGGTACAGGCTTCTGAAGTCCAAATTGATTGTACCACAGGTGGCCACAAAATCATCTGAGACACACTGTTTAGCATGACAGAACCCTGGAGTGTACTCATAAATTCTAATTCCATCAGAAACTAACTGGTAGTAATTAGATTTAGTTAAAGCGTTAATTATCTTCTTATCCGGTACTCCGGGAGTTATGATTCTTACATCTACCCCCTTGCCGGCGGCCAGCTTGAAAGCATACCGTAGTTCATCTGAAATAATTAGATATGGAGTAATGAAATAAACGTATTTATCTGCACCGGTAAGTATATTTGCATAAACATTTTCTGCTACATGTTCAAAAGTTGTTGGTCCATCAGCATAAGGCTGAACAAAACACCCTTCCTTGTATTCAACTCTTGGTTTAAACATGTACTTGTCCGGAGTTTTTTCAGGAGCTTGGGAGTTACGAATGGCCATCCAGTTTTCCATAAAGGTAACTGTCATGGACTTGACTGCTTCTCCTTCTATCTTAACTCCAGTATCAAGCCACTTTCCGTAAGGATGAGTTATGTTGAAGTACTCGTCTGCTATATTAAAACCACCAGTGTACCCTATTCTTCCATCAATAACAGTTAGCTTTCTGTGGTCTCTATTGTTCATAAACATGTTGAATACAGGAACTATGGGATTAAAGACATAACACTTAATCCCGTCGTTTCTCATCTTCTTGACAAACTTTCTGCTGTTTATAAATACAGATGAGCCGAAATAATCAAAGAAAAGTCTTACATCCACTCCCTCAGAAGACTTTTTCTTTAATATGCTGTGAACTTTTTGGAAAGGAGCAGAATCTTCTATGGCATGGTACTCCATAAAAATGGTCTTCTTTGCATTAGCCAATTCTTTCAGCTGGTCTTCAAACGCTGTTTCAGCAGAAGAAAAGAAATAAATGTTTGAGTTTTCATAAACTGGGTACCCGGAAGATTTATGAATATAAGACGCCTGGTTTCCGGAAACCCTGTTTATCTTACTTAAGGAAGCAAACGCTTTTTCATTTCTAGGTAGAAGTGGAAGAATAATAGAATCTATCTTTTCATATCTTCTCTTAATGAACCTGAGAGTTCCTGTAGACCCTGTAATTAGATACAAAAGAACTCCGAAAACAGGGAAGGAAACTATAAGTATTATCCACGGAATCTTTACCATAGAGGTGGTTTGCCTGCCAGAAATGGCAAGAACAACTAAAAGGGCAATTATATTAAAAGCAATCTGAACCCAGACGTAGTTTTCAGTTATGAGTGTAGTAAGTCCTATTAAAGTAAGTACCTGTATGACAAGGGAAAGAACAATCAGGATAGTTATTATAAAGGAGTGACTAAAAGCTTTTCTTGTTTCAACTCTTCTTTTGTACGCTTTACTCTTACCCATATGCAAATCCTGAAAAATTGAGCTGCATCAGTATGGTGCAACTCATATTCTACATTTAAAACTGTTCAATGTCAGCCCTGAATGGCAGCCTGTGCTGGTACAGACCTGTAACGTACATTACAATTTTCATCTCTGCTGGCATCAAGGAATGCCATGCTTCTGGTCTTTTCAACTTCTTCCGGTGCATCATAACCGTGAAGCATTTCAAGCTTAGCAGTATACCTTGCCGCAAGGCTGCCGTCTTCGTCATCAAAGAATGCGACCTCATCATCAATGACATTTCCAATACGTATCTTGGAACTGACAGTGTCATTTCCCTCAGCAAAACTGAAGCCCTTCTTCGTCTTTTTTCCTGCAGCAAGGATCTCGAGTGTCAGTCCGGCCTCCTGGTCAATATACCCATATGTCAGAATACAATTTGCATCTTCCGCTCCAGGAAAATCCTTCAGTGCCACATTAAGATTTTCCTTCATAGGAACCGCTATAAAATGACGATAAAATGCCCGAAAGCCCGTATCCTTATACTTCATCTTCGTCATCCTCCTCATTTATTTCCAGGAATTCCAGCAGATCATCGAAATTGTAAGGGAATGCATTGCTGCCATTAATATGAACTGGCTTATGGTCACCTTCATACTCGATATCAACACTCCACTGGGTACCGTCCAGAATCATCGGATCGACATAGCTTCTTTTCCATTCACCGATATGAATCGCAGCAATTCCTTCAAGGAATTCGTCCCTGGTAAACGGTTCATAGATTGGAAGGTTTGACGGCTTCAAATACAGAGAGTGTTCAAGATCGAACAGGACCTTCTCACCCGTTATTGTATAGGTTCTCTTTTCATATCCGCTGAAGTATCCGCCGTAGTCAAACACAAATCTTTTCATATCCCGCAGAGACTCGTTGAATGCCTGATCCTTCAGTTCTGCCTTCGTCGGTTTATAGATACCGCCGGCTTCTTCATATGCCTGTATCGCACGAACAAGATACTCGCGATTACACTTCAATCTTGTGAGCCTGGTCGGAAACATCTCTTCCGGTTCAAGGGAATGCTCCTCCAAATACTGTTTTAACTGGTTGATTTCCCTTTTCAGTAATCTGATTTCTTTCAGGATTTCTTGCTGTGTTTTCCCTTTCAGGTTGACTTCATAATACCCTTCCGGACTGATCATCATAGTTCGTCACCTCCACAGCTACAGTGTACCAATTCGGTATGCTTTGATAGTCGCCTGTGAAGCGACTTATATTTTCCCGTTCATCAGGAAAAAGATAACCACTGCCTGCATCAGCATAATCAAAGGAACCCCTACAGAAAAATAGTCCTGTTTCGTCTTGTGGTGGAAAACATACATAGCAATCAGCGCACCGATTGATCCGCCTATGAAAGCCAAGCCAAGAAGTGTCACAATTCTTATTCTCGACCGATGTTCAACCGCAGCGATTTTATCGAC
>CAJOOY010000060.1 GCA_905236385.1 uncultured Spirochaetia bacterium
CTATTGGGGTCAAAGGTCGGAGGCATAAGCCGTTACTACGACTGGGCAGTTACAAGCCCATTACCTTTAGGTGATGGGTAGTTGACATGTCTCTCCTTACACAAGACTTGTGTAATTCTATTCTGTATGAGGATATGCAATTTGTAAATGAAAATCTGAGATATTTCTTAAATATGTATCATTCAGATATGAAAAGAATAAATATAACAGTTTTGATCTGAAGCTTGCCCAGTCCAGGGATTATGCTGATATTTACAAAAAAATCGACCCTCTCCTTGTTGCCTGGAAAGGGTCTTTTGTTTATCAGAGTTTGTTTTGTCAGGCCACTGCCTCAGTCCTGTTGAGACTGTTCAGGAGGATTATCAGGCCTATTCCGGCAACTCCGGCTATGTCTGTTATGGTTCCGGGGAAGATCAGCATGAGCCCAGCCAGGCAGGAGATGATTCTCTGCCATACTGGGAGCTTGGCCTTGAAGAAGCCTTCCAGGGCCATGGAGACACCAAAGAGGCCGATGAGGGAAGAGATAATTCCCTGAATGGCACTGAATAGTCCCTGATCCATGAGAAGCATGGATGGATTGAAACAGAAGACATACGGAACAATAAATGCTGCAATAGCCAGCTTTGTAGCGTTTAAGCCAGTCTTCATCGGGTCTGCCTTGGCTATAGCAGAGCCAGCATAGGCAGCAAGAGCCACAGGGGGTGTTATATCTGCAACTATTCCAAAGTAGAAGACAAAGAAGTGAGCAGCTACACGGGGAATTCCCAGAGTAATCAGAATAGGAGCAGTAGTTGAGGCCATAATACAGTAGTTAGCTGTAGTCGGAACTCCCATGCCAAGAACTATACAGCTGAGCATGGTTAAAAACAAAGCTATAAGAAGGCCCAGTGCCGGGTTCGGAATGCTCTGACTTATGCTGACAATAGCTCCGATAAGTCTGGAGGCGAGACCTGTGACTGTTATGCAGCCGGCAACCATTCCTGCCATAGAACAAGCAACTATGACGGTTATGCAGCTTCTTCCACCGGCGGCAAGAGAGTCAAGAATCATGAGTCCTGTTTTCTTTGCAACCGCAACAGCTGACTTCTCTTTTTTTATGTGCCCTGGAATTGCTACCAGAATGGCCACAGCAATAGCAATAGTTGCAGAGTAGGCAAGAGATCTGATGTTTCCAGCAACCAGCCAAACAAGAATAATCAGTGGCAGCAATAGATAAATATCTTTAACCAGAGTTCTAAACTTAGGTAGCTGATCACGAGAAATTCCCTTAAGACCAAGCTTCTTAGCTTCCAGGTGAACAGAAATGAAGATGCCGGCAAAGTACAGAACAGCTGGAAGAATGGCCCAGAGGGCTACCTTCATGTAAGGCTCTCCCATGTACTCAGACATGAGGAAGGCTGCAGCACCCATAATCGGAGGCATGATCTGACCACCGGTGGAGGCAGCTGCTTCTACAGCACCGGCAAACTCACCTTTGTAGCCAGTTTCCTTCATCATAGGAATGGTAACTGAGCCGGTGGTGACAGTGTTTCCTACGCTTGAGCCGGAGACCATACCACAGAGAGCTGAGGAGATAACGGCAACCTTAGCAGGTCCTCCAGAGGCCCAACCAACAAGAGAGTTGGCCAGATCTATGAAGAAGTTAGCTACTCCAGTTCTCTCAAGGAAGGCTCCGAAGATTATGAATATGGCTATGAACTTAGCACAGACCTGAAGAGGGGTGGACATGAGTCCGCTTGTTCCGAAGAACATGGTGTAGATGACTCTGGAAAGGTTCTGTCCGCTGAGGAAGGTGTAGATAAGTAGAGCCCCAACTACAAAGAGAATAGGAAGACCTACGCACCTTCTGCAAAGCTCAGCCATGACCAAAATGGCAATTATTCCAATAGCCAGGTAAAAAACAGCGTTAGGAAGAGCTGATTCACTAGCTGGGTTAATCTTACTGGCAGAAGTAATTGTCATGACCAGGCTGTTGTAGTTCAGACAGTAGTAGAAGAAGCAGAAAGCTCCAACTGCCATAATCAGTATGTCATACCAAGGTACACTGTTTTCTTTAACGTGCTTCTTAGAAGCCGGGTAGGTAAGAAAACCCATGATTACAGAAAAGCCCAAGAAGGCTGTGAGCCTGACCGGAATGTCTGCTGTTGAGAAGAGAGTGGACCAGATACAGTAGATTGAGAATGCTGCTGTTATGACTGAGACCAGAGTTTTAGGAAGTCCGCTCCATACTCTGGTAGCGGACTCCTTATCATACTTCCTTAAAATAGCATTGGCCGAATCAGCGTTAGCTGAGCCGGCCTGTGTGTTTGTTTTATTGTTATCCATTATTTGCTTCCGTAAGTTCCTGCAGGAATGGTGTATTTGCTGTAGAACGGAGATGCTGCAATCAGTGAATCAGCGTGAGCGTCATCAATATTTACAAGGTAGACAGTCTTTGCTGTTGCAAGGTCAGTAATAGCTGTGGTAGGAGCACCTGCTACGACAAATGCTGCATCAATCTTTCCGTCCTTGAGGCTGTCTGCTGAGTCGCCAAAGCCCTGGTAAACAGGCTTAATATCATCAACAGTAAGACCGTAGGCTGTAAGAACGTCAATTGCGTTGAAGTAAACACCAGAACCGATAGCGCCAATAGAAACTGTCTTGCCCTTAAGATCCTCACCGGAAGTGATAGAAGAGTTTGTAGTAACAATCTGTACCTGCTCCATGTAGAGAGCTGCAACTACGCTGAAGCCCTTAACCGGGGAACCGTCAAAGAGTCTCTCGCCGTTGTAAGCGTAGCTCATAACATCTGACTGGACAAAACCAAGCTGAACATCATTAGCAGCCAGGTCCTCAATGTTTGCCTTTGAACCACCGGAGGTGATAGCTGTAACTGAGTAAGCTGTGTTCTTTGTTACATAGCCAGCAAGAACTGAACCAAAGCCATAGTAAGTTCCTGTGTCTCCGCCTGTGCCGAAGTTAAGTGATGAAGCGCTTCCAGTTCCTGCGCCGCTCTTGACAGAAGCTACGCTGTAGCCCTTCTCAGCAAAGTACTTTGCTGCACCTGGGTGGTACGGAACTGCTGTAACTGATGAAGCAAAAGCCAAATCAAGTTCATTTCCTTTAGCATGCTGTGACGCAATATCCCCTGTGTTGTCAAAGATGGCCTTAACAATTGCGTATACCTCATCTTCTGGGACGTCATCACGTACAATTACTACTGCGCCGACAGCAACAGTGTTTGTATCTGAATAAGCTGCACTCTTAGAAGTGTCAGCTGATGAATTATCTGATGAACTGGACTTTCCACATGAAACGAATGTAAACATGAGAACAAGTACCAATAGAGCTGTTAAAAGTTTTTTCATTTTAAAAAACCTCCTGTTTCGAAAATGAATACTAGCAAAAACACAATTTTTGTTGAAACACAATTTTCCAAACAAAAATAGGTACTTGCCACAACTGTTTGGTTGTGGTTAAATCATTCCTATGAACTTTCTCACCCTCAGATACTTTAAGACCGTAGCCTCAGAGTTAAATATAACCCATGCTGCCAACAAGCTTTATATATCCCAGCAGGCGCTAAGTTCCCACATAAGAAACCTGGAAGAGGAGCTAGGGGTCAAGCTTTTTAACAGAACTCCTCGCCTTTCTCTAACAGACGCTGGGCGCTGTCTGTTTGAGGCAGCTCAGGATTTTGACAACATAAACAGCACTCTGAACGCCAAACTTAACTCAATCAGACAGGAAGAGAGAGGAGAGCTTAGAATTGGGCTCTCTTTCACCAGGGGTCAGTTCATCCTGCCGCACGTGTTACCGGAGTACGCCTCGGAGCACCCGCAGGTCCATATAAACATCTATGAAGAGAGATCCAACGCACTGCTGGAGCGCCTACTTAGGGGAGAGATAGATTTTTGGATAAGCGCAGATAACCCGGAAGTTGAAGGATTGATTAAAGAGCCACTGTTTGTAGAAAGCTTTTTCATGGTTGTTCCTGTGCGTGTTCTCTCAAATGTGCTTGGGGAGTCCAGGGCTAGGGTTTTGGCTGATAAGATAGATAAGAGCTTTGAGATAGAAGATATTTCTTCCTGCCCGTTTGTTCTTCTCACTCCTGGAAACCGAAGCCGGGACCTGTTTGACAATGTCATGCGCACTCACAAGATTACGCCGAACATTCTTCTTGAAACAGATAACTCACAGACAGCTTTTGAGCTGGCCCAGAAAGAGATGGCTCTGACTATTTACTCTGATATGTTTTTAAGAAACTACACAGGCATGCTCAACCCAAATGTAAAAATAATTCCTCTGGAAAAGTACGTGAAAAGTGATTTATTACATGTTTTTTACAATGAGAACATGGCTTCAGCCAGGTACAAGAAAGCTTTTCTAGAGTCTTTACATAAAGCGTTTAAGGTTTAAATCAGAACTCGTTGTAGTTGCGGACAATCATTTCAACTGTCTCTGTGTATTCAAAGTCCTTTGGGTAGATCAGGTTCATCTCTCTGACCATACTGATATTCTCTATATCCAGCACCGCCAGCTTTCCCTTTCTCACCTCATCCAAGCAAGCACTCTTGGCAAGAATGGAGACACCAAAGTTCCGTCTGATCAGGTCCTTGATTGTAGCTATATTGTCTATCTCCAGAATAATGTTAAAATCAGACAAAGACTTATTATGCTGTTTCAGAGCCTGCCTAAACATCTTCATGGTATTTGACTCAGGAAGCCTCATTATCAGATTCTGCTCCTTCATCTCATCCAGTGAGACTTCCTTTCTAGAGGCCAGTGGGTTCTCAGGGCTAGTTACAAGCACCAGACTGTCCGTTCCAAGTTTCACGTTTCTCAGGTCCGGGTCGTCAAAAACGCCTTCCATGATTATGAAGTCCAGGGTGTTCTCCTTAAGCATCTTGTACAAAGATTTAGAGGAGTCGGTAATAATCTTTATAGTTATGTCCGGAGAGTTTTTCAGGTACTTGGCAATAGCTTCAACAACCAAAGAGCTCTCCATAGTGTGCGTTATCCCGACACAAAGGGAGGTAGTTGAGAGCTTATCCGTCTGAATGGCGTCCTTCAGGCTGTTTGAAATGGAATTCATTCTTGAGAGGTACTTAATCAGAATAGCGCCTTTCTTTGTCAGCTGGATTCCGTCCGTCTTTCTTTCAAAAACCTTGAATCCAAGCTCTTCCTCCATGATTCTTATCTGGTTGCTGATTGCCGGCTGGCTTATGCAGAGCTCTTTGGCCGCTTTAGTGAAGCTACTAAGCTCTGCTACTTTGAGCAATGTAAACGCCTTCTGATCAATAAACTCCATCCGTATTCTCCACTTCGTAACAGTTTTTTTCTGCATTATATATCTTTCTCTTCTTGTTTTTCGAAAGATGTTTTGAAGAAAATGTGAAGAACATGATAACTGCAACGATCGAGCAGATTACATCTACAACCGGGGTGGCTGAAACCGGGCCGTAGAAAGAGAGGAACGGAAGGAGGATAAACATCATAGGAATATCCAGAATTCCCTTTCTAAGCAGTGCAAGCAGAAGCGACTCCCATCCGTGGCCAACTGCCTGGAAGAATGAGATGAAAGTATAAGCTAAGGCAGAGAACGGGGCTCCAACGCACAGTATGCGTAAGAAAACTGCACCGTAATCCAGAGCCGGGTCTCCTGCCTTCAAGAACACATCTGTCAGCTGAGGAGCAAACAAGAAAATCAGAACTGTGGCAACTGCTGCTGTCCCTGTGGCTACAAAACCCACTGTGCGCACTATCTGCCTTGTCCTCACACGGCGCCCTGCTGAGTAGTTGTAGCCAATAAGCGGAAGCGCTCCTTGGGCTATTCCTCTGACAATAGAGTGTGAGAGCATGTTTATCTTCTTGGCTACTCCAATACCTGCCTGAACCGCAGTTCCAAAGGCTGAAAGCAGATTGTCCAAAATGGCGTAAGAGAGATTCTCGGCAAATGTCATAACAAAGGCCGGCAAGCCGGCGTTCAGAACCTTTGACGGTATCTCCCACTGGAACGAGTGCTTTGTAAGCTTTATGCTCACCGGAATATTCTTCTTTTTGTACACCGCCAGAATAATCAGGAAGTAGATAAAAGAAACAACATTTGATACCGCTGTTGCATACGCAGCTCCCTGAACCTCATAACCCTGAGGCATGATAACAAACATGAACAGGGGGTCTAGCCCAATATTCAACAGTCCGCCCAGCATAACTCCGATTGACGCATGTACCGCCATTCCAAAGGATCTGACCAGGTGCGACATGAGCACACCCATGGAAGTAAACAAGCCTCCGGCTACAATTGTTATCATTATGTACTGGCTAGCAAGGGCATGCACCTGTAAGTGGTACGAGCCACCAAGGAAGTCTACAAACGGATCCATGAAAATAAATACAAGTGCCGAGTAGAACAAGACTGCTGCAAAACAGCCCCAGAAGGAGAAGGCACTGGTGTACCTGGCTCTGTCATCATTCTTCTTGCCCAGTGCTCTAGATATAACGCTGGCTCCGCCTATTCCAAACAGATTGGAGATGGCGGTAAGAAACATGAATGCAGGCATACACAGGGTGACGGCAGTAATCTTAACATTGCTCTCAGTCATGCCTATGAAGAAGGTATCTGCCATATTGTATATGACCAGAATAATCTGACCCATGACAGTGGGAACTGCCAATTTCAGCATGGCTCTCATTATTGAGGAATCTTCAAACAATGCTTCTTTGTTTACTGACATGCCTATCTGTGCCCTCCTTTAAATAACTCTATTCTAAAGTAAGATTTCCAGTAGTCAAATCATTTGTTCTGATTGACCCATAAATTTTTCTTATGGCTTGACCAGCCGGGAAAAACCAGTAAAGAACAGTAAAAGGAGTAATTATGAAAAGCATTCCTCCGTCACAACAGACATATATTTTACATTGAGTAGAAGCCGGAAGTTTTTTTCTC
>CAJOOY010000061.1 GCA_905236385.1 uncultured Spirochaetia bacterium
CCATCCCGAACACGGAAGTCAAGCGCTCTCACGCCGATGGTACTGCACATTGCGTTGCGGGAGAGTAGGTAGCTGCCAGATCTTTTTTTGCCCTTTTGCTATATGCAGATTCATTGAATAAAAATGCAGAATATGTTTTAATTTCTAAAATAACCGCCATGGAGGTTCCCTTTGAAGATTACTCTTAAAAATCTTAACCGCAATTACGGGACTCTTCATGCTGTATCAGGAATCTCTCTCGAGATCCCATCAAACAAGATATTTGGAATTATTGGAAGAAGTGGAGCCGGAAAGAGCACTCTTGTGCGTCTGGTCAGTCTTCTTGAAAAACCGGATTCCGGAGAAGTTTGGTATGATGATAAGAGAGTAGATGATCTACCTGAAAAAGAACTGATTCTTCAGCGCAGAAGACTTGGAATGATTTTCCAGAACTTTAACCTCTTTTCTTCAAGAAATGCTGGTGAAAACGTTGCTTATCCAATGGAAATCTGCGGAAAAGATAAAGAGACAATCAAAAAGAGAGTTAAAGAACTACTTGAGCTGGTCGAACTGGGAGACAGGATAGATGCTCCTATCAGCACCCTCTCAGGTGGGCAGAAGCAGAGAGTTGCTATAGCACGCGCACTGGCATGCGAGCCGGATATTCTTTTCTGTGATGAGGCAACCAGTGCACTGGATCCTCAGACAACCAGGGCCATACTGAAGCTCATCAGAGAAATTCAGAAAAAGATGAACCTGACAGTTGTCATGATTACTCACCAGATGGAAGTAGTCAGAGACAGCTGTGACTATGTAACTGTTTTAAGTGAAGGCTCAGTTGTTGAAACTGGAACTGTTAAAGATATTTTCTCAAGACCAAAGAGTGAAGTTACAAAAGACTTCCTGGCTCATCTTACAACAGCAGACCAGGATAAGGATTCAACAGTCCACTGGTCAAAGGTTCCAGGGCGTTACACACTCAGATTTGCAGCAGGAAACACTGATACACCTATTATCTCAAGACTTACAAAAGAATTTGATTTGGAGTTTAATATTCGTGGTGGTGGAGTCCAGAAAGTCGGAGAAGACGAGTACGGAACCCTCATTTGTGATATTACTGGTGATGAAGAAAATGTAAAAAAGGCAATTGCAAAGCTTAAGAGGCACAAAATTGCAGTTGAGGAGACGCTCTGATGTTGTTTAATCTTGTATGGCAGTCAACGCTTGAAACTCTCTCAATGGTTTTCTTCTCAACCCTATTCTCCCTTGTTTTAGGCATGCCCATAGGTATACTTCTTTGTGTTACCGGGCCCTATGCTCAGGGAGGACTCAAACCAAAACCGGTATTAAACGAGGCTCTGAGCCGTATTGTTAATATTCTCAGATCCTTCCCGTTTGTTATACTCATGATTCTCCTGTTCCCCCTGTCCCGTCTCATAGTCGGAAAGGCCATAGGAACAACGGCGGCAATAGTTCCGCTTTCAATAGCGGCTGCACCTTTTGTTGCAAGAATCATTGAAACTTCACTTAAGGAGGTGGACCCGGGCGTAGTGCAAGCAGCCCGCTCCATGGGTTCTACCGACTCTCAGATTATTTTCAAGGTTCTCCTTCCGGAGGCAACACCGTCTCTGGTTTCCGGAGTAACTCTGACAATAATCAATCTGATAGGCTACTCGGCCATGGCAGGAGTCATAGGCGGAGGAGGTCTTGGAGACCTGGCCATCAGATACGGATACCAGCGCTTCAGACCGGATGTAATGGCCCTGTCTGTAGTAGTTATTCTTGTTCTTGTTGAAGTTGTACAGTTTACAGGAAACAGGATAGCTGCAAAGATGCTGGAAAGACGCTGACATTTTTATCTTTCAGGAGAAAAATATGAAAAAAATAACACTGGTTCTTATTGTACTGCTTGTTTCTTTTGCCGTTTTCGCCGGCGGTTCAAAGGAAAGCTCATCAAATAAAATTGTTGTCGGTGCAACACCTGAGCCACACGCAGAGATGCTTAAGCTCGTTGCGGATGACCTTGCTGCTCAGGGTTACACACTTGAGATTAAGGAGTTCACTGACTATGTAACACCGAATACTGCTCTCGAAGATGGCGAAATTGATGCTAACTTCTTCCAGCACATTCCTTACATGAACTCATTCAATACAGAGCATGGTTATCATCTTGTAAACGCCGGAGGTATCCACGTTGAGCCTCTTGCTCTTTACTCATCAAAGTACAGTTCCCTCAGCCAGATTCCTGACGGAGCAACAATTGCTATTCCTAATGATCCTACAAACGAGGGCAGAGCACTTCTTCTTCTCGAGAGTGCAGGACTGATTACTCTCAAAGATTCAAGCAACCTTGAATCCACACCACTGGATATTGCTTCAAACCCGAAGAACCTTAAGTTCTCTGAGATTGAAGCTGCTTCTCTTCCAAGAGTTCTTTCAGATGTTGACGGTGCTGTTATCAATGGTAACTATGCCATTCCTGCTGGCCTAAACGCAGCCAAGGACGGACTTGTTGTTGAAGGCGCTGACAGCCCATATGTAAACATTATTGCTGTTAAGGACGGAAACCAGAACTCAGCTGGAATCAAGGCTCTTGTAAAGGCTCTCCAGAGTGATGAAGTCAAGACCTGGGTTGCGCAGAAGTATCCTAACGGAGAAGTTGTTCTCGTTTTCTGATAAGAGCACACAATGACTCAAAAGACCGGGACGTTTTGTTTCGGTCTTTTTTTCTGCCTTTCTTTCATGTACAATCAAGCCATGCCTAAAGTGATAGACCACAAAAAAAGAAAGGACCTCATAGTTAAAACAGCTCTCAGAGTTTATGATGAAGGGGGGCTTAAAGAAGCCAATCTTTCAAGAATAGCCCAAGAGTGCAACCTTTCAAGAACCACAGTCTATCAGTACTTCAAAGATGTTTCAGATGTATTTAATTACCTTGTTAAAACTCAAACAGACAAGATGCTTCAAAAGTATCTGAGTGAAGAGTGGAACCAGGGTAACTGCTATGAGAGACTAAGAAGAATAACGGCAGATATTATAGTGACA
>CAJOOY010000062.1 GCA_905236385.1 uncultured Spirochaetia bacterium
CTATTGGGGTCAAAGGTCGGAGGCATAAGCCGTTACTACGACTGGGCAGTTACAAGCCCATTACCTTTAGGTGATGGGTAGTTGACCATAAGGGATTCGGGCGGATTTGCTTCAGCAATACGGAATCTCAATTCCCCATGACATATGGGTGAAAAAGGTTCGCACTTGTTGTATCCTTTATCCATGAACAGCAACTATCAGGAAATAAATTCAAAAACTTTTGACAGATGGATAGATGAAGGCTGGGAGTGGGGAATTCCTATTGACCATGAGACCTATGTTCAGGCGCTAAAAGGAGAGTGGGATGTAAAACTTACCCCTGTAAAGTTTGTTCCACACTCCTGGTTTGGGGAACTAAGGGGAAAGAAGGTTCTGGGACTTGCCAGCGGAGGAGGCCAACAGATGCCTATCTTTGCTGCCTTAGGAGCAGAGTGCACAGTCCTTGATTACTCAGACAGGCAACTGGAGAGTGAGGCCCTTGTTTCAAAGAGAGAAGGCTACAGTATAAGAATAGTTAAAGCAGATATGACAAAGCCACTTCCTTTTAAAGATGGGGAATTTGATCTAATCTTTCACCCGGTATCAAACTGTTACATAGAGAACGTTGAACCTGTTTTTCTTGAATGTGCAAGAGTTCTCAAGAAGGATGGAGTGCTTCTTTGCGGCCTTGACAACGGGATAAACTACATTTTTGATGAGAATGAAAAAGAGGTAGTTAATTCCTTGCCTTTTAATCCATTAAAAAATGAAAAGCAGAGAAAACTTCTTGAAGATGAAGACTGTGGAATCCAATTCTCGCACACCCTTGAAGAGCAGATAGGTGGTCAGTTGAAGGCTTCTTTTATGCTCACAGATATCTATGAAGACACTAACGGGGAAGGAAATCTGCACAAGATGAATATCCCTTCCTTCATAGCCACCAGGGCTGTTTTGGTTTAGATGTGTAAAATTTTAGTAGTAATAGTACAATGAAATGCGGCCTGAAGTATGGTAATCTGATTGTAACAACGCCTTGGGAGGCAACCTATGAGTAACATGAGAGGTATCTATACCTCTGTAAATGACATCAGAAAGCGTGTATACGCTGAGATAGCAAGACTTTCCTATGATTACAAGGAAGGGGACCTTTCCCGTCTTGAATCCATTCCTTATGACATAATCCCCGGAGAGGTCTCCACCTACAGAGACAGTGTGTTCCTTGAAAGAGCAATAGTCCGTGAACGGTTGAGACTTGCTATGGGTCTTAACGCCCGTTCTGCTTCGGAGCAGGCAGCTGTTACTGAGGGAGCCGAAGAGTGCGTTAAGGAAGAGAAATACTACGAGCCACCTTTGATAAATATTATCAAGTTTGCTTGTCACGCCTGTCCGGACAATGTTGTCAGAGTCACTGACTCCTGCCAAGGCTGTCTTGCTCATCCGTGTAAGGAGACTTGTCCAAAGGGTGCCATTTCATTTAAAAACGGAAAGTCGTACATTGACCAGTCTCTGTGCATTAAATGCGGTAAGTGTGTGGATGTCTGCCCCTATGGCGCTATTCTCAAGATGAAGAGACCCTGCGCCTCAGCCTGTGGCATGGGAGCTATCAAGTCCGACCAGTACGGCAGAGCAGACATAGACTATGATAAGTGCGTTTCCTGCGGCATGTGCCTTGCTAACTGTCCGTTTGGTGCAGTTGCAGATAAGGCTCAGATTTTTCAGCTTATCCAGGCCATTAGAAGTGATGTTCCCGTCTACGCTGCAGTTGCTCCTTCTGTTTCAGGTCAGTTCGGGCCAAAGCACACCCCTGAAAAGCTCAGGCCGGCTCTAAAGGCCCTCGGTTTTGAAGATGCTATAGAGGTAGCTATTGGTGCAGACCTTTGTACTATTGAGGAAGCAAAGGACTTTGTAAGAGAAGTTCCTTCTCAGAAGCCGTTTATGGCCACTTCCTGCTGTCCTGCATGGGCTGCTATGGCTAAAAAGCTCTTCCCACAGCTGACTGGAAATATTTCCATGGCTCTGACACCAATGG
The DNA here is from genome assembly GCA_905236385.1 of uncultured Spirochaetia bacterium. Classification (GTDB taxonomy): domain Bacteria; phylum Spirochaetota; class Spirochaetia; order Sphaerochaetales; family Sphaerochaetaceae; genus UBA1265. Next base: position 2,009 of record CAJOOY010000062.1, read on the forward strand.
TTCTCACTGCAAGAATGATCAAGAAGAAGCACCCGGGCTGTAAGGTTGCCTTTATAGGCCCTTGTGCAGCTAAGAAGCTTGAGGCTGGAAGAAGAACCATCAGAAGTGATGTTGATTTTGTTCTGACCTTTGAAGAAGTCATGGGTATGTTTGAGGCCAGGGATGTTGACTTTGAAAAGCTTCCTGAAGAAGACACCATGCACGGAGCAAGTGCAGACGGCAGAGGTTTTGGAATAGGCGGAGGAGTTGCTCAGGCGGTCGTGAACTGCATAGCTGAGCTCTATCCTGACAGAGAGGTCAAGGTTGCCGGAGCTCAGGGACTGGATGAGTGCAGAAAGCTTCTCACACTTGCAAAAGCAGGAAAGTACAATGGCTACCTTCTTGAAGGCATGGCCTGTCCCGGTGGTTGTGTGGCAGGAGCTGGTACCATTCAGCCCATAGCAAAGTCCACAGCTTCGCTGAATGCCCACAAGAAGGCTTCAACAAACCGCCATGCTCTCCAGAGTGACTATCAGGATCTTCTTGAAGGTCTTGAAGAAGGTCTGTTCTCACAGCCTGAAGAGTAAAATCTGATATATAAATAATAAGGAGTCCGTTTGTTTCGGACTCCTTAATTTTTTTTGTGTACGATTTTGTTTACTTTTTCTTTGAATTTCTGATTACAAGTGCAGAGAGAGCAAATAGAGCTATAACGTTGGGGATGACCATCAACTGATTGAACATGTCTGTAAGCTCCCACACAAGATCATTTGAAAGAATTGAACCCATGAAGGTGAAGATAAGGGCAATTATGAAGTAGTAGATGACTGCCTTCTTGCCGAACAGGTACTCAACATTTACTCTTCCAAAGAAGTTCCAGCTAAGGATTGTTGAGAAAGCAAAGAACATAAGGCAGATGGCAACAAACAGAGATCCCACGGTGTTTCCCATGATTGAAGAGAAGGCCAACTGTGCCATATTTGTCTTGCTTACTCCGTCTGCTGCTCCTGAGGCAAGAATTCCGTTTCCAGCGTACAGGGTGGAGATGACAACCAGGGCTGTCATGGTGAGAACAACAAAGGTATCTATGAAAAGGCCTATCATGGCAACAACACCCTGATCATGTGGCCTCTCAACGTTTGCCATAGCGTGTGCATGTGGTGTGGAACCCATACCTGCCTCATTTGAGAACAGACCGCGCTTTACTCCCTGACTTATGGCAATTTTAAGAGCGTAACCTAAGCCTCCACCGATTATGGCCTGAGGATTAAATGCATAGGTGAAGATCATGGAGAAGGTGGCAGGGATATATTTAATTCTTGCAATAATAACTACAAGACCACCAATAAGGTACAAGATAGCCATAATAGGAACTAGTTTTTCAGTAACGGAAGCTATTCTCTGTATTCCTCCGATCAGGATTAGGCCGGCAACCGCTGTAATTACTATTCCAATTACCCATGTTGGTAGACCCATAGCGTTTGAACACGTTTCACTGATTGAGTTTGACTGAACCATGGTTCCCATGAAGCCCAGAGCAAGAATAGTGGCAATTGCAAAGAAGATAGCAAGAATGTCTCCACCCTTTCCAGGGAAGGCTTTCTTAATGTAGTAAACCGGTCCTCCGTGAACTCTTCCGTCTTCTCCTGTAACTCTTGTTTCCTGAGCAAGAACAGCTTCAGCGTAGATTGTGGCCATGCCGAAGAAGGCTATAATCCACATCCAGAAGATGGCTCCAGGACCACCGATCAGGATAGCTCCACAAGCACCAACTATGTTTCCGGTTCCGACCTGTGCGGCAATAGCAGTTGCAAGGGCTTGGAAGGAACTGAGGCCACTCTTATTCTTGCCTCCGTGAAGGTTAATACTGCTGAAAAAGTGCTTAAAGCCTTCTTTGAAGCATCTGATTTGAACAAATCTTGTTTTGAAAGAAAAGTAGATACCTGTACCTACAAGCATAATTATCAGTATATAGTCCGAAAGATAGCTGTTAATTGTCTGAACTAACTGAAGCATTTCACCCTCCAATCATGCATAAATATACTGGTTGCAAGTAAATCTGCGCAACCACCAGGAGAAAGGTTTTCATCAATAAAAAACTTATCTATTATTTTTATTTCTTCCATGGAAGGATAGTTACAACCTTCTATCTTTTCTCTCACTTTTAAAGAGTAATAATCAGCTTTTTCTTTTCCTCCACGGGCTATCATATTTGTATCTTTACCAAGAGCAATTAAAGAAAGAAGAGAGTAGACAGCACTGTCATTTTCACTAAAACCATCAGCTAGGGCCTTCTCATACATGGGTAAAGCCGTATATAAAACGCTTTCAAAGCCGTTTTCAACTTCTCCTCTAGCTCCCTTAAGTCCGTACTCAAGATAGATTTTCTCGCCTTTTGTTTTCTCGCTAGTTGTATCAGAGATGATCTTAAAATCTTTCTCAGCCTCACTCTTGTAGAGCCTTGAGCACTCTTTAGCTAGTAAGGCCGGCTCTGTGCATGGGCTTTCTGCCTTCCATAGCCTTCCACAGGCGCAACAGAGCGACCCTAGAAGAAAGATTGCGCCTTTGTGGGTGTTTACCCCTCCTGTGGCTTTAAGCATGTCTATTTCGGCTTTTTTGCCACGTCCTCTGAGAATAGGAAAACAATTGTCGTCCTTGTATTTAACTCCTATATCAAAGCAGTCTCCCCAGTAGGACTTAAGAGATTCAATACTTTTCTCAAAAGTCTTAACATCCATGTCTTTGTGTGAGCCTGAGTTGTTCAGATCTACAAGTCCTGGTTTTGGAGTAGTTCTTATTTCCTTCTCAAGAGCACTTGTAGCAAGAGAAGAGACAGTATTTCTATCTAACTCCAGAAATGTGTTTTCCATAATCTTTCTAACTGCTTTTTGTAGTTCTTCTACGCTGTGAACTCTTCTGGAAGCACAAAACCTTCCGCTCTTTCCACAAACTATGCAATCACGCTCTTTTTCTCTCTGAAGCTTGTTCCCTTCAGTGTCCATAACATCCATATCAAAGAGCCTGCCGGCTGTGCAGCTCTCTTCAATTTCTAAGCATAGCTTTTTTGCCTCTAAGGCAGAGCAGGAGAGGGAGCAGATAAGCTCTGGTCCTGTAACCTGGCGTATATCAACCCTATTAAGTATCTGAATGTTGTTTTCTTTAAAGGATTTATCTAAAAGACTTAGACCCAACTCAAATGTTCTTAGAATTAAAGGAGAGGTTTTCACTGGGCCTGGGATATTCATGCAAAAAGAGAGAACGGCGTGGTTTTCACTAAGGAGCTTTCTTTGGATTAGGGCTCTGTTTTCCCTAGCTTGCAAAACCTGAGTAAGAGTTACTTCTTCCATCAGTAGTGCCTCGGGTCTGCCATGGCCCTAATGTTTTTCTTTACCTGCTCTGATTCAGGACTAGTGAAAAAGCTTGCAGCAGATTCAGGGAGCATAGGAAGAACTGATTCAAGACAGTTGTCATGTATGGCCTGTCTGACAGTGCTAGCACTCACGGTAACTCCATCCTGCTCAAGCCTCTTTACTTCGACAAATCTAATTCCATATTTTGGGAGTTCTGTTTCCATCACAGAGTTGTAGAGACCTGTTACATGGCTAGTTTTCTCACTTCCTACATAGCGACTCTTTATGTTTAGATACTGGGCTATCTTTGAGAATATGGCTATATCTAGAATTGCATGAGCCTTGATTGCACTATCTCCATCTGGTAGGAAGTAGCTAGGGAAGGTTGCAGAGCTTATCATGTAGGGCCCTGATTCATGAAAGATTACATTTTCAAGGTCTTTGATTCCTTCTGTTACAAGCTTTTTTCTAACAGAAAAAGGAATAGGACCAGCTTCTTCACTCAGAAGAAACAGGTGTACATATTTGTTTTCAGAAGCAGCTTTCTCAACGAGGTACCTATGTCCCATAGTAAACGGATTGGCGTTCATAACTATGCAGGCACTCTCTGTTTCAGTTTTTTTAAGAGAGTTAAGAAAAGAGGAGAAGCCGTTTCTTCTGTTTTCCATAAATACGAGGGTCTCCTCTACGCGGGCTATCTCATAAAAACCTAGGTCTGAGAAGATTTTCATGTTCTTGAGTTTGGTGTAGAGGAAGATATGCATATAGCCTTTTCCCATAAGGCGCTCACACAAGTGGCTTACTACCTGATTCATCAGGCCTTCGCCCCTATGTTCAGAAGAGACAGCCAGGCACCGCAGAGTGTTTCCATAGCTACTACCTGTGGCTACTAGATTATAATCATCATCAAAGAGGCCACAGCTGTAGTCCAGGTGCCCATCACGTCTAATTCCCTCTGCTTCCAAAAGGGTATCCATTTTTAAATTAAAACGCTTGTCTGAAGGCAGAATTGTTTCTAGAGAATAAGACATTTTTCCTCCGTAATACTATCTCAAAAAGAGCCCTGAGGTTTTTTCTCCTCAGGGCTTAAGCATCAAAACTTTATTCCTTATGGATTGTAAGGTTTGATCTTCTTTACAACATCCAGGATTGTACCGTCTCTGGCTTCAAGAACGGCAACAACCTTATCTTCCCACTGAAGATCATCAGGTCTACCAACCAAGCTGTAAGCTTTTTCTTTAAGCTCTTCAATGGTTACATGCTTGATTCCAGCCTTATCAAGACACTCAATAAGGTCCGGCCTGAGCGGGTTCACTGCAATCCCGTAGTCTGTAACAAGAACATCTACACAATCTCCGGGGGTTGTGACTGTTACAACATGCTCACAGACCGTAGCCATTCTTCCACGGATAAGAGGAGTGACTATAATGCAGCACTTACTGCCTGCTGCTGTATCCGGGTGTCCTCCCGGAGCTCCTCTGAGAACACCGTCAGACCCGGTGAGAACGTTTACGTTAAAGCCTGTATCAATCTCAAGGGCTGCCAGAACAACAAAGTCGAGTTTGTTGACAAAGGCACCCTTGTTCGCCGGGTTTGCATACTGGGAAGCACTCATCTCAAAGTGGTTTGGTGTCTGGTTAATTGAGTTAACTGCATCCAGGTCAAAGTCCTGAACATCAATAACCTTACCAACCTTTCCCTTCTTAAGAAGCTCAACCATTGGTCCGCAGATGCCACCAATTGCCCAGCCCATCTTGATCTCTCTCTCATCCATGTATTTTTCAAGGAAGAGGTTTGCAGCAAGAGAAGGGCCACCAACACCAGTCTGGAAGGAGAAGCCGTCTTTGAAGTATGGAGTTGAAGCAATAACCTTAGCTACATTTTCAGCCATCATGAGGTCTCTCGGGTTCTGAGAGATTCTTGCTGCAGCAGAAGCAATCTTCTTTGGGTTTCCGATTGAATCAACAACTACAACACTATCTACATCTATGGCCTCAACGCTTGCAGGCATGTTAGGGAAGTCTACTAGGCAGTCAGTAATTACAACTACATGGTCAGCATACTTTGCATCTGTCATGGCATAACCTAGGCTTCCACAGTTTGACTTTCCTCCAATTCCACGGCAGTTACCTACGCAGTCGCTGGTAGGAGCTGCTATGAAAGCAATATCAATATGGACTTCTCCACCTTCAATGGCTCTTGGTCTTCCACCGTGGGAACGGATGATTGCAGGAGTTTTGAGCTTTCCAGCTGAAACAACTTCTCCCATTCTTCCACGAATACCACTGGTCTGAATACCTACAACCTTTCCCTGCTCAATATAATCAGCAATAGGATCATGTGCGCTTCCAAGGCTGGTTGCAGCAATTGTAAGATTATCCAGTCCAAGTTCCTCAATGGCAGCCTTCATGACCATGTTTACAACAAAGTCTCCATCACGAAGGTGGTGGTGGAAGCTGAAAGTCATGCCACTCTTGGCTCCACAGTCCTTAAGAGCCTTAACTATAGACTCTGCAATCTTGCTTTCCTGTGGCCTCTCATATCTTCTGGTTTTAGGGGAAGCTTTACAGGTGTACTTTCCATCCATGTAATTCTTGCCCTGATATACTTCCTTGCCGTCTTTAAGCAGGAAATCAGGAATATCTCTACCAACTTTGTTAATCATACCAGATCTCCTTCATACATACCGCATGCACGGGCAAGGCGGAGAGTGCGTTCAGCTCCTGGGAGGAACGCAATATCAATCATCTTACCATCCACAGTAAAGACACCAAGGCCCTTTGCGGCGTTCTCACGTACTGCACGGACAATCTTTTCTGCTTGGATGACTTCCTTTTCCGTAGGAGCAAAGATTTCATGAACGGGACGAATCTGTTTCGGGTTGATGAGACTTTTTCCATCAAAGCCCATGGCCTTGTTCTGTTTGACTTCTTCCAGGAAGCCTTCATTGTCATCAAGGTTTGTGAATACAGTATCAAAGCACTGGATGCCCGCAGCTCTGGCTGCAATCAGCATCTGACCTCTAGCCACAACCATATCTATTCCATCTCTCTGAGGAGTGGTCTGCATACATTTTCTGAAGTCTCCTCCTGAAATGGCTACACCGAACATCCTCTCTGAAGCTGAGCAGATTTCATAAGCATTCAGAATTCCCTTCGGACTTTCAAGAGCAGCCATAAGGAGTGTGCGGCCATTTTCAACCCCGAATTCTTCCTCAGCTTTCTCAACAGCATTTTCAACGGTCTTAACGTCATTTGCGCTTTCACACTTAGCAATACGGATACCGTCGGCACCACCGGCCACGCAGACACGTATGTCCTCCTGCCAGTGTGGAGTATCAAGTCCGTTGATTCGGACAATCACCTCAGTTTCGCCGTAGTCAATTGTCTTCAAGGCATGATAAAGAGAGAAGCGGGCAGAGTCCTTCTGATTCTCCGCAACTGCATCTTCAAGGTCGAGCATAATACTGTCTACACCGTAAATATAGGCGTCCTTGATCAGGCCCGGCTTCTGGGCATTCATGAACATCATGGTTCTTCTGAGTCTGAAACGTTCAGGTCTGGGTCTTGGTATCATCTTACTTCTCCTCCCCAGGGAATACCTGATTCAGATTTGTCGCAGCTTCTGAAAACTGCGCATTCGACTCTTGCTTTTATTGTACAGTCAAGAGCTCCTTTGTCGATCATGGTTACACGGGCACTTTTGACACCAAGCCTGTCAAGAGTCTCAAGAACGGTTGCCTTAATCTGTCTCCCATACTGATTCATGACACTGCTTTCAAGTGACAGCTCTATTTTTCCGTCACCTGGTTCAACAGTAACCTGTGCATCACTGGACTCAAGGGTCCCGGCAATTGCAGGTTTAAGAATTTCCATGTTTTCTTCTCCTTTGTTTTACCTTACAATGTTCGCATAGAAAACCGCCGTTTACAATTAAAAAAAAGGGGGCTGTAACAAAAGTCGGTTTTACCGGCTAGAGGGTTACAGCCCTTCTTTTTTGCCAAAAAACTTAAAAAATAGCGGCTTCGTATAGGCAGATGATTGGCAATCCTGGAGAAGATGGCTATATCAAGCAGAGCATGGGCATTTATGGCAGAGTCTTCATAAATAAAATCCTTTCTGTTGTTGTAGGCGGAAACCCACTGCCCTTGGGCGGTGGGAGGAGCCTTGTAAATTCGTAGCC
>CAJOOY010000063.1 GCA_905236385.1 uncultured Spirochaetia bacterium
GGCTACGAATTTACAAGGCTCCTCCCACCGCCCAAGGGCAGTGGGTTTCCGCCTACAACAACAGAAAGGATTTTATTTATGAAGACTACGACTTCAGCTCTTACGCCCTTAACTACTCCTGTCTTTTTGTTCCTATCCCCTTCCCACCAATGGGAACGGTTAATCCGGACCTTTTTACCATGACGGATGACCTGATAATGGAAAAAGCAAAAAGAGTTTCCCTTCTCTGTCCGTTCTCATGGCCTGTCAGAATATTCAACCTCAGACGATGCCTTATGGCAAGCTATCTTCCCATTGAAGGCTCAGACAAATATCTGGTTCTTGTAAATCTGCATCCAGTTCATGCCCGGAAGCAGGGAAATCTATCCTATGACGAACAGCGACTGGGAGACAAAACCCATTAACGAAGATCTGATGCCTGAAGGCTGGACCTTTGCCTACGACCTGTCTGTTCCCACCTGCAGGTCCCTCAACCAGGCCTATGACCCGACAGATGAAAACTTCCAGTACTACTCAATCGATGCCATGCTTCTGTCTCCGAATATAGAGGTTCTTGATTTTGAGACCGTTGATGCACACTTTGTCTACTCAGACCACAATCCTCTCGTGCTAAGGTTTGTTCTAGAAGACTGATTTAATATAGAAATCCGAACATCCAAAGAGATATTCTGTTTTTTCTTCCGGTTTCTGTATCATCGACAGCAAGAAAACTGTCAGGAATATCTTTGATTTGATTAAAGTTTTTGTTTTCTCCTCCTATCTCGAACAGATATGAAACTTTGTATCCTGCAGACTTTAATTGATTAAAAAAGATGTTTACAAACACTAAAATTATCGTGTAGCAGAAGAACCAATAATCATTTAGAATAGTTAGTTACTATGGATGAAGTAAGAATTATAGAGATAAAGAAGAGCATCTTTGAGGATAATGATAAAGATGCTGATAAGCTACGTGAAGAATTGCGCAGTAAAGGCGTTTTTCTTTTAAACCTTATGTCTGCTCCGGGAAGTGGAAAGACCACTACCCTGTGTAAAACAATCAATGCTCTGAAGGACAGCATGAAGATAGCTGTCATGGAAGCAGATATAGACTCAGATGTAGATGCCAGAAAGATTCTTGAAAATACTGGTGTACAGTCAATTCAACTGCACACAGGAGGCATGTGCCACCTGGATGCGGAGATGACTCGCCAGGGGCTGGATGGGCTGAACCTTGAGGATGTGGATTTGGTTATTCTTGAAAATGTAGGAAACCTGGTATGCCCTGCTGAGTTTGACACGGGAGCTAGCAAAAACTGCATGATTCTCAGCGTTCCCGAAGGTCATGACAAGCCTTTGAAGTACCCACTTATGTTTTCAGTATGTGATCTGGTGCTTATCAACAAGATAGATGTCATGCCTTATTTTGATTTTGATTTAAAGCTGTGTGAAGAATACATTCACATGAGAAATCCAAACGCCACAGTTATCCCTATCTGCGCAAAGAGCGGAGAAGGAATTGATAAGTTTGCTTCCTATTTGAAGCAAAATGTTAAAGCAGCAAAAGCCTGAAAAAGGAGAATAGATATGCCTGAAATGAGCACCAAGTACACGCCTGAACACATGTACGACAAAAACCCCAACCCGAAACTTCTTAAGCTTGTAAGAAGAATTACGGACAGAATTCCCGGAAAGGTAAAGGGAATTAAGACAACAGACCCTGAGTATTGGGGTTTTGCATGCATCTTTGAAGATGAGTTAACTAAGCAGGAGTCCGACTGGGCACTGGATTTGATGCTCCAGATGAAAACACGAAAGAAGTATCCGTATGCCACCATGATGGAGATGTGTCATAAACTGGGTATGGATGACAAACAGGCAGATGAACTGACGTTCAAGCTTGCCCAGATAGGTATGTTTGAGTACGACTACGGTGACAAATATACAAAAGACGGCCCTATTCCCGGCACAACCTACAACAAGGAAGACAGAGCCTACTGGATTCCTCTGTTTGTTCCTGGCTCTGCTGAGTATACAAACATGAACAAGGCTCTTATGGAGCGCCACCCGGAATTGGCCATGTTCTTTGAAAGAATGACTTTTTTGCCACTAGAGAAAATTACAGCCATGGTCCCACCCGGAGGATCTGGAATTGGCATGCACGTCATTCCCGTTGAGAAGGCTATTTCTCTTGAGAACACCACGGCGGATATTGAGCACATCTCATATTGGCTGAAGAAGTATGAAGGCCACTTGGGAGCTTCAATCTGCTCATGCCGTTATGGGCGCAAGATGCTGGATGAAGGCTGTGCAGATGACTACGAAGGCTGGTGTATTGGTGTTGGAGATATGGCTGACTACTGCCGTGAGACAGGTAGAGGCTATGATATAACCTATGACCAGGCAATGGAGATTCTCAAGAGAGCTGAAGATAACGGCTTTGTGCACCAGATTACAAATATTGATGGTGAGAACAAGATTTTTGCCATCTGTAACTGTAATGTTAAAATCTGTAATGCCCTAAGAACTTCACAGCTGTTTAACACACCAAACATGTCGGCATCGGCCTATAGGGCCCATGTGGATAAGAGCAAGTGCGTAGCCTGTGGCCAGTGCGTAGAGTACTGCCCGGCAGGGGCACTGAAGCTTGGTCAGAAGCTGTGCAAGAAGGACGGCACAGAGGTCAAATACCCAAAACAGATACTGCCGGACGCAAGAAAATGGGGCAAAGACAAGTGGAACGAGGATTACAGGGACAGAAACAGGATCAACTGTCACGACACTGGAACTTCCCCGTGTAAGACAGCTTGCCCGGCCCACATAGCCGTTCAGGGGTACCTGAAAAAAGCAGCTCAAGGCGAGTACAGAGATGCCCTAGCCCTGATTAAGAAAGAAAACCCGTTCCCAGCTGTCTGCGGAAGAATCTGTAACAAGAGGTGTGAAGACGCCTGTACCCGTGGAACCATAGACAGAGCAGTCTCTATTGATGCTGTTAAAAAGTTTATTGCTCAACAGGATCTGAATGCAGAGCACCGTTATGTTCCAGAGATAGTTGTGGCTTCAAACCGTGGCAGATGGAAGGAAAAGATTGCAATTATTGGAGCAGGTCCAGCTGGTCTCTCCTGTGCTTTCTACCTGGCTCAGATGGGTTACTACCCTGTTGTATTTGAGAAGAACGAAAAGGCCGGCGGAATGCTGACCTACGGAATTCCTTCATACAAGCTTGAAAAAGATGTAATTGAAGCTGAAATAGATATCATGCGTGAGATGGGCGTAGAAATCCGCACAGGCGTTGAGGTTGGAAAAGATATAACTATTGATCAGCTGCGCAAAGACGGATTTAAGGCCTTCTATGTAGCTATCGGATGCCAGGGTGGAAGACTGCCGGGCGTTCCAGGAGAAACAGCTGAAGGCACAACCACCGCGGTAGACTTCTTGAAAATAGCAAATACTGGAGATTTCAAGTACAAAAACGGAGAAAAGGTAGTTGTTGTAGGTGGTGGAAACGTTGCTGTAGATGCAGCTAGAGTCTCTGCAAGAAGTGGAGCCTCTTCTGTTACCATGCTCTGTCTTGAAACAGAAGATATTATGCCTGCAACAAAGCTGGAAGTTGAAGAAGCCCGTGAAGACAATGTTGAGATTCGCTGTGGCTGGGGTCCAGTAGAAGTTAAGACAAAGAATGGCAAAGCCAGTTCAATAGTCTTTAAGAAGTGTGTCTCCGTCTTTGATGAAAACCACCGCTTTGCTCCACAGTACGATGAAAGCCAGACAATAGAGCTTGAGGCTGACAAGGTTATCTTTGCCATAGGTCAGGCCATAATCTGGAACAACCTGCTTGATGGCACAAAGGTTGAGTTTGGCAGAGGCCGTGGCCCTGTGGCTGATGCTCTGACCTACCAGACTTCCGAGCCGGATATCTTTGCCGGTGGAGACGTATACACAGGTCCTAAGTTTGCAATTGACGCTATTGCCGCTGGTCACGAGGCTGCCGAAAGCCTGCACCGCTTTGTCCAAAACGGCCATATGACAATTGGAAGAAACCGCAGGCAGTATATAGAACTTGATAAGGAAAATATCCTTGTTGACAGCTACGACACAGCCGGCCGTCAGGAAGCAGGTCTGGTTCCAGGAATAGACCCTAAGGGCTTCAAGGATGCAAACGCAACCCTTACTGAAGAGCAGGTCAAAACTGAAACTGCCAGATGTCTTGGCTGTGGTGTTACCGTTGTAGACCAGAACCGCTGTATAGGTTGTGGAGTATGTACAACTAAGTGTAAGTTTGATGCCATAACACTGCACAGAGACCACCCCGAGGCAAGCAAGATGGTTGTAGCAGAAGATAAGTTTGGAACCCTCCTCCCATACATGGCCAAGAGAGCTGCAAAGATTATCTTCACAAAACCCAAAGACCTTGAAGGCTGAGGGGCAGTAGATGCATGAACTTGGAGTTGCATTTCACTGCATAAAAGAAATCAACAAACTGGCTGAAGAAAACGGAGTTGAGAAAATCAACTCCGTTACCATTCAGCTTGGTGAGGTTTCAACCGTTATTCCTGAATACTTTGAAGACGTATGGAAATGGGCTGTTAAAAAAGAGACTGTCTTAAAAGATGCTGCTCTGAAGATTGAGATAATTAATGCAGTAACCCACTGTAACGGTTGCGGCCAAGACTATCCAACAGTCAAATACGGCCGCACCTGTCCTCATTGCAGTAGCCCAGATACGTACCTGGTTACTGGAAATGAATTTATTATCAAAGAGCTTGAGGCGGTGGATACCAGAGCCTGATTTTAATCTTCAGAACAGTATTTTGTGGTAAAGCTCTGCTGTCTTTCCCTTTCCAAACTTCTTTACAAAGACATCTGTTGAAGGGCCACCGTGTTCAAGCAGTCCATCAACATAGGTATCTACTCTACTGTTTTTCTCTTCTTTTTCTTCTTTATCTACTATTTCTTTAAGCTTTTTACCTTCTGTCAGGTAGGCTTTCAGATAGGCCTCAAGAGCCTCATCCACAAGTGGTATGTCTTTCTTTGTTCCAATCTTCTGAACTGAACAACCTAGCCTTATGCTGTCATACCACTGGCTCTTAACTTCTCTGTCTTTAAGAGAGCTCAACTTTGAAGCAGCCTCAATGAAAGAACTCTGATCAAAGTCTTTTATACATGTGTTGTAGATTTCAGCTATGGCAGTGAATTTGCTTGAAACAAGGATTGTATCCATAGAAAGAAGAGGAAGGTCCATGTTTCTGGATGTGATGATCAGTGTATCCATTTTCATAAATAAAATCCTTTCTGTTGTTGTAGGCGGAAACCCACTGCCCTTGGGCGGTGGGAGGAGCCTTGTAAATTCGTAGCCA
>CAJOOY010000064.1 GCA_905236385.1 uncultured Spirochaetia bacterium
CGGGGCTCAAATCCAGGGCCTCTCCCTCATCCTTCATAGCCTGCGAGTCGTAGAGGTTATCAAAGCGGGATTTTATCTTATCCTTATCAATTTCTATCTTTTCCTCAGGCTCCCTATCCTCAATAGTGAGCTCTTCTTCTACCTCAAAGCTCTCTTCAATTCGTGGCAGCCTCTCTTCCTTCGGCTGCACCGGTGGAGCCACCGGCGGGATAGTCACCTGGGCAGGCGAGGCATTTCCGGTCTGGACGTAGATCACCTGTGGCTGAGGCTGCTGAACATAGATGACCTGAGGCTGAATCTGGGGCTGAACAAACTGCGGGTTCTGCTTAGGGCTCTCTATCTGAATATCTACACTCTGCTCTTTCTCAACGGTTATGTTATCAGAGAAAATGTCATCTTCCTCTTCTCTGTTCATGTACTTTACTTTGAAAATCTCAGCCAGGCGCGCCCTCTTTGCTTCTTCGCGGTTTCTCTTTATCTCTTCAGCGGTTTCACGCCTCTGGCGGTTGTCTCTCTCAATACTTGAAATCTGGCTAGTCACAGAGTAGAAGTTCGGAGCCCCGTTATTTCCACTACCTAAAATGGCAGAATCAGGAATGTAGTTGTCATACTTGTCAAACTCTGGCACGTACACAGAGTCCAAAATGCTGAGAGCTTCTTCATCCGTCATTTCCATGATTCTTCTCTCTTCATCAGAAATGAACTCTCTCTCTTCATCAAACATTTCTGGAACGCTGGATTTCTCTTTCTTCCTTCCTCCCCAAACTCTGGAGAGCTCTCTAATTTGAAAGATGAGGCTGAGAATAAAGGAAAGTCCTGCTAGGGCTGCTCCACCATAGTAGAAATAAATACTATAAGCGTTTACAAAGGCCCAGCTACTGCCCTGGTAAGCCTCACAGAAGAAGTAAAGACCAGCAAAAAAGAGAACATGGAAGAGTCTTCTGTAGAACTCAATTGAGAAAATGCTGTCTTCAGTGAGAAGAATTAAAAGTAGCAGTGCAGGAACAAGGGTATAGGCAGAGAGAAATTCAAAAATCCCAGTTCTGAAAACTCCTGCGTAGGAGAGAACTACTGAGTAAAGCTGAGGAATTACTGCTGCAGGAAGAGATCCTGGTTCAAAATTAAAGTAAGGGCTTACTGTCAAAGCAGTAAAAACTAAGCTTAGAAGAATAAGTATATATGTGAAAAAATGCGTTTTGCGTTTTTGAGTACTCATATGCTGATGATAGCATAAAACAGGTTTTGATTTACACCCCATATTCCCTATATAATCTTCGGCATGAGAAACTTTAATGCAGATGACATAATCTATGCACCAGCTACTGCTTGGGCCATGGGAGCCATAGCAGTAATCAGAGTCAGTGGGGCTGGCTGTATAGACTCCATAGCCCCGGATTTTAAGGTTGCCGGAGGGAAAAATCTAAGTGAAAGAGCTTCAGCCTCTGCCACCTACGGCTCACTAAAAGATATAGATGACTGCGTAATAACCATCTACCGTGGCAGCAGAAGCTACACTGGAGAAGAGTCTCTGGAAATCTCCTGCCACGGCGGGCTTCAAACTGTGAAAGAAATACTTTCCTACCTCTCTGAAAAAGGCTTCAGGAAGGCCGAAGGCGGAGAGTTCACCCTCAGAGCCTTCCTTCATGGAAAAATGGATTTAACAAGGGCTGAAGCGGTAAATGAGCTTATTTTAAGCCGTGGAGAAGTTTCTAAAGCCATGGCGCTGGACCGCCTTAACGGTTCCCTTTTCAGAAGAATTCAAATAATCAGAGACCGCCTGCTAACAGTTATGGGGCGCCTGGAGGTGCAGCTGGATTATTCAGAGGATGAGATAGGTGAAGATTTAACATTTCCAAGAAAGGAAGTAATGGCCTCTCTTTCAGAAATTGATGCTCTAATTAATTCTTTCTCCGCCGGCCGTCTGTACAGCCAGGGTGCCAGAGTTGTTATCTGCGGGAGAACAAACGCAGGAAAAAGCAGCCTCTTTAACCTCTTTCTAAAACAGGAGAGAGCAATTGTCAGCCCCATCAAGGGCACCACTAGGGACTTTCTTGAAGCTCAGTGTACTGTAAACTCTATTCCTATAAGACTTTATGACACAGCAGGTTTCAGAGATGCCCTAGAGGTAGAGACCCTTGAAGACGGAATAGAAAAAGAAGGTATCAGACGCTCTGAAGAGTTAGCTGAAACAGCAGATTTAGTTATCTACATGACAGACGCTTCAGAGCCGGTGGATGAAAAGTATGGGCCTTCCAGGTGCATAAAGGTACTGAATAAGACAGATATAGCCTCAGAGATGAGCTTCAAACCTCCTTTTGATAGCTACCTGCGCCTGTCCGTATCCACTGGGGAAGGCTTTAATGAGTTGTGCTCAAAGATAACTGAAAAGCTTGAAGAAGGCATAATTATCCCCTCCTCTGGCGACCCGGTAATTGAAAACGAGAGACAGAAGGCAAATTTGGAGAGAGCCTCAGAAGCTTTGAAAGCTGCTCTGACCAACGAAGAGAATGGCCTTCCGCTGGATTTGATTGCCCCAGATATCCAGGAAGCCCTTGAGGCGCTTGGGGAGATAACTGGAGAAGTGACAACGGAAGACATTCTTGATAATATATTCTCGAATTTCTGCGTAGGAAAATGATGGATTACGACATAATAGTTATTGGTGGCGGACATGCCGGCATAGAGGCCTGCCTTGCTGCCGCCAGAATAGGTTTCAAAACACTACTCGTAACACAAAGCCTGGACGCCATTGGAAGGCTGTCCTGCAACCCTGCCGTTGGTGGCCTTGCCAAAGGAAATATAGTCCGTGAGGTTGATGCTCTAGGAGGAGAAATGGGCCGCCTTATAGACAGCACCATGATCCAGTTCCGCATGCTGAATAAAAGCCGTGGGCCCGCTGTTCAAGCACCCCGCGCCCAGGCAGACAAGTTCTCCTACTCCCGTCTGGCCAAAGAAACGCTTGAGAAGCAAAAAGGCCTTGAGCTCTTCATGGACACGGTTGTGGATATATTGACAGAGACCAAAAATGGGGCTCTTAAAGCCTGTGGCGTTCTCACCCAGAGGGGGATCAAGTTCACTAGCCGTGCAGTAGTTCTCACCACAGGAACCTTCATGGACGGCAGAATCTTCATAGGAGAGTACGATAAGTCCGCAGGCCGACTCGGAGAAGAAGCAGCCATAGGTCTTGGAGACAACCTGAGGGCCAAAGGCTTTATCACAGGCCGCCTTAAAACCGGAACTCCAGCCAGGGTCAGATTCAGCTCCCTGAACCTGAATAAAATGGAAAGGCAGGAAGGCGACTCCTTAATTGTCCCCTTCTCCTTCATGACTGAGAAGATTGAAAGAGCGCAACTACCCTGCTACATAACTTACACAAACGAGAAAACCCACTCCATCATCAGGGCCAATATGGACCGCTCTCCGCTCTACGGAGGAAAGATTGTCGGCAAGGGCCCAAGGTACTGCCCTTCAATTGAAGATAAGGTCATGCGTTTTCCTGAGCGAGACAGGCACCAGATTTTTGTTGAGCCAGAGGGATCTGGAACTGAAGAGATGTATCTAAACGGGCTTAGCACAAGCCTTCCAGAAGAAGTTCAAAGAGACATAATCCACAGTATCCCAGGCCTGGAAGAGGCAGAGATAATGCGCCCAGCATACGCTGTTGAGTACGACTACATAAACCCTATAGGACTAAAGGCCTCACTTGAGTCAAAACTTCTTGAAGGCCTGTTCATAGCTGGGCAGACTAACGGCACAAGCGGGTACGAAGAAGCAGCCTGTCAGGGCTTAATTGCAGGTATAAACGCCTGTCAGAAGCTTAAAGGCGAGCCAGCTCTGGTGCTTAGCAGAACCGAGGCCTACATAGGCGTTTTAATTGATGATCTAGTGACCATGGGCACAAAAGAGCCCTACCGCATGTTCACAAGCCGAGCCGAGTACCGCCTCAACCTGCGCCATGACACAGCAGATGAACGCCTCACCGAGAAGGGCTTTAACTGCGGTCTGGCTTCTCAAGAGCGCCTTGAGCGCCTAAAAGAGAAAATCTCTAAAACAGAAGCTTTGGAAGAGCTGCTTCACCACAGAAGCTACGAGCAGAAAAACGCCTATGAAGCCATAAAGCAGCCAGAGATTTCTATACAGCACATGGTTGGAAAGGTTGAAGGGATAGATGAGTTTGCACCAGAAATCAGGGAGAGAACTGAGCTAAAGATTAAGTATGAAGGCTACATAAAACTTCAGGAAAAAGCTGTGGAGAGGTTTACAAAGCTTGAAAACATAGCCATTCCTGAAGACTTTGACTATGACAGCATAGACGGCCTCTCTTCTGAATCCAAAGAGAAACTAAAGCAGATCCGTCCCGAATCAGTTGGAAGAGCTTCCAGAATCTCAGGCGTTAGAACCTCAGACATAGGAATTCTTCTCATCTACCTGAGGAAGTAATCATGGACACAGATTTAAGAGAGCTTCTTGAAAGTGGAATTAAAGAGTGTGGTTGCTCAGCGTCTATAGAAAAGCTGGAGAAGCTCTATGATGAGATAACTCTCTTTAATCCTGTCTACAAGCTTGTAGCTGCCGAGAAAGAAGAGCTGGTTAAACGCCATATTTTAGACTGCCTGGCCCCCTCTTCTATTATCAGAGAGTTTATTAAAGACGGAGATAAGGGTGCAGACTTAGGCTCTGGAAGCGGACTTCCAGGGTTAGTTCTGGCCTCAGAATTTCCCACTGTTCATTTTACGCTTGTAGAGAGGATGGGAAGAAGAGCTGGGTTTCTAAGAAACACTTCCGCCCTTTGCCACTTAAAAGAGAACACAGAGGTCCTGGAGAAAGATCTAAGTGAAGTAAAAGAAGTTTTTGATTTTGTAGTTTTCAGGGCCTTCAGACCACTTGAAGACATAATTACAGACTTAAAGAGAATTACAAGAGGTGGCTCTTACGTCTTTATCTACAAAAGTAGCGAAGAGAATATAGAAAAAGAGAAAAAAGTTGCTGAAAAGGACTTTGAGTACACCACCTTTGACTACAGTGTGCCATCTCTTAAAGCAAAGAGAACTCTTTTGATTCTTAAAAGGAAAGCAGATGAGTGAGTATAATTTTGAAAACGCTGGAAAGAGAAGCGAGCTCTACAGAAACATACGTAACTACTTTTATGAAAAAAACTATCTGGAAGTAGAAACTCCTACTCTCAGCCCAGACCTGATTCCCGAACCCACCATAGACAACTTCTCAACAACTTTTATTAACGAGTTTTTAGGTAGTGGCGAGTACTACATGATTCCTTCTCCTGAAGTTTTCATGAAACGCCTGATTGCCAGTGGCAGTGGCTCCATCTACCAAATCTCAAAATGCTTTAGAAACAGTGAGCAGGTTGGAGAGATTCACAACCCTGAGTTCTCCATGCTTGAGTACTACACAGTTAACTTTGATGAAAATGACTCAGCCACTCTTACTGAAGATTTTCTTAAAAAGACAGCCATAAAAGACTGCTGTCCTTCTGTCCTTGCTCCATGGATTAAGATGAGCGTGAGAGAAGCCATGATTAAGTATGCAGATACAGACATAGAAAAGCTTCAAAACCCAAAAGATTTAAGAGAGCACGCTCTAAATAAGGGTTTTCACATACCTGCAGTAGAGAGCTGGGAAGACACGTTTAACAGAATCTTTTGCACCCTGGTTGAGCCAAATCTTCCTAAAGATAGACCGGTTATGCTCTACAACTATCCAAGACAGATTAAGTGCCTGGCTCTGGAAAATGGTTACTACAGAAGAAGATGGGAGCTTTATATAAACGGAATAGAAGTGGCCAACTGCTACAGTGAAGAGATAGACAGTGAGAAAGTCAAAGCCTACTACACTGAAGAGTACGCCCGCCTGGTGCAGGGAAGAGCTGATAATGGAAAGGTTATTCCAGATGTAGACTCTTCCTACCATGAAGTGTTTAAAACCTTCCCTTCCTGCTCAGGAGTTGCCATAGGACTGGACAGGCTTCTGATGGCGGAGATAGGAAGTAAGGACATAAAAGATGTTCTTCTTTTCCCATTTCAAATTGAGCACTTGTAATTAAAGAAGTGCTTATGATAATATTTTGCGAAATCTTATATTTGTTTAGAGGTAAATGGAATGATTAAAGCTGGACAGATTGATAAAGGTACAGCACTTCTTATTAAAGGACAGCCTTTTATCTGCGTTGAACGTGAATTTGTTAACCCAGGTAAGGGTTCTGCATTTGTCAGACTCAAGATCAAGAGCCCAACCACAGGACAGACTCTCTCAGAGACAATCAAGAGCCAGGACACAGTTGAAGACATTAATGTTGAAATTCTCGACTACCAGTACACATACAATGATGGCGAGTACTTCCACATGATGAACAATGACACTTTTGAAGATATTCCTGTTCCCATGTCAACTTTCGAAGGCTATGAGTTCTTAATGAAAGACGGCGAAACATACAGATGCACAACTTACAATGATGAGATTCTGGACATCCAGGTTCCTTCAAAAGTTGTTTACACAGTTGCAGAAGCTGAAGAAGCCATCAAGGGAGACACCGTTCAGGGCGCAACAAAGTTTGTCACAACAGAGACCGGTCTCAGAGTTAGAGTTCCTATCTTCATCAAGCAGGGTGAAAAGATCAGAGTCAACACAGAGACCAGGGAATACCTTGAAAGAGTTAACGACTAATTATTATATTAGCTAAGACTAGGGGCTGTAGATACAGCCCTTTTTCTTTAAAAGACCATGATTGACAGTATTAAGCAGCTAAAAAAACACCTGAATCTAACTGAAAAAGAACTATCCTGGAAGGAAGGCCCACAGAGCCTGCCTGTCCGGATTACAGACTACTACATGTCTCTAATTGACCCAACTGACGTTAATGACCCCCTTAGGCGCCAATGCGTTCCCACAGCTGCTGAAAACAAAACTGCCACTCTTGAAGACCAGGACCCATTGAAAGAAGTTGAGCACAGCCCGTCCCCCCGATTCATTCATAGGTACAAAAACAGAATAGCCCTCCTTACTACAGACATCTGCGCTCAGTACTGCAGGCACTGCTTCCGCCGCCGCTTTACGGGAAACCTCCTTGGACCACTTACTGAAAAAGATATACAGGAGTGCTGTTCATACCTAGAAAAACACACAGAGATTCAGGAAATACTCCTCACTGGAGGAGATGTGCTCACTCTCTCAGACAGCTACCTGCACAAACTTATCTCCAGCCTCAGAAAAGCCTCTCCCAGGTTGGTTATCCGTATCTGCACACGAATGGTTGCCGTCAAACCAGATAGAATTACTGACTCTCTTATAAACGTCTTTAAGTCTTTCCCAGAGGCTCCTTTTTATCTGATGACGCAGTTCAACCACCCAAGAGAACTAACAGAAGAGGCCGTAAAAGCTGTGGCTAAATTCATAGATGCAGGAATACCTGCGTTTAACCAAACTGTCCTCCTACGTGGGGTAAATGATAGCGCGGATACTTTGGAAGAGCTCTGCTCAGCCCTTGTCTTTAACAGAATCAAGCCCTACTACCTCTTCCAAGGGGATCTGGTTACGGGCACAGAAACTTTCAGAGTTCCACTAGAGAGAGGCCTGGCTATTGAAAAAGAATTAAGGACCCGTCTATCAGGGCTGGCCATGCCAGTGTATGCAGCAGACCTACCCCAAGGGGGTGGAAAGGTTCCTCTTTGCGGATCTTACATAGAAGGTAAAGACGAGAGTGGCTGGATTTTTAGAACTACTGACGGCCAGACCCGTATTTATCCAGACCCTCAAGAATAATCTTTTCCAGAAGTGAAAAATCAAAATTCACTGTAGTATCAAAGTGAAAAAGTGGACAGTGGTACTTATTCACTGACGGCTCTATGTCTGCTTGAGAAGCTTCCCGAAGAGAGAACTCTTCTTCAGTTATCTTGTCTCTTCCCATAGCTCTCTGTAGGCGCACCGCGTAGGAAGCTTCTACATAGATAAGAAAACAGCACAGCCTATCCATCCCAGCGCGCCTGATTGTAGCCCCGTTAATTACAAGAGGCCCTTCATGTTCAAGTATTCTTTTCTCAAGCTCGGGGTAGATGATTGCCTCAAGCCTTTTTAGTTTTTCAGGCTCTGAGAATACTATTTTTCTGATTACTGCCCTATCGGCAGTTCCAAAAAGAGAGACTAATCCTTCCTTCTTTTCTTGCCTGATTTCTTCAGCCTTTCTGTCCAGATCCCAAACTTCATAGCCCTTCTCTTCCAGATAAAGAGCCACCACATTCTTTCCGGCACAGCTTTTCCCGCTGATTCCAATAATCAGGTTTTCCATCAGTGCATCTCGCCCCAGGAGTGACCTGTCTCAATACTGACTCCAAGAGGAATACTCAAAGGAGAGGCCTTCTCCATTTCTGTTCTCACCAGCTCTTTTACTTTCTCGACCTCATCTACAGGAACTTCAAGAATCACTTCATCATGAACCTGCAGAAGCATCTTTGATTTAAAAGAGCCTTCTTTAAGAGCTTTTGAAATACCAACCATGGCCAGCTTTACTATCTCTGAAGCAGTCCCCTGAATTACAGTATTTACTGCAACTCTTTCAGAAGCGCTACGAACCACATGGTTTGAGCTGTTCATATCCGGAATACTTCTTATGTGTCCTCCAAGAGTCTTAACCATAAGAGTCTCCCTAGCCTTTTGCTTGGTTGTTTCAATGAACTCAGTTATTCCCTTGTAGCGCTCAAAGTACGTATCTATGAAGGCCTTAGCCTCTTTTGGTGTTATATGAAGATCCTGGCTTAAGCGGAAAGAAGACATGCCGTAGATAACGCCAAAGTTAATTACCTTTGCTATTCTTCTCTGAGATGGAGTAACAAGATCCGGCATAATATCAAAAATAAGGGCTGCAGTCTGAGCATGTACATCTTTATGGTCTCTGAAGGCCTGCATCATGTTAGGGTCACCTGACATGTGAGCCATGACTGCCAGTTCTATCTGTGAATAGTCGGCGGAGAGGAACACACAGCCCTCTTTTGGCACAAAAGCGTCTCTTATTCTTCTGCCATCATCTGTTCTAATTGGTATGTTCTGCAGATTCGGATTCTTTGAAGAGAGTCTGCCTGTAGCTGTTCCTGTCTGCAAGAACGTGGTGTGAAGTCTTCCCGTCTTAGGATTAATGAGCGGTGAGAGAGCAGTAACATAAGTGGAAAGAAGTTTGTTCTTTGCTCTGTACTCAAGAATCAGTGCCGGCACTGGATCTTCAGTAGAAGCGGCAAGGGCTTCCAAAACTTCTGAGTCCGTAGAAAAGCCTCGGCTAGTCTTCTTAACTGTAGGTAGGTCTCGCTCCACAAAGAGCACTTCCTGAAGCTGTTTTGGAGAATTCAGATTAAACGGATGGCCACAGAGAGTGTATATATCCTGCTCAATCTTCTCACATGTTTCAGTCAGTTCTATCTCGAAACTCTTAAGCCTCTCAGGCACAAGGATTATCCCCTCGTCTTCCATTGAAGCAAGAATAGATATAAGAGGTATTTCAAACTTCTCCATAACTGATAGGAGACCTCTTCTTTTGAGCTCAGAACTAAGCTTTGTGTACAGCTGAGATTCATCATTAACCTCATAGAATTCAAGAAGCTTCTCTTTTTCGTAGTTTCCCCAGTCTGAATTAAGAAGCCAGGCGGCTATGCTCATATCAAAAACAGGCTTAGTCTCTATTCCCTTTGCTCTGAACTCCCTGATCTTTTCTTTCAGATTACAGCCAATTAGGTTCTCAGCCTCATAGAGCTTAATATCTGAAGAAGAAACAGAAGACTCTTCTATCTCACTTTCATAAAACAGTGAAGACTTATCTTCCTCAAAAGCCCTAGCAGGACTAAAGCGCCCGGAAGAAGACGGTCCTCCCATCCTCTGTGCGGCCTTTTCAAGACGCGGAGAACCCATTTTAGAGAAAAGTTGAGACGCATCCTGCCAGTTAATCCTCAAAGTATCCAAATCTTCCATTTTGAAGAAAGAAGAATCAAAAAGGTCATTTTTGAGAACTATCAGATTATGAGAAAGCTCTATGTGATCCTTAGCCTCTAGTAGCTTGTTTTTAACAGATGGAGTCTGCTCGTCTATGTGATTATAGATATTTTCCAAAGTCTCATACTTCTGCAGAAGGGCTACGGCACTCTTTTCCCCAAGGCCCTTGATTCCGGGAACGTTGTCCGAAGTGTCCCCAAGTATTGTCAGGTAGTCCACTATCTGGTCCGGTCGTACACCGAAAATCTCTTTAACTTCTGCATCTTTACAGAGCATGTACTCTGTCTGGCCTTTCTTTGGAGGCCTAAGAGCGCTGACATGGCCGTCAACCAGCTGCATAAGATCCTTATCCGCAGTGACTATCACCACATCTATATCCTGCGTCTCAGTTATCTTTGAGAGGGTTGCAATCACGTCATCTGCTTCCATTCCCGGCTCTTCAAAGTGTTTAAGGCCAATCTTGTCCATTATGTCACTGATTACAGGTATCTGAGAATGCAAATCCTCGGGTGTCTTGTCCCTAGTGGCTTTGTACTCCGGGAACATCTCGTGCCTGAAAGTCTTAACTTTTGAGTCCAATGCCACGGCAATGTAATCCGGCTTGTAACTCCTGATCAGGCTCATTACGGTATTAAAGAACCCATAAACAGCACTAATGTTCTCCCCGTTCTTACCTCTGAGCGGGTTTGTTACAAAGGCGTAGTAAGACCTGAAAATCTGCCCATAGCCATCTATTACAAACAGCTGTTTTCTCTTCATAACTTACCTGCTTAGAAGACTACTATAATCAGAAACAGATGACGAAGATGAAGAATTCTCAGTAGTTTTATTCACAGTCCCATTAATCACGTCATTAATAAAGCTCTGGCTTGAATCTACAACTGTGCTGATAGTTTTATCCACTACAGTCTGTGTTGAGGACTTAACCTGAGACTGAACGTCCTGGAAAATCTCCCTGACTTCTTCAGAATTATGCTTAATACTTACTCCAAAATACCTATCTGCAGTATCTGGAAAGAGAAAGAAAATAACAAAAAAACTGACTACAGCAAGCACTGCAGCAAGAAGAAAACCTGAAAATTTACCTTTAGCCATTTCAAATACCTTTTTCCCGATTATACCACGTTCTGCATGGCGTTTGAAAGTCTTTGAAAGACACCTCGCTTTTCATATAATAAAGACGGAGGTCACTATGAAACACGGTTTTATAAAAATTGCTTCTGCAACTCCTATCATCAATCTTGCTGATTGCTCTTACAACACTTCAAAAATCCTTAATCTGGTAACACAGGCGTCCGAGAGTGGCATTCATCTACTGGTTCTTCCTGAACTCTGTGTCACTGGCTGCACCTGCGGAGACCTTTTCTACCAGCAGTCTCTTCTAGAAAAGACTAGAGAAAGTGTTCTGAAAATAGCAAAAGAAACACCAAAGAACATGGTTCTGGTTTTTGGAGCCCCGCTAGAAGTAAATAGTAAAATCTATGACTGTAGTTTTGTCTCCTGTGCAGGAAAACTCCTTGCAGTTGTTCCAAAGGCCACAAAAACCTCCAGGCATTTCACTTCTGCCCCGGAAGAAGACCTGCAGATACAGATTGGAGACTTCTCAGTTCCTTTCTCTAAATCAATTCTCTTCTCGTGCAATCAAGTCAGCTCATTCATCTTTGGTTGTGATTTAGACTCACCTCTTTCTGAGAACGCCTTCTCACTCACTGAAAACGGAGCCACCATTATAGCCAGACCTGCCTCTTCCCCTTCCAGAGCTGGAGAGTTAACCACTCTAACAAGCATGCTGAACGCGGAAACTTCCCGCCTCAAATGCTGCACCATTTACAGTAGCTGCGGAGACGGAGAAAGCACAACGGACCTGGTCTACACTGGCTACTCAATCATCTCGGAAAACGGAAAGTGTCTGACTTCCATATCTGAAAATGAAGATGAAGTAATTATAACAGAAGCTGACACCCAGGCTCTTGTTCATGACAGAAGACGAGAAAACCTTGAAGAGATCAGAGAAGGTGTTCAGATAATATCATTTGACCTTGAGATGGGAGAGACAGAACTGACCCGCCATGTAAGTACTTCTCCCTTCCTCTCAGAGGATCCAACTGAAAGAGACAAAGAATGCTCTGAAATTCTTGCTCTTCAAGCCAGGGCTCTCAGAAGAAGATTTGAACACACCAAATCTAAAACAGCCATACTCGGTATCTCAGGCGGCCTGGATTCAACGCTGGCCCTTTTAGCCACAGTAGAGGCTTTTGAAAAAATGGGAATGAGCAAGAAGAACATCTTTGGCATTTCCATGCCATGCTTTGGAACCACTCAGAGAACTAAATCAAACGCTCAGGCCTTAACTGAAAGCCTAGGTTGTAGTTTTGCAGAAATAAACATTACTGAAGCAGTGAGGGCTCATTTTAGAGACATACAGCAGAGTGAGACTGATTACAACACCACTTTTGAAAACGCACAGGCCAGAGAGCGTACCCAGGTTCTGATGGACCTGGCAAACAAGTACAACGGCTTGGTAATAGGCACAGGAGATTTAAGCGAACTAGCCCTTGGCTGGGCCACCTATAACGGGGACCATATGGCCATGTACGGAGTAAACGCCGGTGTCCCAAAGACCGTTGCCCGCTCAGTTGTCTCCTACTACGCTACCTATTTAGCTTCTCAGGAGACAGCGTCCACCCTGCAGTCTATTTTGGACACCCCGATTAGCCCTGAACTCATACCGGGAAAGCAGGAGACTGAGAATATTGTAGGGCCTTACGAGCTACATGACTTTTTCATCTATCACACCCTCAGGTTTGGCTCAAGCCCATCAAAGACCTACAGGCTTGCCCTTCATGCCTTTGATGGTGAGTACAGCTCTGAGACTATTGCCTTCTGGCTGAAGACCTTCATCAGGCGATTCTTCTCCCAGCAATACAAACGCTCCTGCATGCCAGACGGTCCAAAGGTACTTGAGCTCTCGCTCTCCCCAAGAGGAGCATGGCAGATGCCATCCGATAGCTCTTCTACCGTGTGGCTTAAAGAGCTGGAAGATTATCTAGCAGAGTAAAAAAATAAGCGCTGAGAAATCAGCGCTTTTTTCATCAACCAAGCATCTGGATTATTGCAATCACCACGCCTGAAATACCTTCTCCACCAAGAAGGCCACTTGAAACCAGGTTTACGTCATTGTCCGTGACTTTTGTGAACTTCTTGATAAGCTTTGTCACAATTGTTCCCAGGCCAACTGTTACCGAAATCTGCGGGCCAAGATAGATTCCAAGTCCAAGTGTGGCGCCAGAGAAACCAAAGATGACCATGATGGCTCCAATAAGCAGGCCAACATACATGGCCGGGCTGTTTCCAAGGCCGGAAGCCATTGAAGCCACTGCCGCTGCCTGAGGAGCCGGAAGCTCTGCGGTTCCGAAAGCTCCGAAGCTCTTTCTCATGACAAGAAGGACCACAACCGAGATAACAGCGCCGATCACGCCACCAATTCCCTCTCCAATAAGCTGCTGCTTAGGGTCTGTGTTCAGCTCATGACCACTCTTGAGATCGTTCATAACGTCCCCAGAAAGGCCACAGGCTACAGCCACAATTCCCGCAGTCAGGAAAAGAACAGTAATTGAAGAGCTGAAAACTATCTGCGACAGAAGCAGAACCAGAATTCCAAAAACTTCCATTGGGTTTACGCCACTCTGACCGGTAAGAATTCCGCTAAGAAGGGTTGCAATGCACACACCGGCTACTGCCAGTACTGCCTGACCAAGGCTCATCTCAGTACCCACGGCCATGAGAACTGCTGCAAAAGCAAGCACAAAGGCGCAGAGGTACACTGTCTGCTTGGAAATGCCACTCTTTTCCCCACTCTTCTTTTTATCTTTTACAAAGGCAAGAAGAGTCTTGATGAAAACTCCAACTCCTGTTCCAATCATAAGTCCCAGTCCAAGGTTCTGTCTCACCAAATCTGCTGAAGCATAGTCGGTAAAAAGACCTGTTTTAAGACCTACCGGAATAAAGATAAAGTAGGCAAACAAACACCCCCCAAGCCAAAGAAAGGCAGATACGCTGTCAATAATTGAACCGATAGAAAGAGCCATGGGGCTTACCCACATGTAAATTGGATTGATAGTTGCAGTTCCACCGAAGATTTTCAACACTGAAGGTATCCAGCCAAAAACATCTCTGACAGCTGTGAAAACTGTACTGAAGGCCATGGCAGCAAAGAGCTTAAGTGAGTCCTTGCCCTTCTTTATACCTGTTTTCAGTGTGTTGTAAGCTGCGTTTCCAATCGGATAGACGAGTTTTAGCTTTTCAATGAGCGTCTTTCTATAGATAGCTGAAAAAAGTGTGCCCAAAAGTGCTCCACAAACAGCCATGATCATGAGAGAAAGGACGTTTACTTCCGCCTCCGGATTCAGCATCCAGATGCCGGGAATGGTGAAGGCTAGGCCTCCTGCAACCATTGCTCCGGCACTCATGATTGTATGCGTTACGTTTATCTCCTGAAGAGTGCTGTCCTTGAAACGACCGAGGACTGCCATTGAAAGCACTGTTACAAATACTGTGGGCCATGGCAGGGCGCCAAGCCTTAGAGCTACATACATTGAGCTTGCGGTAATTACCACAAGCCCGAGTATTCCTGTTATCAGACCTCTTACAGTCAATTGCCTGTTGTTTTTATCCATTAGTTTTTTCTCCTGATTCATTCTCCGGCTCTGTCTTCAGAGCCGGAAGAAATCATATCAATTAGAAACACCAATGTCAAAATTCTGGCAGGTTCACTCTGCAAAAAGAGGTGTTGAGAGATACCTGTCTCCTGTGTCTGGAAGCAGGACCACTATGGTCTTTCCCTTGTTCTCAGGTCTCTTTGCCAGCTGCAGGGCTGCCCATGTGGCTGCTCCTGAGGAAATTCCAACCAGAACGCCCTCTTTTCTGCCAATCATCCTGCCGGTTGAGAACGCGTCTTCATTTGCCACGGTAATTATCTCATCATAGATTTTTGTATTCAGTGTTTCAGGAACAAATCCAGCTCCTATTCCCTGAATCTTATGAGACCCAGCTCTGCCCTGGCTTAGTACAGGAGAGTCTGCAGGCTCCACTGCAACAACTTTTACATTTGGGTTCTTACTCTTTAAGAATTCTCCAACACCTGTAATAGTCCCACCAGTTCCGACTCCAGCAACAAATATATCTACCTTCCCATCTGTGTCTTCCCAGATTTCAGGACCAGTAGTAGTTCTATGAATAGCAGGGTTTGCAGGGTTTATAAACTGACCTGGGATAAAACTGTCGGGAATCTCCTTTGCCAGCTCCTCTGCCTTTGAGATAGCGCCCTTCATTCCCTTTGTGCCTTCAGTAAGAACCAGTTCAGCCCCGTAAGCCTTCATTATCTGTCTTCTTTCAACACTCATGGTCTCCGGCATAGTTATAATCAGCCTGTAGCCCTTTGCAGCGGCAATAGAGGCAAGACCTATTCCTGTGTTTCCTGATGTAGGCTCTATGAGAACACTACCTGGTTTGAGGAGTCCTCTACTCTCTGCATCTTCAATCATAGCTTTTGCAATTCTGTCCTTCACGCTTCCAGCCGGATTGAAGTATTCAAGTTTTGCAAGAATTCTTGCCTGAAGACCTTCTTCCCTCTCTATGTGTGTCAGCTCAAGAATCGGGGTCTTTCCAACAAGCTGATCAGCAGATGTATACACATGTTCCATTTTCCAATCCTCCATTAACCTATAAAACCACTATGTTTATAGTTAATTATATGATACATTTTCTATCTCGCTTTGTCAACATATTAAACTTGCGGTATAATAGGAATTAACGGAGACGGCACTATGATTGTTTCAACAAAGGGCAGATACGCTCTAAGAATTCTTATTGATATGGCAGAACACGACTCTGAATCCTACATAACGCTTAGGGAAATAGCCGCCAGGCAAGAGATTTCCGAAAAGTATCTTGAAAGCATAGCAAAAGAGCTTGTTAAAAGTGGAATTATTGAAGGCCTGAGGGGAAAAGGAGGCGGTTACCGCCTACGCCGTCAGCCTGACACCATAACTGCCGCAGAGGTTTTAAAGCTTACTGAAGGAGATTTGTCATCAGTTCCATGCCTTAAGGACAAAAGTATCTGCAACCGAACTTCCGAGTGTAGAACAATTAGCTTCTGGAGGGGTCTTGATGAAGTTATAGAAAAATATATTCAAAGCTTCACAATAGCTGACCTAATGAACAAAGACCAGCTAGGAAACGACTATATCATCTAAATACAACCCACAAAGCCTCTCGTTTTCCATCTGGTTAACGTTTGAGGTTCCAATTTGGAACCTCAAACAATAAACCGAAAAAAAAGAGCCACGGTTTCCCGTGACCCTCTTTGTTAATTATCAGGTAATAATCAGATAAGGTTGAAGGATGCTCCAACACCAACCTGGATATTCTTCCAATCAAAGCCATCAAACATATCTTTGAAGCTGAAGCTGTTGAATGACTGAGCAGTATTGTAGATACCAAAGACTGAAATGTTGATTTTATCAAGATCAATACCTACAGCAGCTCTGAGGTTGATAGGAGAATTCTTAATCTGCTCTCCGAGCTTGGTTGAAGCATCTGTGGTTCCCTTGAGGAGGAACTCAGCATTGCTATAGTTGTATACATACCCGAAACCGGCACCGAGAGAAAGTCTGATATTCGCAAGATCAAGACCAAAGTTAAGAGACATAAGACCATCAATAACGGCTGTATTGGATGAGTTAGCACCAAAGAAAGCTGTCATGTCAGCATCAATAAACAGGGCTCTGACGTTTACATCTGCACCAAAACCGAAATCCTGGGGGAAATGAATGTCAGAAACAGAACTGACAGTTGTAAGATCTCCGAGGTTCTTGTCATACTTTGCGACTACTCCAGCCTTTAAACCAAAAGCAGAAGCGAAAACAGTTGCCGGAATCAGCAACAGACAAAGAACAATTAAACCTTTTTTCATATGTGTAATCTCCTCTTTTCAAATGTTTTTTGAATCATTCACTCTTCATGATACTACATAAAACCGAATTAGTTCAGAAAAGTTTCATAAAATAATGAAAAAATTTCTCTTTTTTCAACTTTCAGGGTTCTCTCTCCAGAACACTGCAGTGAAGCCTGTAGTGGAAACCAAGACAGATGAGGTCTTTTCAGCAAGCTCTGCACTGAGTGTTTTGGTGCTATCTTTGAAATCCTGAAACCTGACTTTTACAAGTTCATGATCAAGAAGAGCCTTGTCCAGTGCCTGAACTACGCCGTCAGTAAGCCCATCCCTTCCAACCATAACAACAGGAGAAATAGTCTGTGCCTTTGATCTTAAAAGAGCTCTCTCCTTACTTGTCATTTCCATTTTCATATATTCCTCCGTCTGAACCATACCTGTTGATTATGGCCCTGTCATGTGTTATCAGAACAACAGATTTTTTCTCACTTTCACGCAAAGAATCCAGTAAAATTAGAATCTTTTTCTCAGTCTCTGGGTCTAGTGCTGAAGTAACTTCATCAAGTATAAGAACTTCAGGTTTTATGGCAAGTACTCCGGCTAGAGAAACCAGTTTCTTTTGGCCGCCGGAGAGCATAAAAGGATCCATGGACCAGAGTTTTTCCTCAACCTGTGCACTCTTTAAAGCCTCAACAGCTACTTTTTCAGCTTCTTCTTTACTTAGCCCCATGTTTAGCGGTCCGAACATAACATCTAATAAAACAGTTTTCTCAAACAGCTGGTCTGCTGAAAACTGGAATAAAAGGGCCACTTTTCCAGCAAAAGCTCTTCTAACAGAGCGACTCTTCCAAATATCTTCTCCCCTGTACAGAATCTGTCCTGAGGAAGGCTTCTCCAAACCAGAAAGAATTTTAGCAAGGGTTGTTTTACCACTTCCCATGGGTCCTGTTATGCAAAGAACAGAGCCTTCTCTTATCTCAAGGTCCTTAAAGTGAAGAGTTTCAGAGTCGGGGTATGAAAAACAAAGGTCTTTAGTGGCTAATAATACTTCACTCATACGAACCTCAGAAAAACAAAAGCTGCTAGATAGATTGCTAGAATTATAAGAGTCCACCAATCTTTAGTTTTAAATTCCAAACTGTAAAGATGAGTTGACTTCTCTGGTGAGAAACACCTACTATCCATGGCCATGGACAGTTCAAGAGATCTCCTGTAGGAAGCAGAAAAAAGTGGAACAAGAACAGAGAGGAAGGCCTTAATGCGTCTTTTTGATTTAGCATAGCTTAGGCCACATCTGGAGAGCTGGGCCTGATGAATCTTCTTTGCTTCTTCTGAAAGAACTGGAATAAAACGCAGGGCCACTGAGAATACAAGAGCCAGATAGCGGCTTCTGAATAAGAATTCCATGGCTCTAGAGACTTCATCGCTACTGGTTGTGCATGTAAAGAGGGATGAATACAAAACTATTAGAAGTAAGCGCAGGGCTATGATAAGAGCTTCTTCAGCTCCTGAAGCGGTAAAATGGTACAGAGCAAACCTTATGAAAGAGAAGATGATTATCATAAAGAAGTAAGCGCCAAGGCCTCTGAATACATATGAAAGCTTGAGCCTGCTAAAGATAAAAATAAGGGTGAATAACAGTAGGCTCAGAGAAAGAAGTGTAAGAGTATTACTGAGAAATAGAGATACAAGAATAAGTAGGAGAACACAGAGTTTCACTACCGGATTCAATGAGTGCAGAGGTCCTTCTTTTTCACAGTAGCGGCCTAGGGTCATGTCTTTAAGCATTTTCCCCTCTCTATTTTGTACTCTGAATCTTTGTGTGTAATTAGAACAACTGTCAGTCTCTCTTTTTTACAGAGATTTTTTAGTAAATTAAGAACCTTCTCTTGAGTTTTCTCATCCAGCATGGACAGAGCTTCATCTAAAACTAGAGCCCTCGGTTTTATGGCTAAAGCTCCAGCAAGGGAGACCAGCTGTTTCTGACCACCTGAAAGGGTTGAAATTCTTCTTTTTGCCAGGTTTTCTATTCCTAGAGTTTTAAGAGCTGAATCAACTCTTTCTCTAATTACCTTCTGTTCAAGGCAGAGGTTCTCAGGTCCAAAGGCTACATCTCGTTCAACAGTTTCAGCTATAAAACTGTTTTCCGGGTTTTGAAAAACTACCTGAACTAGAGGTTTTAACTTTTTCTCATCTGTCTCGCCAAACGCAGTTATGCTTCCGCTACCCGGCTTAAGCAGGCCGTTTAGAAGTAAAGCCAGCGTGGATTTCCCGGAGCCAACAGCGCCAGAAATGGTTACAAATGAGCCCACCTCTATTTCTAGAGAGAAGTCTTCTAGGATTTTTCTATCAGGGAACGCAGGATAGGAGAAAGAAATGTTTTTTATTTCAAATGCTTTCATATCCCATCCCCTTTGTTCGCTCAATAATTAGAACACTGATTAGCCCAATTATCACTCCTGCAACAGTTCCTGAAAAAACGTAGAAAGGAACTAGGTAAATCAGCTCTTTTGTGTTGAAAAAAAGAATTGCAACCATCAGCTGCACCAGGTTATGAGTTACAGCTCCGAGAACACTAACTCCCAAAGATGAAAAGAGACCACTTTTTTTCATAAGACCCATAACAATTAGGCTCACTACTGCAGCACTGAGGCTGTATATGAAAGAAAGGGCGTTTGAAAACAAGAGCGTTGAAAGAACAACTCTGATTAAAGAAATCTCAAGAGTCTTTTTAAAGCCAAGATTATAAAGAGCAAAAACAACAGCTATGTTGGCTAGTCCCACCTTGAAACCGGGAATGGCCGCAAAGACAGGTATAAGAGCCTCAACATAGGAAAAAACAAGGGCTAGAGATATGAGAGTTCCTGTCAGGGCTATGCTACGGGAAGAAAAATCCTTCAATAAAAAACCTCCTCTGGGCTACTTGTTACAGTAACAATTAGGCGGTTAGGAAGGCAAACTATCTGCTGCCCGGTTTTGCTAATCTTTCCTTGTGTTATACAGATTTTGTCGGGACAGGAAGCCTCAACCATGTAGGCTGACCCGTTTTCTATGTGAAGCGTGTTTGTTCCGCCGTTAAGAGGGAACACCCCGTCTACATCAAGAGGGAGGTACGTCTGCACCTCCCCGTTGACTGTAATACAGACATAGCTGCCCTTCTGGCTACGTCGACCCGTAATCATTATGGCAGCTATGCAAATTGCTAAAAGCAATACTATAAGGACAATATCAAGTGTCCTTTTCTTCATTTTGAAAGATACTCATCAATTGCTGCAGCAGCAGTCTTACCTGCACCCATGGCAGAAATAACTGTGGCAGCACCGGTTACGGCATCGCCTCCGGCATAGATGCCCTTTCTGGATGTAAGGCCATCTTCGTTGACAATGATTCCACCGTGGGAATTGATTTCCAGACCCGGAGTTGTGTCCTTAATCAGTGGGTTCGGGGAAGTACCAATGGCTATGACAACCGTATCAGCTTCCAAGACAAAATCAGATCCCGGAATGTCTACCGGTCTTCTTCTACCCTTCTCATCAGGCTCACCAAGCTGGGTCTTAACACATCTTACGCCGGTAACAAAGCCATTTCTCTCGTCTCTTGGGTCATCAGGATTATGGAAACCGAGAATTTCCTTAATGTCCGTAAGAATGTCAAAGTGGATTCCTTCTTCCTCTGCGTGCTCAACTTCTTCCTTTCTTGCTGGAAGTTCAGCCATTGAACGACGATAGACAATATGTACTTCAGCACCAAGGCGAAGAGCTGTTCTTGCAGCATCCATAGCTACGTTTCCACCACCGGAGACAATGACCTTTCCACCCTTCATGATCGGTGTATCGTTAACATCTCTGTAAGCCTTCATCAGGTTGCTTCTTGTAAGGAACTCGTTTGCTGAGTAAACACCCTTGAGAGACTCACCTGGGATTCCCTGGAAACGTGGAAGTCCGGCACCGGAACCAACGAAGACTGCCTCATTTCCCATCTCAAAGAGTTCATCAATGGTCAGAGTCTTACCTATGACAACGTTTTCCTGGAAGTCTACACCAAGGTCCTTGAGTGTCTGAACTTCCTTGGCAACAATCTTCTTCGGAAGTCTGAACTCAGGAATACCGTAAACAAGAACACCACCTGCTGTGTGCAGAGCTTCATAAACTGTTACAGCATAACCCTTCTTTGCAAGGTCTCCGGCACATGTGAGACCACTTGGGCCTGAACCAACAATAGCCACCTTGTGGCCGTTTGGAGCCGGCTTGGCAGGCTTCTCTGTTGCGTGCTCATTGTGCCAGTCGGCAACAAAACGCTCAAGTCTTCCAATACCTACGCTCTCATACTTAATACCAAGGGTACACTTGCTCTCACACTGTGTTTCCTGTGGACAAACTCTTCCGCAGACAGCTGGAAGTGAAGAAGTCTTGTTGATAATCCTGTAAGCTTCTTCAAACTCACCCTTCTTGATCTCTGCAATAAACTCAGGAATGCTGATGTTTACAGGACAGCCTGATACACAGGGTCTGTTCTTGCAGTTAAGACATCTCTGAGCCTCTGCAATTGCAACTTCTTTTGTATATCCGAGGGCTACCTCGTCAAAATTCTTTCCTCTAACTACCGCATCCTGTACGGGCATTTCATGCTTTTTCGGATCCAAAGCCATCAGCGGGCCTCCTGCTTGTAAAGATTACAGATACTTTCGTGAGACTTGCGCTCAAAACCGAAATACATTCTTGAGCGGCTCATAGCCTCATCAAAGTCCACTTCGTAACCGTTGAAATCAGGTCCGTCTACGCAGGCAAACTTTGTGACAGGCTTACCATCTTTGATAAGAGTGAGACGACAACCGCCGCACATACCTGTTCCGTCTATCATTATCGGATTCATGGAAACTGTTACAGGAACACCGAAAGGCTTAGCTGTGAGTGTTACGAACTTCATCATGATCAGCGGTCCGATTGTTATGATAAGATCAAACTTCTCGCCGGCTTCAAGCATTTCCTTCAATGGAACAGTGACGTTTCCATGTCTGCCGTATGAGCCATCATCACTCATGACAACAAGCTTGTTTGAACATGCTCTGAACTCATCCTCAAGGATAAGAAGATCTTTACTTCTGAATCCGATAATGCTTGTTACGTCTGCACCAAGTCTGTGGAACTCCTGAGCAACCGGCATGGCAATTGCACAACCTACACCACCACCGACAATACAGACTTTCTTGATTCCCTCAGTCTCAGTAGGTCTTCCAAGTGGTCCCACAAAGTCCTGCAGAGAATCACCCTGGTTCATGTGATTAAGCTTTTCCGTTGTTCCACCAACAACCTGGAAAATAATCTTAACTGTTCCTTCTTCAGGATCAGTTCCGGCAACAGTGAGAGGAATTCTCTCTCCATCCTCATCTGTACGAAGAATAATAAACTGGCCCGGCTTAGCCTTTTTGGCTACGAGCGGAGCAAGAATCTCCATCTGTGTTACAGTTGGATTCAACACTTTTTTCCTAACGATTTTGTACATTACAAACCCTCATTACAAACAATGCATTTATTATATATATCTTTTTATCGTTTTGAAAAGAATTATATAGTGGAACTGCGTTTATTTAGCTTTTTGACAGATTTTTCGGCCTTAAAGATTACTTTATCCTTGTCCAGCGTGAAGAATTCTCCGTTTTCATAGAGAATCTTCCCGTCAACCATGGTCATGTGGACATCTGAAGCCTGGGCGCTGTAGGTAAGAAGAGATGGAATATCTAAAGCCGGATGCATGTGAGGTGCCTCTAGACTAACAGCCGCCAAATCTGCACGTTTACCAACCTCTATGCTTGAACAGTCCTCACGCCCTTGGGCCCTGGCTCCGTTAACGGTTGCCATTTTGAGAACCTCTTGAGGCTTGATAGCTGTTGGGTCAAGCAGATATCCGTTGTGGATGATTGAGGCTGTGTGAATCTCTTCAATCATGTTCAGGTTGTTGTTACTTGCAGCACCATCAGTCCCGAGAGCCACATTTATTCCCATATCCAGCATCTTCCTCACTGGCGCAAAGCCGCTTCCCAGCTTAAGATTGCTTTCCGGGTTGTGAGCTACTGTGACGCACTTTTCTTTCAGGAGCCTTAGGTCCTCATCGGTGCACCATACACAATGCGCAGCGCTTGTCGGCACATCAAACACTCCAATGTCATAAAACCATCTCGTTGGAGTAACTCCGTACTTCTGTATGCACTCTTCATGCTCCTTCTTTGTCTCCGACAGATGCAGGTGCATTCTGGCCCCAGGAGTGGCCTTAATCTCCTTAGCGAACTCCTCAAGAAGGCCTCTTGTGTTTGTGTATTCGGCGTGAATTGAGAAATCTATCTTCAACCTTCCGTCGTAAGAGCCATCAAACCTCTTAAAAAGATCAAAAGCTTCCAGACGGCGGCCATATGTCTTGTAATCAGTCTTCTCATCAAAGTTCTGCATGACCCGAGTTATGTTGGCCTTTATCCCGCTCTCTCCCACAGCTTTAGCTACATAATCTGGATGCATGTACATATCTGTAAAACTTGTAGTTCCACAGGAGAGGGCTTCAAGAATACTGAGGTTCATGCCACTCTCAAAGTCCTCATCTTCCATCAGATCTTCAATAGGCCAAATCAGGTGCAGCCAATCCTGCAGAGGAAGAGCGTTTCCAAGTCCCCGAAGAAGAACCATGGCACTGTGTCCGTGGGCATTCACAAGGCCTGGAATTAAGACAGAAGAGCGTAAGTTCTTCACGCTGTCATACTTCTTCTCAGGCATGGAAGAGCCAACATAATCAATGAAAGAGCCCTCAACGCCTATCTTTGCGTCTTTCAGGCATGTCAGAACTCCATTTACAGTAACTAATGCAGCGTAGCAATCAAGCAGAACAGACATAATTCCACCTCAGACCAGTCTAAGAATATCTAAAGGCTTATCAATGGTCTCCGGATCTCCCGGAACATAACCAAAGCCCCAGGAAGCTTTTATGCAGTCACAGCCAGCTTCTTGAGCCCCCTTACTGTCTATCTCTGTATCCCCAACCAGTACACAGTCTTCAGGTTTAAGCTTCATCAAATCAAAGCCCAGTTTAAGTACATCTGCTTTTGAATTTGTTCCTGCAAGGTTTAACCCAAGAATATGGTCAAAGTATTTTAAAATATCAAAATGCTCACACATTTCAGTTGCCAAGTCTTCATTTTTCATAGTTGCAACTGCAAGAATGTAGCCTCTCTCTTTAAGAGTTTTCAGAACTTCCACAATTCCTGGATAGAAAGAAGCCAAAAACCGCCCTTCCTTGTGGTAGTAGATTCTGTATTCTCTAACTAAATCATCAAGTGTTTTCTTGTCCTGAACGCCGTAGAGAATCCTAAAGCAATCATGTAGTGGTGGGCCTATAAAGCGCCTTCTGTCAGTAATTGGTACAGGGGGAAGCCCTACATGCTCCATGGCATACACGCCACCGGCAAAGATGCCTTCTGAGGTGTCCATGAGAGTTCCGTCAAAATCAAAGAAAACTGCTTTGTATTTCATTATTTATTGGAAATCAAGTCTGCCAGGCTCTGAGCCCTCTTCCACTGCCAGTCTGAGAATGTAGCCCTAGATATCTCCTGAGAAACAGCCTCATCAAGTCTCTGCTCGCTGTCAAATGTAACAAAGAGCACATTCCATCTTGTCTTCTGAGAGGCAATCATGAGAGCTGCCACATGAATCTGCCTCTGGATCTTGGCCATGGGGTCATTCAAAGATGAGCAGACAATAACTGAGATATCTGTCTCCGGGATGGTAAACATCTTATCCTTCCCGTCTATCACCCACGCAAGGCGAGCCTGCTCAATGGTATAAGAAATATCCTTGAGCATGTCCTCATCCTGTCTCTTCAGGTAGGTTTTAATAAGTGAGTTGGAAGGAAGCTTTTCAATTATATGAGAACAAAGAGACTCCTTAGCTTCTTCCTTTGTTTCTATATTAACTTCTTCTGCTGGCTCTTCTGGTTCAACTTCAGTCTCTTCAGCTACCGGCTCCTCAAGCTCCTCGGGCTCAACCTCTTCAGCTTCATACTCAGGCTCGGGCTCGTTGACTTCTTCTTCAGGCTCCTCAGGATCTTCATCAAACGTATCTCCAAATTTTATAGGCTCTTCTTCCCAAGCGTGCTCTGGCTCAGATTCAAGCTCTTCTGGTTCGAGGTTTTCAAAAACAGTATTTGCGGATTCGAGAGGAACAATAACCGGGCCATCAACGTGTATTTCTTCTGGTTCGGTTTTAACTTCCTCAAGAGGAACAATGATAGGCTCCTGGTGCCTGAACTCAGCGTTCTCTGCTTCAGATTCTTCCTCGTCCTCTTCTTCCTCTATCTCGTCAAAGAAGGTGACTTCCTCGGAATCTGGCTCCTCGTCTTCGTAAACAGAGTCTTCAGCTTCTTCTGACTCTTCCTCCTCTATATCTTCAAATAGAGAGGATGAAGAATAGAGGTCAGAATCATCAAAATCCTCTTCTTCAAGCATTTCATCAGACTCTGTTTCGTCATCATCAAAAAGAGTGAAAGAGTCCATCTCATCTCTGAGAAGGTCTTTGTCGTCGTCTTCCCTGTTTTTCTCGAATTCGTTGACTATCATGTTTAATATTAAAACCGATTTAGGACAAAAGGTGAATAAGTTTATTTCAATTAACAACAATTGAAAAGATAACTGATTTTATTCATAATTAAAGCATGTATTTCTGCATACGCTGCATTTGTGGCAAGGAAGAGCAGGCAAGAGACTCAATCAGCAAATTCCTCTCAGATAAGCTGGAAGAGGAATTTTTAATTTGGTTTCCAACAAAAATCAACAAAGATAAAAAACAGGGCGTGTACACTGAACACAGCTTCCCTCTCTTCACAGGCTACCTGTTTGCGTACTGGGCAGGAGAAACAGAAAAAGACTTTCCTTTTTACGAAGTAGAACGAATACCTCAAGTAATCCGCTTCTTAAGGTACGAAAACGGCTCAAGAGCCCTTCTCGGCCAAGACTTCCGTTATGCTTCTTGGATTCATGAGAATAGCGGTGAGATTAAGCCTTCAAAGGTTTTCTACAAGACAGGAACTAGACTTAAGATAGTTAGTGGCCCACTTAGGGGCTTTGATGGCCAGGTTGTGAAGGTAGACAAACACCATAGCCGTATCAGCCTACGTTTTACGGTAGGCAATACAACTACAGATATAAGTTTTTCAGTAGATTTTATTGAAGAGGGAGCGTCAAATCTCTGACTTCCTAGTCCTCTTGTACTCTTCAAGACCAGCCTTGAGGCAGGAGCAAGCTTCCTTTAAGTCTTCACAGTTGAGAACATAGGCAAGACGTACCTGGTTTCTTCCAAGGTCCTTTGATTCATAGAAACCTTCTGCAGGTGCAATCATTACGGTCTTGTTATCAACACTAAAATCTTTGAGCATGAAAATGGCAAAGTCTTCAGCGTTTTCTACAGGTAGTTCAGCCACCAGATAGAAAGCTCCGTTAGGACTGCTTATTTTTACTCCCGGTATCTTCTTAAGCTCTGAGATGATGAAGTTTCTTCTCTTCTCATACTCTTCTCTAACCCCTTCAACATAGCTGTCCGGTGCTGCCAAAGCTGCACAGGCTGCGTACTGGTCAACTGAAGGTGGGCAAAGACGTGCCTGGGAGAGCTTGAGAGTCTCTTTTATGACGCTTCTGTTTCTGGAAACTATAGCTCCAATTCTTGCGCCACACATGGAAAAGCGCTTGGAAAAGCTGTCTACACAGATAACTCTGTCGGCGTACTCTTCGTAGGTGAGAACACTTGTGAACTTCTTTCCGTCATAGCAGAACTCTCTGTAGACCTCGTCAACAATCAGGAAAATATCGTGATCCTTACACATTTTGAGAATGGTCTCAAGCTCGGACGGGCTGTAGATATGGCCTGTAGGGTTGTTTGGGCTACAAAGCAAAATGGCTCTTGTGTTACTTGTAATCTTCTCTTCTATGAAAGAAAGCGGGGGAAGAGCAAAACCTCTTTCTAGGATGCTTGTTACGGGGACTATATTGACATTGGCCATTCTGGCAAAGGAGTGGACGTTTGTGTAATAAGGCTCAGGGATAATCACTTCATCTCCCGGGTCGCAAAGGGTCATGAGCGAAAAAAGGAGTG
Organism: uncultured Spirochaetia bacterium; assembly: GCA_905236385.1. Taxonomy (GTDB): domain Bacteria; phylum Spirochaetota; class Spirochaetia; order Sphaerochaetales; family Sphaerochaetaceae; genus UBA1265. Next base: position 27,064 of record CAJOOY010000064.1, read on the forward strand.
CCTCCGAGCCGCCCGTGGTAATCAATATATCCTTGGCGGAAATGTTCTTAATGCCGAATTTCTTGTAGTACTCAGCAAGGCCTTCACGGAGCCGGATATCCCCATCAGACTCGCCATAGGCAATTATCTCTGCCGGGTAGCTATGAATGGCGTCAATGGCCTCTTTCGGGGTCTTGATGTCGGGCTGCCCAATGTTAAGATGGTAGACCTTAATTCCGCGTTTTTTTGCCTCAATGGCGTACGGGGAGAGTCTTCTAATCGGGGATGCCTGGAACCCCTTGATTCTACTGGAAATATCCATATGGCGGCCTCCTTGCCTTACTGTCTGTCCTGGCCTTCCTTCTGAGCATCATCTACAAGGCGCTGTACAATCTTTCTGTTATCAAGAATAGGACTGATGGCCCTTCCGTGATGCAGACGGCTCAGAACGCGTGCAAAGAGCTCGCTGGCATCTGTCTGAATGAACCACTTCTTGGAGAGAAGATCTTCCCCATGATAAACGGCGTTTGTCCCAATTACGTAGTCAAAAACGCCCTCTTTGTTAGCTTCATCAAAATCATTAATAGCTGTCCCGTTGAAAAACGGCAGGCTTACTACGCAGATAATCTTTTTTGCTCCAAGTTCTCTGAGCTTTCTCATAGCAACCAGAAGCGTTCCGCCGCTGGCAATCATGTCATCTGCCATGATAACCGTCTTTCCCTGAACATCTCCCAGAAGGTTGATGCTCCTGATATTTGTATGCTTGGCATCTGTAGTAACCACTGAGTAGTCACGTTCTTTGTAAAGCATGGCAAGTGGCCTATGAAGAATCTGAGCATAGAACTTATTCCTGCTGACAGCTCCTGTGTCAGGTGAAACAATGGCAATATCCGGATCAGAGAAATCAATGAGTTTTCCCAGTTCCATCAGTATCTGATATGAAGCATGAAGGTTCTCAAGATGTACTGTTCTGAAGCAGTTCTCAATCTCCATACAGTGAATATCCAGAGTGATTATTCTTTCAACTCCAAGGCTCTCACAAATCTGGCCGAACATGGCAGCGGTAAGGGCTTCACGGCTACTCTTCTTGTGCTGTCTTGCATACGGATAAGAAGGAAGAACCAGAGTCACACTCTCCGCTCCAGCAAGTCTGAGAGCTGAAATAGTTGTGAACATGAACATGAGGTGGTCATTTATTGTAAATGGCATGGGCTCTTCACAACCGGCAACCTTTATAGGGGAAGAATTAGTTACATCATAGATAATGTAAGTCTTAATACCTCTTACTGGCTCCAGAATCTCTGCCTTGACCTCTCCGTTCAGAAAGCGTGTGTACTTAACCGGGATTTCAAGGTTTGGGCACATAAACTCCGTTGGATACTTGCCGTACGGTATTTTCTTGCTCTGAAGATCATCTACAAAGGACGAATACTTAAGTATCTGTTCTTCTTCCATGTCATACCTTGCAGAAA
>CAJOOY010000065.1 GCA_905236385.1 uncultured Spirochaetia bacterium
GTGGTCATGATTCCGCCAGAGCCGCTGCCGGTTGTTGTGATAACTGTGTTCGAGATAATTACTGTGGTTCCGTCTCCGGAAGCTCCGTTAGAGCCACCGTTTCCACCGTATGAAAAAACTCCGTTTGCGCCTGAGGCGTCAGAAGTAATAGTTCCACCTGTGATTGTGGTTGTTGAGCCACCCTTTACCAGGACTGCTGCGTTCAGACCATAGAAGTTGCAGTTGTCTCCGCCGTTTGAGCTTCCGCTCTTTGTGACGGTTGGATTGGAGATAGTCACGTCTTCATCTGTGCTGATAATGAGAGCTGATTCATCTGTTGTAGTAGATGAGTAGGTTTTGCTACTCTGTGAGTCAGAGCTGGTTATCTCCACAGCTGCTGAGTAGGTCAGGGATCTGGAACTTGAACTGTGGCCACCGTCTGAAGGTCCTGATGAGCTTGAGGAAGAGCCGGGTTTGCCTGGACGGCTACTTGAGCTGGAGGTGCTGCTTGCGCTCGAGGAAGAGGTTGATGTGGAGTCTTGAAGCCCCACTGTGTCTGCACAGGAAATAAGAAGTCCTATGCAAGCAATAACTGTAAGAATAACAATCATTTTTCTGTGTTTCATAATTGAACCCCCTGAATCAGATTTGTGAACTTAGAGTAGGGGTTGGTGTGTTTTTCTTCAATCTTCATAAGAGAATCCACACATTTCTACACAAATATCTTTTTCTTGTCTGCTATAATGGAGTAGCTATAATGAGCTCGGAGGTAAGCCAATGATTAAGATTTACGGAATGCCGACATGCCCTTACTGTGATTACATTCATAAGCAGATTGCCGGCCGAGAGGATGAGTTTGAGTACATAAACATAGGTGAGAACATTAGAAACATGAGTGCCTTTACCAGGCTCAGGGATAGAAACCCTATTTTTGAAAACTCAAAGAGAATTGGAGACGTTGGAATTCCAGCCTTTGTCTTTGAGGACGGAAAGGTTACCCTGGACCCAGCTGAAGTTGGGCTTGTTGAGTATGGCTTAGACTCTTCTTGCTCTATTAGCGGCCACAAGAAAGGAAAGAAAGGCTGCTGAAAATGACACAGAATGAGCGCCTTGATTTTCTTGTGGAAGAATTCAAGGCAGATTCTATTGATTATAAAAACGTAAAGACTCCTTCAGATATTTCTGGCAAGCAAACTCTTCTACGCTCACTTATGAATATCCGCATGCCAAGAGTTATGACTCGGGAAGTGCTTCTTGTTCAGGACGAGTATCTGAAAGAAAGAGTAGCAGAGAAGGGAATAGTTGGGTTGTCTGATATACCCGTGGTTAAACCTTCTATCTCTATTTGGCAGGGAGATATTACCAGGCTTGAGGTAGACGCTATAGTTAACGCGGCTAACTCTCAGATGCTTGGCTGTTTTGTTCCTATGCACGCCTGCATAGATAACTGCATCCACACATTCGCCGGGGTGCAGCTTCGCCTTGAGTGCAACAGGCAGATGAATAAGAATAGAGAAAAATACGGGCAAGATTTTGAAATGCCCACTGCAGTACCCATGCTGACTCCTGCTTATAACCTGCCTTCAAAATATGTTATTCATATTGTTGGTCCTATTGTTTATTCTGGCCTAACCGCTTCTTTGGAAAAAGACCTAGAGAACTGCTACCTGAACACCCTGAATCTGTGTGCTGAAAATGGTATAAGGAGTGTGGCCTTCTGCTGCATTTCCACCGGAGTTTTCAACTTTCCTAAGCAGAGAGCGGCAGAGATTGCTGTAAGCACAGTGGAAAAATGGCTGAATGACCACAAGGGCCTGATGAAGAGAATCATATTCAATGTCTTCAACGACGAAGATCTTGAAATCTATACAACCCAATATGGGTCGTGTATAATGGCAACTGGAGGTAAATGTAAAAGGAAGAAAGAATTACTTTAATGGCGAACTACACCCGCAAGCTCATACTTAGTACTTTTGAGAATATGCTTGGGCGTATGCCACTGGAGAAAATAACAGTGACTGCACTCATAAAGGAGTGTGGGATTGGCCGAAACACCTTTTACTACAACTACCGGGATATCTATGATTTGCTGGATAAGGTTGTCTCAGATTTTATCAGCCAGTACGAAGGCAACATGGAGAATGACAGCTGGCAGGAAAATCAAAGCATACAAGGAGAATAAGACTAATTTGAGTTCCTACGAGTTAATCAACGCTCTTGGTCAGTTGAAAGAGGAGAA
>CAJOOY010000066.1 GCA_905236385.1 uncultured Spirochaetia bacterium
GGTGCAAGGGCTTCAACTTCTTCAAATCCATTTGCAAGGATAACAAGTGCCTTCATACTGAACCCTCCTATTTACAATAAGACCGGCACTAAGGCCGGTCGGTCTGTCCTTCCTCAGAAATCAGCCTGTTTGACTGCTCTTGGATAAGGGATAACATCTCTAATGTTCTGCATTCCGGTTACGTACTGGACAGCTCTCTCAAAGCCTAGTCCGAAACCTGAGTGAGGAACGCTTCCGAATCTTCTCAGATCCAGGTACCACCAGTAGTCCTCTTCTCTAAGCCCCAGCTCCTTCATCCTCTGCTGAAGCAGATCCAGTCCGGCCTCTCTTTCAGAACCACCAATAATCTCACCGAGTCTCGGGACAAGAACATCCATGGCTCTTACGGTCTTTCCATCCTCGTTAAGCTTCATGTAGAAACTCTTAATCTCCTTCGGATAGTCCGTAACAATCACAGGACTCTTACAGATTTCTTCAGCAAGGAATCTCTCGTGCTCAGTCTGAATATCACAACCCCAGAAAGGCTTGTAGTCAAACTTGTCCTTACTCTTCTCCAGCTCCTTAATAGCCTCTGTATATGTCATGTGAACAAAAGGACTTTCAGAGACGTGGATAATTGTATCTTTAACACCGGGCTCTACGAACTTTGAGAAGAAGTCCATGTCTTCTTCGCAGTGCTCAAGGGTGTATTTGAAAATATACTGCAAAAAGTTCTGAGCTATCTCCATGTCTCCTTCAAGTGTGCAGAAAGACATCTCAGGTTCAATCATCCAGAACTCAGCCAGGTGTCTCTTCGTGTTTGAGTTCTCTGCTCTGAAAGTCGGACCGAAGGTATATATGTTTCTCAGTGCCGTTGCGTAGGTCTCACCTTCAAGCTGACCGCTGACTGTGAGGTTTGTCTTCTTTCCGAAGAAGTCTTTTGAGTAATCAATCTTCCCTTCTTCAGTCTTCGGTATATTGTCCAGATCAAAGGTTGTTACCTGGAACATCTGACCGGCCCCTTCAGCATCACTGGCAGTGATAAGAGGTGTGTTTACATAGTAGAAGCCGTTCTCCTGGAAGAACTTATGAACAGCATAAGCCATGGTGCTTCTGACTCTGGCAACGGCTCCGATTGTGTTTGTTCTTGGTCTGAGATGTGCAATCTCTCTCAGATACTCAAGAGTATGGCGCTTTTTCTGTAGCGGATAGCTTTCTGGAGCTTCCCCAAGCAGGGTAATCTTGCTAGCTGAAAGCTCAACAGCCTGGTCTGAACCAAGAGATTCAGTGAGAGTTCCTTCACAGACAATAGAAGCACCGGTAGAGATTGAAGAGAGGAGATTATTGTCGAACTTTTCCTTGTCTGCTACTACTTGAAGACCCTTGAGGCATGTTCCGTCATTTAACTCAATAAAACAAACGGTCTTGCTGTCTCTTTTTGTTCTGACCCAGCCTTCTGCTGTTACAAGCTGAGGTCCCGCTTCCATTTTTTTAATCTCTTTGATTAAAGCTGACATGTTATATCTCCTCTGAAATACATGCACAAGATTCTATGCAAAAAGGGAACATCTTACAAGACAAACAAACGAAAAAAGGAGTCATAACAAAAGTTACAACTCCTTTTCTTTAGTGGCGAAGGGCTATGATCCCCTGACCGATCGGATATGAGCCGATTGCTCTACCAACTGAGCTACGCCACCGTGCCTTATCCTTATAAAGGATTTCTCAAAAAATCTCAATACCAAAAAATGAAGTTTTTGCTCTCAGACCTATTTGCGGGCTATTGCAATAATCTTTTCGCCCAAGATAACAAAGCTTAGCACCATACCTCCATCTACAAATCTCACACTAACTGAAATGCTGTCATCCCCATTCTTAAACGGCTGAGAAAAGAGAGCCTGGCTCTGTGGAAGAAGAGAAGTAAGAGTGTTTGTCATATTCTCAAGAATTCCAACCCTTGTATTCTCTTCCAAATAGGTTTCAGTCCACTCAAAAGAGAACTCTTCACTAAGAGCCCTTGCCAAAAGAGTAAGCTCATTAGATGAAGAAGGGTCCACTGTCTGCCCAATCAGACTGTCTACAGGAAAAACACTTTCCCTGTGAGCAGAGACAAGATGCTCTCTGAGCGTATCAGCAGACAGGAGTGAGACAGAGAAAAGAATTATTAATAGAAAGACAGTTACAACTTTCTTTTTCTTCATACCTTTTGGATTATTTCACACGGCAAGAATTATGTGAAGAGTAAAACTATATGGCTTGTACAAAACTACTTCACACATGTACAATATGAGTATGACAGTAAATGACAGTATCTTGCTTAGCTATCTTGTTTCGGATTTTACAGTATCGGTTAGGGACCCTCTTTGGGGAGACATGCTTTTTACGCCAGAGCTTGCTGCCTTCTACAGGCACCCTCAAATGCGTAAGCTTGACCGTATCCGGCAGCTTGGCCCTGTGAGCCTTCTCTACCCGGGAGCCGTTCACACCAGGTTTGCCCACTCTCTTGGAGTGTGTGACATAAGCAGACGCATGCTCATATCTCTCCTTAGAAATGGCTGCAGGCATCTGACTAAAACTGGAATCAACTCTTTTCTCTGTGCAGCCCTGCTCCATGATCTTGGGCACTTTCCGTTTGCCCACAGCTTAAAAGATGTAGTTTCACGTAGCCATGAGAGCCTGGGCACTGAGATAATCAGGTCTGATAAGGAGCTAAAGGAGCTGATTAAAAACGCCGGAGCAGATGTAGATACCGTGTGCTGTATAATCTGTCCGGAAGAAAACCCGGCAACAGATTCAGAAGTTGTTTTCTACCAGCACCTTCTTTCTGGAGCACTGGATCCGGACAAACTGGATTATCTTTGTAGAGATGCTTACTACTGCGGAGTTCCCTATGGAGTGCAAGATGTTTCATACATAACAGAGCACATGTATGCTCTTGATTCAAGACCGGCCTTGAAGATTGCTACTGCCTCTTCTGTTGAACACCTACTCTTTTCAAAGTACCTCATGTACAAAAATGTCTATTGGCACTCTGCCACCAGATGCGCCACCGCCATGGTAAAAAATGCAGTTAAGGCAGCTATTGAGGACTCTGTAATTAGTGAAGAAGAGCTGTACTACCTGGATGACAATGAGTTTTTGAGGCTCTGTGATTCAAAGAACTACAAACCTTTTGAGCTGGTCAAGCGCTCTTCCGCAGGGCTACTGTACAATACAAACTTTGAGCGTCAGTGCCCGGGAGACTTAAGTGAGGAAGAGATAGCACAGCTGAAGAAAAAAGCTTTTTCTCTATCTGACTCCAGGTGTGAAAGCTACCAGATCATAGTAGATGTTCCTGAGCGTATTTCTTTTGAAACAGATATAGCCATCATAGGAACAGATGGAAAGGTTAAACCTTTTAATGTGGCAGATGAACTATTCTCGGAAACCGGAGTTGCTTTTGCCTTCACTAAGACTCTCAGAAAGGTCAGAGTCTACACACCATTTGAAGGAAAGATCCAGATATGAGTAAGAAAGACCTGATTATCAGTCCTTATGAACCTCAAAAACTTTCATACAAAAACATAATTGAAGGTAACATGGACCCTTGGGTCATGCGTTTTATCAAGCTCACTGGAAAAGGTATAAATGATTTTGACATGATCCGGGATGGAGAGACTGTTCTTCTGGCCGTCTCTGGTGGAAAGGACTCTCTGGCCATGGCGCTTGCTCTTTCTCAGAGGTTAAAGTGGCTACCGATTAAGTATAAACTTAAAGCCATAATGATTAACTGGATAGAGCACCCCATACCTGAAAACTATGTTGGAAGGCTACACGAATATTTTAAAGATTTAGACATAGATTTTGAGATTTTGAATGAGAAGCAGTTTCCTGCCTCTTTTGACGGAGAGTTTAACTGCTACCTCTGTGCAAGAAACAGAAGAAGAATTCTATTTACTCTGGCTCAGGAGACAGGCTGTAGAATAATAGCCATGGGCCACCACTTGGATGACTTGGTGGAAACTACAATCATGAACCTGTTCTTCCGCTCTGAATTTGCTCCCATGAATCCCATTCAGGAGTTTTTTGATGGTAAGCTGTACGTTATCAGGCCCATGATAGAAGTTCATGAATCGGTTACCAAGAGGCTTGCTGAAACCTATGATTTACCGGTAATCAAACCAGTTTGTCCTTATGATCAGACAAACATCCGCTCTTCAATAAAACCTATTGTTAAAGATATAGTTAAGCTGGACAAGTTAGCCAGAGAACATGTGTTCAACGCTCATGATTATTCTGAGTGCAGGATAAGGAGAGACTGATGATTAGAAGGCTTGACAGTGTTGTTGCCTCAAGAATTGCAGCTGGAGAAGTTGTAGACAAACCTTCTTCAGTTCTCAGAGAGTTGCTGGATAATTCAATTGACAGTGGCGCAACAAAGGTTAAGGTTTACATAGAGGAAGGTGGAATTAAGAGTATTCGTGTCACCGACAACGGAAGCGGAATACTGAAAGAAGACCTGCCGTTGGCTTTTGAAAGGCACGCCACAAGCAAGATAGAAACCTTAGATGACCTCTTTGCTCTAAGAACTCTCGGCTTCAGAGGGGAAGCTCTTAGCAGCATAGCTTCTTGCTCTGTTCTCACAATTGAGTCTTCTGGCTGCAGCCTTACCTGCAACAACGGAATTCTCGGAGAGGTAAGACCTGGCTCAGTCACTGAAGGGACCACTGTTATCATGGAAGATCTTTTTGAGAATATTCCTGCAAGAAAACAGTTTTTAAGAAGAGCTTCCTCAGAATCTAGTGACTGCAAAAAAGTCTTTTTAGAAAAAGCTCTCGGATTTGAAAACGTGGAACTGAGTCTCTTTGTAGACGGGAACCTCTTCATCCGCCTGCCAATTCAAAGTAGAGTTGAGAGAGTTAGAGACATTTTTTCTCAAGACAGAAGCTTTGTAAAAACCTCTCTAGTTGAACTCACTAGAGAAGCTGACCCAATTAGACTTCACCTGGTCTTCTCCACTCCAGACTGCTACAAGAGAGACAGAACTCAGATAAAGATACTTGTCAACAACAGAATTGTAGACAACTACCCTCTTGTTACCGCCATAACAAATGCTTACTCAGCAGCCCTCCCAGGCGGAGCCTTTCCTTTCTTCTGCCTCTATGTAGAAGACAGCCCCACCCTTGTAGACTTTAACATTCACCCTTCAAAGCGCGAGTGCAAAATCAGAAACCAGAGCACAGTCTACGGCCTACTGACAAACATGATAAGAGACTACCTGTATAAGCGCTCTGAGAACGTCTACAAGGACCTGATAGAAAAACAGGAAAGCATTTTTGACCATCTTGAACTTGGAGAGAAAGAACCAGTTCAGTCATCATACTCAGCTAATAGACCTACTTACACTACACCTTCTACTCCCAAGAAGACTGAAACAACCCCTGCTTTCAAACCAGAGCAGAAGTGGTTTGAGGCAGCCAAGACGGTGCTGGCCAGGAAGCCTGAGGTTGAAAGCCCAAAGGTTAACCCAGAAAGTGAAAAAGCTTCTGAACAGATAGAAAGAACTTGGAAGTACATAGGCCAGGTTTTCAACACCTTCCTTGTTGTAGAAACGGGGGAGGAGCTGCTTTTCATAGACCAGCATGCAGCGCATGAGAGAATTCTCTATGATGAGATACGCTCTCTTAAAGATGTTCAGCCACTGATAATCCCTTATGTTTTTGAAACAGACAGAAGCACAGATGATTTTCTTGTCGAGAACAGCTACATCTACAGAGAGTTCGGAGTTGATCTAGTTCAAAGTAAGAGCATGCAGTGGGAGATGCTAACAGTTCCTGCTGTGTGCAGAAAGAACGAAGAAGAGATAGTTAAGTTTATTACAACCGCCACCGGAGATATAGAGAGTGCCCGTAAGGGACTCTTTGCAGTAATAGCTTGCCATGCAGCCATAAAGGCTGGAGATGTTCTAGATCCAATTACTGCAAGAGCCCTGATTGAGAAAGTATTCAAGCTTGACCAGATGCTCTGTCCTCACGGAAGAAGCTTCACTTTCAAAATGACAAAAGAGGAACTATACAAGGCCGTAGGTAGAATAGTCTGATTAGAGGTCAGATAGGCTAACAGTAAAACTCTGCTCTGCTACCCTTCCATCCTCAGATATAACTTTTAACTTCCACTCTCCTTCTGGGAGCGTTGTATTTTCAGGCATGACTATGTCTGAAGAGCCCTTGTAATGAACTGAAGTGAAAACTGTTTCTTTTATATCTAGATTCCATGTTAAATAGCCGGTGGGGTCAGTTATCTGCATCTGCTTTAACTTGACGCTTTCATCTGTGGTGAGAAAGTAAACGCACAGACCCATTCGGTTTTCTTCTTCAAGAACAAAGGGCTCAATCACTGTAGAAGAGATGACTAAATCAGCCTTCTCACAGGAGGAGAAAATGAGGATAAGGAGAAACAGAACTACAGAAATCAGAGCGTTCTTATGCATTTTTCTCATTTAAGAATGAAGAGACAGGGTTTGCATACTCTCTGTAGACATAATCAACAACTTCCTGATTGAACTTCTTGTACTTGCGGTTGAACTTCTTTGTATTCATATCCTTGTAGTACTCTTCAAACTCGGTGCTGTTGTTCACCATATCATAACAGTAATAGTTTGTATCCCAAAGCCTGTAATTCAGATGAATCTGTCTGTCTATTTCACGGGCAGCGTCATTTGCATTTGTAATACTGCTGTCCAGCGGCTTACCAACCTGGATATGAACATTTCCTTTGTACAATCTCAGGCCCCTGACAAGTTCCAGTATGTCCTGGTACTTCTTTTTCTTATACACGTTGTAACAACCCTCAGCCTTGAGCTTACGGATTTCTGACTGCCCTTTGGAAACATCACACGGGTCGTACTGGTAGCTGATTGCAACTGGAACAATGGACACTTCTTTCAGAAAGTCAGAGAAGCCCATCTTCTGCTCTCTAGCCGCAAGATAAATCATCTTAGGAATGGCAGTGCTGGTGTTATCCACCCCATCCTTACTTCTTCCACTCTTCTGAGCTATCCACAGAGACTTCTTTTTCTCCAAAAGGGCATAGAGCATGTATCGGCTAAGCCTAAGGGTTTCTTCTCTCAATTCTGCAGCAGAGTTAGCTGTCCTCTTAACAGTAATGGCCCCGTTTACTTTAAACAGGTCGGTTGCAAACTGGTTTACAAGCAGATTATCACCTATGACCATCTCACAGAGTGTTCTGTCACTTTCATAAAGAGCCAAATCAAGAAGGGCTGTATCTAGAACAATATCTCTATGGTTTGAAATGTAGATGTGAGGCTTGTCTTCCAGCTCCTGAATTCCATCAAAAGTGAATTCATCAATACTTGAAGAGACTATCAAGCTCAAGAAAACATCACTGGTAATGTTCTTCTGAAACTCATCATAGTTATGAACATACTTAAGTTCGTTTCTGAGTATATTCTTTGAGTGAAAAGACTTCCATTTGTTAACAAGTCTGGAGTGCCTGGAAATGAGATCCATGAAGTTATCTGTAAACTGAGGATAGTTTCTAAGCCTCTCCACGGCCTGTTCAAAGTCTTCACCCTCAAAAGGAGCTATATCCCTGAAATCTTCTTCATAATCAATATGCATATCAGAACCTGTTAACCTTCATGTACTGAGATCTTTCCCACCTCTCCGGGTTTTCAATCTTTTCCTGAGCAAGGAGGCCGTTGAAAGAAGAAATACTGTCGTAACCGTGCTTTTCCATCCACTGAGAGATCTCATCAAGCACCTTAGAAGCCACACTGTAGCCTTCTTTGTAGACAGCAGAAGTCATCTGCACAGCCTTTGCGCCGGCCAGGAGCATCTTGACAGCTGTTTCACTGTCTCTGATACCCGTTGAGGAGCAGATATCTGCCTTAATTTCCCCACTCATCATGGCAGTCCAGCGGAGAGTCTCTGAATAATCTCCCTTCGGCCCTATGAAGCGGTTAGAACAGATTGAAACCTTCTCAATATCTATATCCGGTCTGAAGAAATGGTTGAACATGACAATTCCGTCAAACCCCATATCTGAATACTGCCTTACAGCATTTGCAATTGAGGTAAAATGCCATGACATCTTGATTGAAAGAGGCAGAGAAATGATTTCCCTTGTCTTTTTGGCAACCTCAAAGTACTTCTTTTCTATCTCGGCTCCGCTAACCCTTGCGTCCCCCGCCATAATATAATAATTGAGCTCAATGCCATCTGCTCCAGACTGCTGGAACTTTCTAGCGTATTCAAGCCATCCAGACTCTGAAGTGCAGTTAACAGAGGCAATAACAGGAATATCTACAGCCTTCTTGGCCTTGGTCACCAGTTCAAGGTACTTATCTAAATAGCGCTCTTTGGTTACAGAGGCAAATGCATCTAAATAATCATTACGACCATTAAAACCTACAGCTCCCCTTATATCCGCATTTGACTCAGCTACAATCTGTTCCTCAAAAATAGATTTGAGAACAACGGCGCCAAAACCGGCATCTTCTGCCTTTTTTACTCCGTCAGGATTGTCTGAAAGAGAAGAACTACCGAGAATAAGCGGATTTTTAAGTTTAAGACCCATATATGTGGTTTCTAGATTCTGCATAAAAAACCCCCATGTTGTGTCTAATTCTATCATGTTTGAGCCATGATAACCACATACAAAGAATAGTATTCAGGAAACTTTTAAGATTTCACAAATCATTTAGGGAATTTTTTTTGATATCATAAGAAATCCAATAAAAAATTTGACTTAACATAAATACATGGTAGAATAACTATGAATCCGGAATAACCGGGCTTAAGGAGTATTATATGCTTATTCTTATTTCTGATGCTTTTGATTCATCTCTTGAAGGCAAACTTAAGAACTTCGGAGAAGTAACTACAGATAAGGCAAGAGCCTGTGAAGCAGACGTTATTCTTGTCAGAGCAAAGACAATCTGTAACAAAGAATACATTGATGCAGCCAAGAACTGTAAGCTCATTATCCGTGGTGGAGTAGGAATTGATAACATTGATAAGGCATACGCCGAATCAAAAGGTATTATTGTCCGCAACACCCCGAGGGCAAGCTCAATTGCAGTTGCAGAGCTCACATTTGCTCTCATGCTCAGTGCACCTAACCACATCTGTGCTTATGACAAGGGCATGAAAGAAGGCCAGTGGCTTAAGAATATAAAGAGAACAGAGCTTTACGGAAAGACTCTAGGTCTTCTTGGAATTGGAAATATTGCCACAAAGGTTGCTGAGAGAGCAAAGGCTTTTGGCATGAATGTTGTAGCCTATGATAAGTATGTCAGCTCTTCTGCTGTAGCTACTCTTGTTCCTTCTGTCGAAGATGCAGTAAAGGATGCAGATTACATTTCCATCCACATGCCTCTCACAGATGAAACACGTGGCATGTTCTCAGAGAAGCTTTTCTCAATCATGAACAAAAAGCCTGTTATTATCAACGCAGCCCGTGGAGCAATTGTAGATGCAGAAGCCATGGTTAAGGCCCTTGATGAAGGTAAAGTTTCCTGGTACTGTGCAGACGTTTATCCTTCAGATCCACCAGCAGAGGACTACCCTCTTCTCAAGGCTGAAAAGGTAACTCTCACTCCTCATGTTGGAGCAAACAGTGTTGAAAACCTCCTCAGAATTGGAGATGAAATCTGTGATACTATCAAGGCCCTGAAGGAAGAAGGCAAAATCTGATGATGAAACTTGATGAAACAAACAAGACTATCATTCGGGAACTGAAGGAAGACGGAAGAAAACCTTTCAGCCAGATTGCTCAGGAGATTGGTGTTACTGAGAACACAGTGCGCGCTAGAGTAAACCAGATGATCAGAGAGAACATTCTGTCCATCTCTGCCCTGGTGGACCCTCAGACCATTCCTGAGATGCAGGTTGTGATTATGGGCATAAAGCTCAAGACCATGGACCTGGAGAAGAAGGCCAAAGAGTTCATGAACCTCAAGGGGGTCATTTCTGCAGTAGTTGTCACAGGAAGATTTGACCTCATTGTCCATCTGGTTACAAGCTCAGATGAAGACAAGAGCTTACTGAACTTCTTCAAGTTTGAATTGAGTAAAATCTCAGAGGTTTCGGATGTTGAGACCTTTGTAGTCTATCAGGCACACAACTTCAAGGTTCCCTACCTGCTCTGAAAAATGGAAAGAAACCTTAAAGTCCGTGCTGTTGTTACCTCAGTTAAGAATCTGGGAGACATTCATAAAAGTGTCTCCCTTTTTTCACCTGAACTTGGCTTAATCTACGCCACCATCTACGGTGGAAGAAAAGGTAAGAAATCTTCATTGGCATCTCTGTTTTCTGTTGGAGATTTTCAGGTTTACTACAACCCTGTCAAGAATGAGTACTCAATAACTGAGGAAGACAATCTGTTTCTGCCCCAGAACATCAGTTTGGATATTTTGTCAACCTATACAGCCTCTTACTTCTGCGAGACAGTTACAAGGATCAAAACAGACACCCCGGACCAGGTATACAATCTTCTAGTTTCAGCCCTTCTGGCCCTCGAAAAGAGTCCTGAGAGCCATAGGAAGATTCTGATTGATTATACTTGGAAGCTTTTAAATATCAGCGGAACAGCAGCGGATTTGACCGAGTGCCCTTCTTGCTCCAGGCGCCTACCTGAAGATGAAGTTCTCTATTTCTCCACTTCCCTTATGACACCGGTTTGCAGAGCCTGTTCGGACACAGACTCCATAGTTCTGCTTCCTGGATCCAGAAAATACCTGATCTATACACAGAACATGAGTTTTGAAGAAGCTCTTTCAGTGCAGTTATACGAAACAGCGCAGGAACGCCTAACTCAGACACTCCTGCGCTATATAAATGCTTTTTGCAGATATCCACTTAAAACCATTTCAAGCGGCATGCTTTAATTAAAGACTAACTACAGTTCCGGTCTCTCCGGCAAGGGCTTCCTTTGCCTTATCCAGAGAAGTGATTATGCACTTTCTGCCCTTCTTGCTCTTAGCAAACATGACTGCTGCCTGTACCTTGGGAAGCATGGAACCCGGTGCAAACTGGCCTTCTGCAGCAAGCTTTTCAGCCTCTTCCACTGTCATGGAAGACAGCCACTTTTCATCAGGTTTTCTGTAGTTGATAGCAACCTTCGGAACAGCAGTGAGAATGACCAGAAGATCTGCATCTATAATCTCTGCCAACTTCTCAGAGGCAAAGTCCTTGTCTATGACTGCCGGAGTTCCGTACAGCAGACCGTTCTTTCTGATTACAGGAATTCCACCACCACCGACTGTGATTACAACACAACCGCTCTTAATAAGGCTGTTGACTGCTGTTGATTCAATAACATCTATTGGTTTTGGTGAAGGAACTACACGTCTGTAGCCACGCCCTGCATCTTCAACCATTACAAAGCCCTTTTCTTTAGCAATCCGTTCAGCTGTCTCCTTGTCATAGAAGGCCCCAACCGGCTTTGTAGGATTCTGGAAAGCCTTGTCATTCTCATCTACAAGAACCTGTGTGACAACAGTAGCAATCTCTTTCTTGATTGAACGGCTTACAA
This sequence comes from uncultured Spirochaetia bacterium, assembly GCA_905236385.1. GTDB lineage: Bacteria > Spirochaetota > Spirochaetia > Sphaerochaetales > Sphaerochaetaceae > UBA1265. Next base: position 11,515 of record CAJOOY010000066.1, read on the forward strand.
GCTCATTTCCAATAGCGTTCTGAAGATGATAACCAATATAGCCCTGGCTCATGGCTCCGCATTCCGGGAAAGGCATATCAGACTTAATAGCCTTAACCTCTGCAGCTGCAGACATGCCAAGGTTAATCATTCCAACCTGAGGACCGTTTCCATGTGCTATTACTATCTCATTGCCCTCCTGAATGAGGTCAACAATCGGTTTTGCTGTTTCTCTGACAAGCTCAAGCTGCTCGGCAGGTGTGTTTCCAAGGGCGTTTCCGCCAAGTGCAATAACTATTTTTGCCATTTGTTTACTCCTACGCAGATTTTACTACCGAGTGCAACAGATTGCAACAAAATAGAACTTACAACCTCGTTGATGCAAAGTTAAACAAATAAAAAGCTGATAAAGAAATAATCTGTGGCCAGTTGTTTTGGATAAATACTGAGTGAAGGATTAGTTTAAGAGATATCAGGATAAGAATGAGAGCCATAAACAAACCGTAGATGAACTTCAGAGTTTTTCTGTGCTTCTCCGGCTTTATGGAAAGGAATGCTGTGACTAGGAGAACTGGATTCAAGAAGAGGATGTTTTCATTTAGGTAGGTGTAGTCGTGAAGAGTGAAGAACATCATGAAAAACAGGACTGAGCCAATAATTCCTAAAGCAAATTGAAGAGTAAAGCTGTAGACTGAACCTAAGAGGGCAACTATCTTTTTCTTGTTTCTTAATGTTGTAAGAGTTAATTGAATTAGCCCAAGTCCCACAGCCACTGCCAAGGCTGCCAGGGTGTAGTTTACTGGCTCTTCTGCATAAGAAGATCTTGAGGATTTTGATTCATAAACAACAGAAGTCTCCCCTGCTATCTCCGGATACTCATCAAGGGCTTCAAAGAAGACAGAAGGCAGGAACATCTGGTCCCAGTATGTCTGATCAAGATCTACATTTCTTCCCTGTAAGGCATCCAGTGTCCAAAGAACAAAAAGGTTTCTTGAAAGAACCATATTGGCCATCTCTCTGTAGGTATAGCCATCTCGGCTTTCCATCTCATTTTTAAAGCTTCCTTCAGTTAACCTGTCAAAGAGATCTCTGATTCTTGTTGAACAGTTGTCTTTGTAGTTGTGATAAAGATAGGTGCTGTACTCGCTGCTGCTGTTAGTATTTAAAAATGTAAGAACAGCAGCCTTCTCTTCGTTTGTCAGATTCAGTGGTTTAACATATATGCTTCTATCCGCCTGAACAGCATTTGTCAGTTCATAAAAAGCATAGGAGGCCACACACCTGTACCACAGTCTTCCCATGGCAAAGTTTACGTAGAAATCAGGTCCAAACTCAAAACGCCCGTAGTCATAGAGAATGCTCTGGGAGCTGGAAGTCTCCACCAGAACTCCTATGTGACCAAACCACTGATAAAGAACATCTCCGCTATCAATGAAGACTATGCTCAACTTTGTGTTATCCAGGATCGCTTTTGAGTAGCCTTGATTCCCATCCAGAACATAATAGTTGTCCAGCATGTAGGAAGACCCATAGTACTGAGGAGCCTCTGCGCTCCATACAGAAAAGCAAAAAAGAGATAAGAGCAAAAGAAGCAGAAGTCTTTTCTTCATCAGTGTCTTCTCAAATCCAGAACCGTAAGCTGGATGGTCTCCTGGTTTCTATAGTAGTTTCTACCGACACGGAAGACAACATCTACAGTATCTCCGTCTTCAAAATCCACCCCCACCCTGGATCCGGCACTCCAGAAAACAGATGGCCAGACGTAGGAGCCGTACTCAAGGTTAAACCTCAAGTGTGCTGAAGAAGCATCTTTCTGGTTGGTCATGAGAGTTAGTCCTGTAAGATGAGCTCCACTGATCATGAAGACAAGAGCAGGGTTTTCTTCTCCATAAGGCTCAAAACGGCTGACAAGGCTGACTATATTTGGAGTTAATTGAAGAGGAGAA
>CAJOOY010000067.1 GCA_905236385.1 uncultured Spirochaetia bacterium
CCTTGCCTCCTTGTTAAGGCGGGTCATGGAGGCCACACAGGCGTTGAAGCTTTCCTCATCTGCCATCTCGGCCTTGACTGCAGTATTAATTATTCCGCAACCCAAGGCCTTGGTCAGCACAACCGAATCTCCAACCCTGGCACCCTTGTTGGACCACACCTCCTTCTCCTTCATGAAAGCCGTGACACAGAGTCCGTACTTTGGAGTCGGGTCCTCAATAGTATGACCGCCGGCTATTACAGCCCCGGCCTCCCTGGCCTTATCCATTCCACCTGTGAGAATCTCCTTCATGACACTCAGTTCCAGACAGGAGGGAAAACACATGAGATTCATGGCCACAGCCGGAGTTCCTCCCATGGCGTAGACATCAGAGAGAGCATTTGCTGCGGCAACCTGACCAAAGACATACGGATCATCAACCATGGGCGGGAAAAAGTCCACAGTCTGAACGCAGACAGTGTCCCCGTCAACACGGTAGACAAGGGCATCGTCCGCACTCTCAAAACCTTCAATCAGGTTTTCACTGCTCATCAGAGGCAGGTTGTCTATGACACTGTGAAGCTTCTCAGGCGGAAGTTTTGCAGCACAGCCGCTTGTCTTGACCATAGAGGTGAGTTTTATTTTTCCGTTTTCATCATAAACTGCAGAAGACATCAGGAAACCTTCCAGATATTTGTGTATTTGTCTCCGTCCTTAATATAGACGGCTTCAAGATTCTCATCAGCTTTCTCAAGAATCTCCTGTAAAACCTCATGAGTTCGCTGTATGAAAACGCAGGTTCCACAGGATGAGGAAAGAAGACGGGGAACCGGACGCAGCAATGCGTCCGGTCCTAAAGCCTTTTTCATTCTCATGGCCCCGTAATGGTTGAAAAAAGTTGCAACAGTTATTTTCTCAGAGAGATTCTCCATCCACCATCCATCTCCGTAACTTCTACATTATAACCCATGGCTTTGCCGAAGCGGGAGACATTTTCCTTTGCAGCAACATTATCAACAAGAACATCCAGGCCCTCGGGATTATCCTTTATGGCCTTCTTGGTATTCACTACCGGGATTGGGCAACTTAACCCGAAACAATCCAGTTCTTTCATTTACTTTTCCTTTTTGAATGTCTTTGCTGCAGCTACTGCAAGCAGAATGACAATTATGGCTATGACAGCAACCTTTCCGTAGGTGTTGGGTCCATTATCGGTTGCGTTTCCGACAAGCTTGAAGTTGTGAGCTATGGCAGCGCCGATGAACATACCGACAACTGAAAGTGCACTGTCTGAATTTCCCTCGCCGGCAAGAATAAGCTGTCTCAGAGGACAACCGCCGAGCATGGCAGAACCGAGACCTACCACAAACATGCCGAGGAAGTTCCACAGATGTGCTGTGTGAGCCACTGGCTGGCCTTCAAAACCAAGCTTGAAGTTTCCTGTAATCAGGTTTCCGACAAGGGCAGCAACAAAGATGAAGATGAAGCCGAAGATAAGTGTGTAATCCTTAACAAGGATAATATCCCTTATTCCACCGACCATGCACAGCCTTGTTCTCTGAGCCAGAATACCGACAACAAGCCCTGCGGCGAGAGAGATGATGACAGCTGCGTGCATTGAACCCGGTCCCTTCTCAGAGAAGGCAAAGACTGACGGGACGGCGAGCAGAAGAACAAGCAGAAGAACATTGATCGCTGGAAAGGCATGACCTTCCAGGGATGCCTGCTCATGATATCTTCCAAGCGAGAAGCCTTTTGCAAGGAAGAAGCAGCCTACGGCAATACCACCAATGAATCCACACAGAGCAACCAGAGCGTTCAAATCTCCACCTGCAAGACGCAGTATCATGCGGAACGGGCACCCGAGGAACATCAGGGCTCCGATCATGACGAAGGCGCCAATTACTAATCTGAGCATGGGGCTTGAGCCTCCACGGGCCTTGAACTCTCCAGTTGCAAGACTGATAATCCACGAGCCGAGAACAAGACCAATTATCTCTGGTCTGACATACTGAACAACCGCAGCACTGTGCATCTTTGTGGCACCGGCTATGTCCCTGATGAAGCAGGCTATACAGAAGCCCATGTTTTTCGGGTTTCCAAAAGCAACAAGCAGTACCGAGACAGCACCTATTAACACACCTGCAATAATCAGATTTCTTTTTTCCTTTGACATCTTAATCTCCCATTTCTAGAAATCTACATAAGATTATACCATTGTGTTTTCGCGTAAACAATGGGAAATTATTTGCCTCTTCTGCACTTCTTTTTTTACTCAACACGCTTTTCAAACTCAAAAAATTTTAAAACGCGTGTTTTTCACGCGTAATTATTTTTTTCAGAAAAACACGTATCTGCGTATTAGTAAATTCAACCAATTATTTTAGACAGCCCTGCCGCCAGTACACAAGAGAAGACGTTGGAGGAGAGATTTACCATATCATTATCTAGCCACTTTACACCACGAACCAGCTCAAGAGGCTCGCCATTTTCACCTCTCTCCCTTTCTGTGTACTTGCCTTTCTCCTTATCTAGATACAAAGCCTGGGCAGTTGCACCAAGAAAACTGTCTTCAAGACAGCCTGCAAGGCCGCTTATACAGATAACCAGGGCATAGAGAACTCCGTTTGCCACAGGAAAGAAAGCCAGCCAGATTAAGGAAATTGCAAAGGAACCGAGAAAGCCGCCGAAAATGCCAAGAGGCGTAACTGCGCCACTCATGCCCTTTTCCATCCTTCTGAAAGTCCTGATGGAAACAGGGTCTGTAGGGCTCAAACGCCCTATTTCACCGGCCAGCGTATCGCTCGTAGCTTCAGCAAGAGCAGCGCCGAACATAATCAGGGCCGTTGTTCCACCTGAGATTTGGTAAATTAAAGCTGAAAGAACAGCCATAAGGCCGTTTGCCAGAACCTGGAGGACATCTCTGCAGCTGCCCTTCTTTTCATAGCTGTCAGGCCCTGCCTTTTTCCTGCAGATTTTTCCCACAATATTGCATGTAACAAAGAAAAAAAGCAGAAGAAAAAACCCTTCAAGACGCAGAGCGTATAGAACTACAGTTCCAAGTATATGTGCAGCAATGGCTCCACTTGCACTGAGGTTCTTCCTTTTATAGGCCACTATGGCAATAACGGCCATGACGGAAACTATAAGAGCAAGAAGTACTGCCGCATCAAGAGAAAAGAGGAATGTGTCTGCCTTGTTCAGAATGGTCATAGCGTCTCCAGGAGCACACTCATTATAAAAAGAATTCCGGGAACTGTGAAGTTATCCAAACCGTAAGGTGTATAGGCCTCGCAGATGGCCCCTGCCAGAGCTATGAGAAGAGACCAGTAAAGAGGAAAGCCGAAAGCCAGGGCTATGATACTGACAGAAACAATGAACGCCAGGGTGCCTGCTGCGGATTTTCCATGTGAACATGGAAGAGGACGAGAAAGGATTCTCACCTTCTTCTCTGTGAAATACCTTCCGCAAAGAGCAGCAAGGCCGTCTCCATACCCCATGCCGAGTATGGCAATTCCTGCACTCACGTAAGAACCCTTACCCCAGAAGGAGACACAGGAAATAACCATGATGATTGCAAGCGGATAGTAGGTCAGGCCCCACCTTCTGTTTCCGTTTTTAACTGTCACAGCGGTATTTGCAATTGCTGCAACAAGAAGGCCCAAAATGGCCAAGGCATCAGTTTCAAAACAGAAGCGCCAGATAAAATACCAGTTGCAGACTCCTATATGGACAACCTTCCTTGCCACTTCTTCCGTCAGCGCTCCAAAGGGCTTTGCCTTCAGGATGAGTACAGCTGCACCAACACATAAAGAGATGAGAAGAACAGAGTAAATAACAGCAGTCAGATCACCATGCATGACCACCGCCACCTCCGAAACCACCTCCTGAGAAGCCGCCACTGTGGAAGCCTCCTCCACCCATATGAGGCATACCGCCTGAGCGAGCCTGGGCTGGAGAGATTGAGTTCATACGGATGGCAGAATTCATTCTTGAACTCATGGCCGAATACAGCATGACATCTACAGGACTCACACCCGTGTACCACTGTGGAGAAGCAGTGTTTAATGAGGAGAACTTCTTTGCCCACTTGTTTTCAAGACCGAAGACTATGGCATAGGAAAGAACGCGGTAGTACAGACCAGGTTCTTCTTCAATCATGACCTTAAGCTTATCAGTCTCAACTTTGTCTATGAACTCTCTGTAGCCAAGAATCTTTTCAAGAGTTTTGTGTCCGTACTCGCTTCTTCTGCTCATGATGGAAGCAAACAGAGCCAGCATAACCGTAGAGAGAACAGTGACTGCGGGGAAATAAACAGGACAGGCTTCATAGAAGAGAGAACAAAAACCGTACCTAATGAGAATCAGGGCTGCGCTGACAAAAGCTATGACTACCTCAAAAACTATATTCGTTTTTCTTAGGTACCACTTTTTAAAAAGCTCATAGAACAGTATGAGCATGATTATTGGCGTAACAACAGCTCCTATGGCCGGTAGAAATAGCAGCTCAGAGACAAACTCGTACTGAGCTATGGCAACAGTTGAGAGAATTCCGGGAAGGAAGGAGACAAGTGAGAAAACGGCCTGGCAGATCTCAGATTTTGTATCCAGGAGTTTTCTCTCTTTTGAGAAATAGGTTCTCACGTTTTCTTTGGCTGAGAACATGTCCTGAGCAAAGTTTCCTCTCTGTAAATCTGAGAGGGTTACCCGCCCTTCAGAGTCTGCGTTTTTGAAGAAAGCTGTGAACAGGTGCCTTTCATAGAGTTGGCAGTCCTGAGGAAGAGCCTCTGTTTTCCTTATGAACTCAAACCTGTTCTTCTTGGGCTCTTCTATTTTCAAGTACCCCTTATCTGCCCAGTAGTAGATCATGGAAGTAATATCTTTATCATCCACTGTTCCGTCAGCTATAAAACCGGCTGCAAGAGGAGTAAAACCCTCAGGAGCATCAAACTGAGCCGTGATTATTACTGTCCTGTCCTTCCCGTATTTTTTCCAGCACAGGGCGGCAACAAGAACAAGAGCAGCACAAACAGCGCTCATGATAACTACAAACTGAGCTCTGTTGTCCTTTACCTCTCTGGCTCCTTCGTACCATGAATCAGGAAGCTCTACACGCACCGTCAGTGCCTGGCCTGCTCTAAGATTATTAACTGTACCACTTAGAACAGTGTACTCCCCGTCTTTGTAGGTTTTAGCTGTGCCACTGAAACTCTGAGAGCCGTAGGAGCCATCAGTGAGGTAGATTTTCATATCAGAACCTGTATACGGAATTCTGACGGAAAATTTAACGGTTTCAAACGGTGCTTCCCATGAACTGCCGATCAGATTCAGATAGAACTCATCGTAGCCTTCATTGTAGTCGGCACCAAGGTCGTAGTTGTAGGAAATAGAGTACTCTTTGTAACCTCTGATAACGGTATCTGAGTCCCCTATCTTTAGAGAGACGTAGGCACCATCTCTCTCTACTGAGTAGTTGTCCGAGCACTTTATATTTGTAACTTTGGCACGGACCTTCCACTCAGAATAATCAGTAGGTATATCCCTGTAAAAACCGTGAGAGGGGGTGTTGTAGTAGAAAAGGTAGTTCTCTTCTATGGTGTGAACTGCGTTCTTTCCTACTGTAACAGTTATCTCCGCCTCTTTTACATCAAAGGTTGAGGAGGAGGCAGAGATAGTTATAACTGCGAATAATAAAACAGCTAAAAAAACGGGCAGTTTTTTCATTATCAGAACTGAACCTTAACGTTCTGTCTCTCTGCCTCGGCAACTTCCAGGTAGGAGAGCTTTTTAAACTTACCACCGAAGATTGAACAAATAATATTGTTCGGGAAGGTTTCAATAGTTGTATTGAAAGTCTTGACTATGGCGTTGTAGTACTTTCTGGCCTGAAGAATCTGTGTTTCAAGCTCTGACAGCTTTTCCTGAAGGTCTGTAAAGTTCTTGTTTGCCTTCAAATCCGGATAGGCTTCACTTAAAGCAAAGAGGCTCTTGAGAGTGCCGGCAAAGGCGTTATCTGCCTTGTCCTTCTCTTCAACAGTTGTTGCACTCATGGCCATATTTCGAGCCTGAATGACGGCTGTAAGAGTCTTCTCCTCGTGCTTTGCATAACCTTTGACTGTCTCAACAAGGTTAGGAATCAGGTCGTAGCGCTGCTTAAGGTGGGTATCAATCTGAGCATAGGCCTCTTCAGCCTGGTTACTGAGCTTTACAAAGCTGTTGTATTTTGAAGCAACAACTAAAGCAAGAATCAGAACAACAGCAACAATAATCAAAATTGTCATGATTAATCTCCTCTTTAAAGCTTAATCTTATTTAAGTCCCATAATTCTGGCGTAAGCCTCCAGCTTCTCATCTCCCTCACAGCCCTTTAAGACTTTTCCGGCGAGAATCTTGCCAAGCTGAACGCCCTCTTGGTCAAAACTGTTAATATTCCAGGCAAAGCCCTGGAACATGACCTTATTCTCAAAGTGAGCAAGGATGGCTCCAAGAGCATACGGAGTAAGACGGTCTGCACTTAACAGAGATGAGTATCTGCCACCTTCAAAGTCCTTGTTTGCATTCTCTCTGTCTTCCTTGCCACAGGCAAAGGCCACTATCTGAGCTACCAGGTTTGCATTCAGCTTCTGCTGGCTTGTAGAGCCAGAGACCTGAGCATCAAGATTTCCCTGAGAGTGTCTGAAACCAATGAACTGCATAGGAACCACGTCTGTTCCCTGATGGAGCAGCTGGTAGAAGCTGTGCTGACCGTTTGTTCCGGGCTCACCGAAGATAACCGGGCCTGTCTGGTAGTCAAGTTTCTCTCCGTTTCTGTTTACGTGCTTTCCGTTTGATTCCATATCCAGCTGCTGGAAGTGTGCCGGCAGGCGGTTAAGGGCCTGGGAGTATGGAAGAACAGCACTGTACGGATAGCCGAGGACGTTTCTGAGGTAAACTCCAGCCATGGCATCAAGAAGAATTCCGTTCTTTCTGATATCCGGCTCAAGAGCACACATATCTTCCTCATGTGCACCGTCCAAAATGGCCTTGAAGACCTTGAAGCCGTATGTAAGAGAGAGGATAACTCCGCCAACTGCACTGGTTACTGAGTATCTTCCACCAATATAGTCATCCATGAAGAAAACAGCCTGAAGTCCAGGTGTTCCGGCAAGAGGACTTGAATTTGAGGTGACGGCAACCATGTGCTTTTCAGGAGCCGTAATACCCGCGGAAGTCATGACCTTGAATACAAGGTCTCTGTTTGTAAGAGTCTCAAGAGTCGTTCCGCTCTTTGAAACGAGGATGAACAGAGTTGTTTCCATATCAAGATCAGAGAGGACACCACATGCATCATCAGGGTCAACGTTGCTGATAAATCGTGCATCCATCTTCTTCTCGCCGTTCTCAAGCGGGATGAGGTTCAAGGCGTAGCAGAGGGCTCTCGGGCCAAGGTCGCTTCCGCCAATACCTATCTGTACAACATGCTCAAAAGCCTTTCCCGTTGAGCCTTTGACTTCTCCTTTTCTCACAGCTTCGGAGAAAACTCTGATTCTCTCAAGCTCTTTGGCGTAGAAAGCTCCCTTCTCCACTCCGTCAGCCCAGACTTCCTTCTTAGGAAGAACTCTGCCGCGTGTGAGATGGTGAAGAACAAACCTCTTCTCGCCTGGGTTGGCTATGGCGCCACCGAGGAGGTCTTTGTATTTTTCAATAAGTTCCTGCTCATCGGCCAAGGCCTGAAGCTGGTCAATAATCTTCTCATCAAGAGGAAGAGCAGCATAGTTGAAAGAAAGAGAACCTGCTTCTTTGATATTGTATTTTCTGATTCTCTCGCCTGAAATGTTTCTTACGTCAAAAGGAGTGAGAGACTTAAGAAACCCGTAAGCTTTTGTCTTGTCTAAGTTATTGTACATCATACCTCTAAATATAATCCTTTTATGATAAAAGATATATTACTTTTTTCTGTGTTCTTTCGGAGTGTCAAATCGCTCGTGGCTTGTTTTCTCCTTGGGAACACTGACAATATCCCCGGTCTGGGTGAGGGCCCATCTGGTAATTGACGGACCGAACAGCTCGTAGACAAGAACCGAGAAGAGAACAATATTTCTCACTATTGTCCCGTCCTTACTTCCAAGGCTCACAGCCTGTGCACTCATGCCCAAGGCCACGCCAGCCTGTGGCAAAAGCGTGTAGCCCAAGTACTTGCATGTGTTGTGGTCACAGCCGGTAATTGAGGCGCTGAAGCGTGCTCCGTAGTACTTACCTGCAGATCTGGCTACTATGTAGAGTAAGCCAATTACAACGACAAACAGGTTTGAGATGACACCCAGATCCAGCTCAGCTCCGCTAAGGACAAAGAAGAGAACGTTTAAGGGAGAGGTCCAGCCGTCAGCACGGTGCATGATATCGCCCGAACGAGGGCAGAAATTGCACAAAACTGTGCCGAGCATCATACAAACAAGCAATGATGAGAAGGATACCGTTACGGCTCCAATTCTGAATGTAAGCCGGCTGAAAGCAATGGTTACCAGCACGAAGGCAATTGTCAGGCTCAAGCGGTTTGTGTTTGAGAAGAAGAGTTCCTCAAGCTTGGTCAGGATCCAGCCGAGTACGGAGCCGAGGATAATTGAGGCAAAGATTTCAATCATGGGGTTGATCACAAGGGCCACGACGCTGATTGAGCCGGCGAGAAGAGCCTGGGCCACACCGAAGCTGATTGCGAAGATGACTAGGCCTACTGCGTCGTCAATGGCAACAATCGGCAACAGGAGGCTGGTTACTTTTCCCTGAGCCTTGTACTGCCTGACAACCATGAGGGTGGCTGCCGGGGCTGTGGCGGCTGCTATGGCCCCCAGTGTGATTGCTGCTGAGGCCGAAAGCCTTCCCTTGCTGAGCAATGCCACTGTCAAGAGAACCAAGTCCACAACCAGTGTTGCTGCAAGAGCTTGTAGTATACCGATTACAGTTGCCTGCTTCCCTATTCCCTTCAGCTGCGAGATTTTAAACTCGTTTCCAATTGAGAAGGCAATGAAGCCAAGAGCAACAGTTGAGATCATCTCTAGGGCCTTCACAGCCTCCATGCTTGAAAAGCCCAGCCCTGAGACACCGAGTCTGCCAAGTCCGTACGGACCAATGAGCAGCCCGGTAATCAGATAGACTGTTACGTCCGGGAAGTTAAAATGCAAAGCTTTAAAGACTCGGGTCATCAGTAGACCCGCAGCCAAAGCAAAGGCAATGTGAATCAATGTTAATGTCATTTAATTATTCCTTTTTACCCTCTTTGGGAAATGTCACCGCGTAGAAAATGCCGATAATAATTGAGCACATAATCCATCCCAGCGGGAATGAGATGCCTACGCTTTGTGGTGTGTTTATAAAATATCTAGTTACGACAAAAAGGTAAATCTGTCTGAAAACAACAAAAGAGAAGAGCATGGAGACCATGGCCACCTCACTCTTTCCACATCCTCGCATGGCTGCCCCGAGAACCTGGTTCACACAGGCGGCGAGGAAGAAGAGGCCGTTCATACGCAGGAACATGGAGCCGTAGCTGATAACAGCAGTCTCTGAGTTGTCTATGAAGAATGAGACAATTTCCGGAGCAAATGCCATTACGGGCAGAACCAGGCTCAATGTTGAAACCCATGCGCTTATCAGAGCAATCAGTACACCATTTCTTGCCCTTTTCACGTTTTCAGCACCAAGATTCTGTCCAACAAATGTGGTTGTGGCCAGAGATATACTCTGCATGGGCAGGAAGAACATCTGGTCTATTTTATTGTAAGCGGTCCAACCACCCATAACATCTGTTCCGAAGTAGTTTACGTAGCTTTGGACAAACACATTTGAGAACGCTGTTATGGAAAGCTGAATGGCTGACGGAATACCTATTCTCAGCTCCTCAAGAAGAATCTTCGATTTGATTCCAAGTTTCCTGAAGGAAAGCTTCACGCTCGTGTCTGTCCTTGCCAGCACAACCATGACAAGAATGGCGGAGATGGCCTGGGCTATTATGGTGGCATAGGCAACTCCGGCTGTTCCAAGACTGAACTTGATTACGAAAAGCAGGTCCAGGCTGATATTCAGAAGGGTTGAAACCAGCAGGAACATAAACGGTAGCGTTGAGTTCCCGACTGCCCTGAGAATGGCCGAGCCCATGTTGTAGATAAGGAGGCCGGACAGGCCTGAAAAATAGATGGTCAGATAGATTCTCTGCTGGGCAGCAACTTCCTGGGGAGAGTTGAGAATCTTCAGCATGAGAGGAACAAGAGCAACACCGAGAAGGGAAACCACCACACAGAGAACGAGTGTGGCCGTTACATATGTGTGGACAGCCTCGGAGATTTTCTCCGGTCTGTGGGCCCCATAGTACCTTGAAATGACTACGCTTGCTCCGCTGGAGAAGCCTGAGAAGAAACCTATGAGGGAGTTTGTAACGGGGCTGATTGTTCCGACTGCTGAAAAGGCAACCTTTCCAACATAATTACCTACAATCCATGTATCCACAGTGTTATAGAGCTGCTGAAAAAGGTTTCCGAGGAGGAGAGGAATGGCGAATGCAACCAGGTGCCCGAAGATACCCCCTTCCGTCATATCTGTTTCTTTTTTCTTCAAAAACGCCAGTTCAGCCATAAAAAAACACGGACCCCTTCAAATCCGTGCTGATTGTATTCCTATTGTCTCAAAGTGTTAAGAGTCATTTCATTCAATTTCAGGAATTCTTTCCCTAAATTCCTGCTGAAGATCCTCTTTTGTCATGCCTTCTCTGAGGATGAGGAAGATGGTGTCATCTCCAGCTACTGTTCCCAGTATTTCCGGAAGTCCCAAAACGTCCAGAGCCACGCACACGCTGTTTGCGTGCCCTGCTCTTGTCTTTATGACTCCTATGTTTCCGGAAAACTCTATGGAGACTATTCCACGTCTGACATCCTGAATGTAGCTCTTCTCACTCTCTGCAACAAGTTCGTTCTCAGGAAGAGAATAGTAGTAGCCGTTCCAACCATCTGAAATCTTTCCGACCTTCAGGATTTTCAGGTCTCTGGAAAGAGTGGCTTGGGTTACATCAAAACCTTCTGCCTTCAGCATCTGCAAAAGCGCGTCCTGGCTGTCAATCTTGTTTTTTCTGATTATGCTCTTAAGCGTTTCCAGTCTGTCGTGCCTCTGTTTCACTTCTGTTCCTCTGTTTCTTCTTTATCCGCTGCCTGATAGTAGTTCTTCTCGTAGTAGTACTTTCTTCTGGAGTAGCTTCCACGTCTATACTTGTACTTGTAGTAGGAGTCTCCTCTCTCAGAGAATGCATTATACACAAAGCCAAGGATATTTACATTTGATAACTTAAGCTGCCTCATGGTATCAGCAACATCACTTCTTCTGGTAACTGAGTGTCTTACAACTACAACCATTCCGTCAAGGTAAGGCGAGACGCTCAGTCCGTCAGAAACAACACCGATAGGAGGAAGGTCGAGAATAATTGTGTCATAGTTTTTTGCAAGCTTTTCAAGAAGCTTGTTCATGTTCTCGGATCCTATGAGCTCACTCGGGTTCGGCGGGATCTCTCCGGCGGAGAGAACATCCATATTTTCCTCCGGGAAGTAACGCTGTACGCAGGTTTCATCCACATCCGTAATAGCGGTGGAGAGTCCCGGTTTAGCATTTATATTCAGAACCTTGTGAATGGTTGGTTTTCTCATATCTGCATCTATAAGAAGGACCTTCTTGCCTGACCATGCAACTGAACAGGCAAGGTTGATTGCAGTATAGCTCTTGCCTTCACGTGGGGAAGTACTTGTTACACCTATAATCCTGCAGCCATCCTTTCCGGGAATCATAAAAGAAAGGTTGGTTCTAAGAAGATTGTATGCCTCTACAGATACAAAGCTGAGGTCTTTTCCAATTTTTTCAGTCAAATCTCTCATTCTGCTTTTCCTTTATGTTCGCTGTAGTAGTAATACCTGCTGTATTTCTTGCTGTATTTGTACTTCTGACTACTGTCAGAGCCACCTTCCATAGGAACAACAGCAAGAACAGGATAGTCCTTGTATGCTTCTACAAGATAGCTTTCACTGTCAATCGTGTCTTCCACGAGGTCTCTGATAATCAGCAATCCACATACAGCAACAAGACCGAGCAAGGCGCCTATGGCAGAATACCTTATGTAACTCGGGCCGGCCGGGCTTGTAGGAACAACGGCCAGGTCTACAGTTCTGACAGAGCTTCCATCTACAACGGAAGCAATCTTGTCAGGAAGAACCTGAGCAATTGTATTTGCAATCAGGCAGGCTTCCTTGGCGTTCGTGCTGGTAACAGTGACCCTGAAGATTTCTGTTCCGTTCACACTGCCTGCGCTGATCATGGAGTTAAGCTCGCTGTATGAATAATCAAGGTTTGCGACCTTGATTACATCTTCCAATGTAAGTCGGGTTGTAAGGATGGTACAGTACGTATCTACAAGTGTTTTTGCAGCGGAAATTTCACCTGTGGAGATACTTACAGAACTGCTTCCGATTGATATGGAAGAGTTGTTTACGTACATGAGAATACTTGCCTGATAAGTGGGTGTAAGAAAGTGCAAAGCACCAGCTGTTGCTACAAGACCACAGAGAACGGTGACAAAAATAATGAGAAAAAGGTGCCTTAAAAGAACCTTTCCGAGTCTAACCAGATCTATCTCAACCGCGTTGTTCTGTTCGTAACTAGTCATATCATTCCCATTTTATATTAGAGATGAGCTGCCTGCAATTAAAAGAAACTATTTCCAAGCAGGAAGATCCCTTTATTTCTACTATGAGGCTGACAGCCTCATCAAAGTTGGGTTTTCTGGACCCTGTATTGTGCATATCGGAACCAAGAAAGCTTATCAAACCGCTACTGAGCATTTTGTAAGCCTCCTTGAAATCCTCAATAAAATATTCAGCATTTGCCTGAATCCTGACTCCGTTTTCAGCCAGGTATTCTATGGTCCCCTTCTTCTGATACCTCGTGTAGCGCTCCACATGGGCAAGGACAGGAGAGAGAGACAGATTATCATGGATGCTTATCAATGAATCTATCTCATTTGTTGACCATCTGTCAAAAGGCATTTCTATCAAAACAAGGGTTGTCCCACCTATACAGAACTCTCTCAGAGACTCTGAGCGGCCTATTGTAGGATAGTAGTAGACCTCTGCTCCAAATGTCACTTTCTTGTCTGTCTTTTCTATGCTCTCGAAAGCTTCCCTGCGTTTTTTTAGAAACGCTTCAACAGAAATATCTCCATAAAAATGAGGTGTGGCCACAACATAGGAAGCACAGGAAGGGTGGTTGAGCATTTCAGAGCTCATATCCGCACTCTTGGACCCGTCATCTATGCCTGGAAGAAAATGAGAATGCAGGTCAACAAGACCCAGGTCAGTACTTATCATACAAGACCTCTAGGCAGTAAGCTTTAAGAGCTTCCTTATCAGGATAGAACTCCATGTTCTCTGCCCCTTCAACCTCTTCTCCGGGAAGAGTTGCATCATTTCTTACAGTGTAGTTTTCAAATGCGTTGTAGAGTTCGGACACAGCCTTCAAATCAAGGTTTGTAACAGACAGACCATTCTCTTCATCCAGGTAATCAGCCATCTCCAAGTAAGAAATACTTATAACCTTGATGTAATTCATAAGAGAATCTAAATAGAGAGTCTGGCGCTCGACACGGGCCTGGTTTGTTGGCTCTTCAAGGCCGCGCCTTGCCCTGATGAATCTGAAGGCTTCTTCGGCGTCCATGGCCACAACACGTCCCTTTGTGTAGGAGCTGTCTATATCAGTGTAGTCCTTATCAAGAAGGACAGGAACTTCTCCAAACTGTTCAAGAATAGACAGGGCTCCGTCCATGTTTGTGACAAAGTAGTAATCAATAGCAAGCCCGTAGAACAAGTCCCCTACAGTCTTCACTGTATTTTCAGCACTGGTCTTCAGTCCGTCTCCGTAGCTGTAGCTGAGAGTTATCTGGGTGGTTACAAATCCGATCTCTCTTCCAAACAGGTCTAAGCGCCTGACTTCTGTCATGGTATCTCTGTCTATCTCGAGTAGGCGGATAGCCTTCTTTTCAGAATTAACAACCACCAGAAGCAAAAAGTCTGCGTTATTCAGGTTCCTGTATGAATTGCTGGAAACAATAGGACCAGTCTTATCAAGACCGATGATCAGGTAGGTCTTCATGCTGCTTTTCTTGTGGTAGTATTCACCGTCAATCAGAACGCCCTGCATGCGCATGAGGTAGTCTGTAGCAGTAAAAACCTCTGCTTCCGAGGAAGAAGAGGCCTTGACTTTGGACATGCCGGAGATAACGCCATAAGTTGCTGCAATAAAAACAATCACAGCAACTATGATTATAATAAGCCTCAATTTTTTTGAGTGAGCTTTCATCTTTTAATGAGCTTCCATGAATGCAATTGGGCCTTCGGCTGGAAGATAAAGGGTGAGGGTTCCGTCAGAGTTTCTCTTAACAATAGCCTTGAGCCATGTTCCGTCAGCAGCTCTTACAGCTACTGTAGGAGTCTGAAGGTTTACTGCATAGTTGATGGTGACAACGAAGTATGATTTATCATTCTCATCCAAGATTTTAAGAACTGCCTCTGTGAAGTTGTAGGCAAAGAGCTCTGTAACTACGTAGCTTGTTCCTTCCGGAGCCTGCATTTCCTGATCCTCATCAAAAAGATCTTCAACTTTTTCTGCAGTGGCTAACTCTTCATAGGCAAGTTCAAGGCTTGTCTTGACTTCCTCTTCTGCAACTTCCCTTGCAGCATAGGGAATGATTGTTATGGCAGAATCCTTGACAACAGCAATAATATCAAACTTCTCAGGGATGACACTCTTTTCAACAATAAGAGCTCCACCGTCTGAGATAAGGCCTTTGAGAACTATATTTGCAAAAGCAGGAGAGAGACCTTCAAGAACTGAAAGGTCCACAAAAGAATCATCTCCCTTTGTATCAATAATCTTAGAGGTATCAGTTGTGATGTCTGTAGTTACTACAGCTGTGGCTGCTGTAATGTCTGAAGCTGAAGCAGAAGGCAGATCTGCAGAGGCAGCAAACGCAGAGCTTACGAGTAAAAGAATAATAAAAAAGCTTAATAATTTTTTCATACCCCCCCCCGATTTGACTATATAAAGGATTAATTATACTTTTTCATTATTCGCCCTTGTCCCATGGCGACTATTTCTAATATACCAAAAGCAATATTTATTATCAATCACCTACCATCATTATTTTGACACTATTTCAGCTTTTATCAGAATCAGTTGCTCTGACCGTTCTTGTTCAGATGGTGATCGTACTCCGGAACAAGACTTCTAAGCAACGGATCCACCTCTTCCGGCTTAATGTTTCTGATTCTATCTGTAAAGTCCTTAAGGCTCTTTTCATTAAAATCTGAAACTGGAACTATCTTGGCTTTGAAGATTTTGTCCGCTTCTGTAGCTATTGTTTTGTCCTTATCTACCAGAAGTTCTTCATAAAGCTTCTCGCCGGGTCTCAGTCCTACAACCTTGATTGTGGATCTTCCGTCTCCGAAAACATCTATCAGGTGCTGAGCAAAGTCGTATATTTTTACGGGCTCTCCCATATCAAGAACCATAACTTCTCCACCCTTTGCTATGGTTGCTGCCCTGAATACAAGGGAAACCGCTTCAGGAATAGCCATGAAGTATCTGATGATTCTTCTGTCTGTAACGGTAATTGGCCGCCCGGCTTTTATCTCTTCTAAAAAGAGCGGGAGCATGGAGCCTCTTGAGCCGATTACATTTCCGAATCTTACACAGCAGAACTCTGTCTCCCTACTGTTAAGGGCCGAGGCCATCATCTCAACTATTCTCTTAGTACAGCCCATGACGTTTGTCGGATTAACAGCCTTATCAGTTGAAATGACAATTACGCGCTCAACACCTGCTTTTTTGGCTGAAGAGAAGACGTTGTAACCACCACAGACATTTGTAACAATGGCCTCCTCTGGAAACTTTTCCATGAGAGGGACATGCTTGTAGGCAGCCGCATGGAAGACTAAGTCCGGCTTGTATTCATCCATAATTCTGGAGACTTTCTCGCCATTACGTACATCACACACAACAGGAACAACTGTCTCGGACCACTCTCTTTCATAGTCAAGAAGCCTCAGAGCCAAGTCATGAAGCTCCGTTTCATCTATATCCAGAAGAACAAGCCTCTTTGGATTGTAGTCCATAACCTGCTTACAGATTTCAGAACCTATAGAGCCACCGGCCCCGGTGACAAGTATAGTCTTGCCGTCAATCATGTCAAACAAAGGCCCTCTGTCTATGGTGTAGAGTTTTCTTCCCAAAAGATCTGAGTAGTCAATATCTCTGACAGACACCTCTGCTCTGCCGCGGGTTTCAAAAAGAGCCGGAACAATCTTTACATCCACTCCTGCATTTTTGGCCTCTCTTGCAGCCTTCTGGATCTTGTCTGAAGAAATACCTGTTACAGCTATAATCAGAACATTGAACTTAGAGCGCTGGAAAATGGAGTGCAAATCTTTAATAGTTCCAAGAACAGGTATCCCGAACTCAAGTTCTCCTTTCAGGCTGGAGTTATCATCTATAAAGCCAGTAATCTTGTAGTCAAACTTTCCCTTGTTTGACAGTCTGGCCATGGCACAGCCAAGCTCTCCCGCCCCGTAAACAAGAGCTATAGGACGGTCAGAGTTTTTCTCTATATTCTCTCTGGCTCTGAGAACTCTGTAAACAGCCCTTGTTCCTACAACCAACACTGCAGAGAGAACACCACCGACAAGAACGCCTCTTGTTATGTAATAATGAAAACCAAGCTTTATGCCTGAGATAAGAAAAGCAATCAGAACTGCAGGGACAATTGAGATAAAAGCTCTTTGAACAAGCTCTAAGGAGCTGCTTTCAACCCTGATTCTGTAGAATTCAGAAAGAACAAGAAATACTAGGTACGCAGCTGATACTACTAAGGCCAGATAGATATCAGAGGTATTAACAGCTCCATTTACAAGAAAAACAGCGCCAATATTTGAGATTGATATCAGCAAAAAATCCATCCAAGTCAGATATAACAGCTTTTTCTTAAACCTCATGATTTTTGTCCCTTCCTCCTATAAGTATACCCGGTTTTCAGCAGGTTTTTTCAAGTCTTTCGTACTCAGCACAAAAGCGCTCAAAAGGTTTTTCCAAAAGAACTTTACACTTTTTCTGAAAAGAATCATAGATTTCCAAAAAAGAAATGGCAAAAGGTGTAAGAGCCGCTCCAACTCTGTCCTTTCCTCCTCGTTTTCTTTCTATTATCTTATGTCCAAGAGCATTTTCCAGATTCTCAACCATGGAATAGGCTTTTGAATAGGAAATCCCCAGTTCCGCTGCTGCAGCACGCAGAGAGCCTTTCTTCATTATGCTCTGCAGGAGCCACAGAACTCCTATACCCATAAACTTCCCGCTTTCATCTTCAAGATAGATTTTGGTTTTAAGCTTCATAGTGCCTCCCGCAGCCTTTCCCTTTCAGTCAAACAACCCTGGCAGTTCATCAGTAGAAGAGACAGCCTTCTCTTCCACTGGAGAATCTATCATCCTTAAAAATTCTTCCTCACTCACCACTCTCACTCCAAGACTTACAGCCTTCTGAAGCTTGCTTCCAGCACTCGCCCCTGCTAGTAGACAAGTTGTTTTTGAAGAGACTGAGCTTACCTCAGTTCCACCGCGTTTAACTATCTCTTCCATGGCCTTGTCGCGTGGTTTAAAGTGTTCAAAAGTTCCAGTTACACACCAGCTCTGACCTGCAAATATCTGCTCAACGGAGGGGTCAGACTCTTCCTTCACATCTGAAGACATGTTAAAACCAAAGCTCTCCAGGTCCCTAATTAAAGTAAGCATACTCTGCTCATGAAGTGACTCAACTATCAGGCGTGCCGTTACCGGCCCTATGCCATCTATGGCTGAGAGCTGCTCCTCAGTTGCAGAGAGAAGCTTTTCCATGCTGTCAAACCCGGCACTGGTCACCAGATCTACAGCCTTTTTACCAAACTCAGGGATCCCCAATGAAACCAGAACCCTTGTAAACGGAGCTTTAACAGCTTCCCTAACTGCCTTGGAAATAGAGTCTGTCTTCTTTATTCCAAAGCCTTCTACACCGTCTCGCACCAGGGCATCCCAGTCAAAAATAAAGATATCTTGAATGCGTCTTATGTAGTTTTTGTCGTACAGCACTTCAAGTGTCTTTGTTCCAAGGCCCTCTATATCCATCTGCTTCTTGGCACAGAAGAAATCCAGAGCCCCCTTTTCTCTTGCAGGGCAGGAAGGATTACTACAGAAGGTGTGGGCACCCTTCTTCACAAGGGCACTTGAACATACCGGACAGACAGAAGGCATGACCCAGGTGGTGTTTCCCTTGCTGTTTTTCTCTATAACTGACTCAACTGCAGGAATAACATCTCCTCTCTTACTTATTTCAACTGTATCTCCAACTGCTAGCTCAAGAGAGTCTACATAGTCCTGGTTGTGGAGCGTTATGTTTCTGATTACGGAACCGGATAGTTCTGTGGCAGTAATTCTAGCCATAGGAGTAATTCTTCCGGTTCTTCCAACCTGAACATCTATGCTCTCAACTACAGCCTGGGCTTGAGGGGCTTCAAACTTGTAGGCCATGGCCCACTTTGGGTGGTGTTCAGTCCAACCCATCAGCTCTCTCTGCCCTATCTCGTTTATCTTTAAAACCAGGCCATCTATCTCGTAAGATAAAGAAGAGCGGGTGCTGGTCCGCTGTTTAATATCTAATGAAATATCTTCAAAACTACCAGCAAAGCCCTCAAGAGAGGCCTCTTTAAGCCTCCTCTCGGCCTCTTCTCTAGTTTTACAGAAACAGCTTATGTTTTTATCTACTTTAAAGCCTAAATCTTTCAGGTGCCTGAGTATTTCCAGGTGGTCAGAGAAAGGAGCGTTTTCCCAAAATCCTTCATAGCAGAACATGGAAAGCGGGACACGGGCCGTGTCTGAGCTTTTTATTCTTCTGATTGTTCCGGCTGCCAGGTTTCTTGGATTGGCGTAAGGCTCATCCAGAGTCAGGTTGATTCTTTGAAAGTCTTCTTTCGGAAGAAAGACCTCCCCGCGGACGGCAAGGGTCTCTGGTTTGGAGAGGCGCAGTGGGACGCTGTGGATGGTTTTAACATTTGC
Source organism: uncultured Spirochaetia bacterium (assembly GCA_905236385.1). Lineage (GTDB taxonomy): Bacteria > Spirochaetota > Spirochaetia > Sphaerochaetales > Sphaerochaetaceae > UBA1265. The sequence goes on from CAJOOY010000067.1 coordinate 19,117, forward strand.
CGTTACATCATTTCCAACAAAGCCGTTTCCACGGGTAACTGCCCTTTCAAGAATTCCGTCCTTGTAGTAGAGAACCACTGAGAAGCCGTCTATCTTCTCTTCCAAAACAAAACTTAGGCTGTTTGTTGAAGAGTTTTTTATACATTTATCAATAAAGGAGAGCACTTCCTGCGCACTGTAAGCCTTATCCAGGCTCAGTACGGGGATGGTGTGCTCAACTTCAGGAAAGTCAGAAGAAAGGTCACTACCTACCCTCTGAGTTGGAGAGTCCGGGCTCTTTAAGTCCGGGTACTTGTTTTCCAGTGAAACAAGTTCATCAAAGAGCCTGTCGTACTCCAGATCCGACACCTCAGCCTTTCCAGTTACGTAGTAAGAGTGCTGGTATCTAAGGAGTAAGGTATGCAGCTCCTGAACCCGTTCAATTACGGAGTTATCTATACTATTCATTTTCTTCTTCCCTCATTCTGTAGAACTTAATCATGTTCCGTCCGTATTTGCGGGTGTCTGTGAGCCTCAGGTCCCCTATCTGCTCTTCCCACTGGCCCTCTTCGGATGCAGGTATATGGATTATGAAAAGACCCCCTGGGACCACAATTTTTTTCTTGTTAACCAGGTAGGCTATCTTGGTCTTGTTATCCATGGGAAACGGTGGGTCCGCGTAGACTATGTCATACTGGGTTTTGCTTGCCGGTATGTAGACAAGAACGTCTGAGAAGAAAAGCTGAATATGGCACTCGTCCTTGGCAAAACTTATATTCTGCTCCATGACAGAGCGTTTTTTTCTATCCATTTCCACGCAGTGAACGGTGCTTGCTCCCCGGGAGGCTGCTTCAAGGCCAACGCAGGCACTGCCTGAGAAAAGGTCGCAGAAGCTGCAGCCCTCCAAGGGTCCGAGGATGCTGAAAAGGGACTCCCGCATGCGGTCCATGGCCGGGCGAATTTCTAGAGAGCCTTCTGGGATGATTACTTTTCGGCCGCAGTACTTGCCGCCTGTAATTCTCATTTTCAGCATACGCCCTCCGTTAGAACTCCAGGTAGTCCGTATTCAGGTCAAAAAGGATTGTTTGAAGTAGGCGCTTTGCCCGCTCCACCTGTATGCCCGTGGCCTTGGGGAAGGAAGATTTCAGCTCAAAGGCCAGCCTATCGCCAAGCTTATTTATTTGAGCTGTGCGCATGGGCAATGTTATCCCCGATAGCGTTGAATCAAAATCCGTACTAGAAAAGAATCCGGCCACCGGGAGGGCAACTCTCAAAGACGCGTCTGTAATCACGCCCTTGCTGTCGTTGAAAGTCAGAGCAAAAATGACAGAAGAAGTGCTCTCGTGCATAGGAGAACCAATGGTCTTGTAGAACTGTTTGAGACCTTCCTGACTGGGGATTCTGAGACGGGTGAGGATGGCATTGGCCGAAAGGGCGTACTCCCCATTGTCTCCGTACAGTTTGGGGACAGAAAGCCATCTTGAGGAGGTGCGGACCCTACCGCTACGGCCACGGCTGGCAAAGAATCTCACTTCCACTTCGGCGCCTATAGCAGAAAGGTAGCAAGGAAGGGAAAAGCGGATGGTGTCTGTGCACAGGGCTCCGCCCAGGGTCATTTGGGCCCTTATACTGGAAGAGGCAAGGCTCCTTAGGGCATTATCCAGCGGGCGGCTGATTATGTAGCTTCCGGTTCCAAGCAGGGTTTCAAGGGTTACCGCACAACCTACGTCCACGTACTTATCTGAGTGGTAGACACGGGAAAGTTCGGCTACGTGGGAAGTGAGGATTATGTCCCGTGGCTTTATGTCCGGGTAGAAGCCGTCTCTGGACATGAGATAGGTGCCACCGCCAAAGATAACTGCGTCCGGGTTTTTGGCCTTTGTGTTTATCATTTCAGTGAGGGTTTTCGGAGTGTAGACGGAGACGGCGCCCAGTCCTGAATTGTTACTTCCTGACAATTCTGTTCCTCCTGTTCTTTAAAGCTACCCTGATGACTGTTTCTATCTGTCTCATCTCAAGGCACTTGCAGCTGTTCATTCCCATCTCTCTTTCAATTAAGTCCTTATCCAGAGAAGTCCCTCTCATGTTCTCTATATCCAGCATGTTCAGTATTCCCTCTATCATGAGGGTTTTGGAGGCGTAGCACTGCTCACAGGGAGAAATGCCCGTCTCAGTATAGGCTCTCTCTATATCTCTGTACGGTCTGGTTCTTCTAAAGCCTTCTATGGTGAGTATGACAGAGTTATTTAAGCGGAAAGCCGGAATCAGGCATGAGAGAACGCACTGCCCGTTAAGGAGCACTGCGCAGTTTCCGCACCCGGCTCCACGGCAGGCACTGTTTGAAGGGAAGGTCTCTATCCTCTCCTGCAAGATCTTATTCAGCGGTTTTTCAGCGTTTTCATTTAAAAGCTGGGCCACGCCGTCTATGGTGCATTTAATCAGCATTCTGCGCCTCCCCTGATGAAGATTCGAGAACTGAAGCTATATGTTCTGCCGTAACAGGTATGTTTACTACAGATGAAGAGAGGGCCTGACTGAGGGCACTGAGTAAGGCAGAAGACACTAGGCCTCTAATCAAAGAAGTGGCTGAGCCAAGCGGGCCGCTTGAATCTTCTGACAGATCCAGCTCTATTCTGCAGGAGACCTCTGCACAGGGGCAGATCTCATAGATAACATTTGCAGCTGTCTGCCTGACCTTTCTCAAAAAACGCGGTCTGTTTATTATCCTGCCCATGGCCAGAGATATCCATACCCCATCAATTCTCGGAGTGAGGAGCACCGGGTCTATTGAAAGAGAGACAACGGCAGAGCCGGCGCAGTCAGTGCCGGTAACAGCCCCTTTCCAGTGGCTCTCTTCAAACACTGAGCCCTTTCTTGTTTCCTGTGGGTCTGTGTTTGTATGGTTTTCAGGCATGGGAGCTGAAGCGGTGTGGACCAGCGGCAGCTTCTCCCCCTTGTCAAGGGCCTCCTTTATGGCCATACAGGCTTCAAGGATCCAACCAGAAACATAGCGAATGTCTCTTGAGAGGGCACTCGGGCCTATGTCTGAAACACCTTCAGAGTTTATATCTTCAAAGAAAACTTCAGACTCATCCACTCCGAGGACCTTTGAAACTACCATGGCCCAGATGTGAAGCATGATTGACCCCGGTGCGGAACCGCAACGGATGGTAACACTTCTGTTTTCATCCATGCTCACGCTCACGCGGCTGTCTTTCAGAAGTCTGAAGCAGTAGGAGAAGCCCTGGTTTCCTTCTCCTCCGGCTATCCCTATTCCTCTTGAGTAATCAATAAACGGATTTATTCTGCTGTGCTTGACTCCGCTTTGGTTATCTACAGCGTACTGACGTGAGAACTCACTGTCCTTAACTGCGTTTTCCATGGTCTTCTCAAGAGAGTCAAACCTGGTAGATTCTTTTACGCAGTCGTGAAGAGGTGTTTTTAAAAGGTGTCCTGTTTTCCAAACATCTGGTGGGGTTCCCATCAGCTTTGCAACCTTACTGAAGTGGGTCTCTATCAGGCTCATTCCCATGGAGTAACCTGCATCTGAAAAGATGTTTGCAGGTGGATTGTTACTTCTAAAAACCCTCACCCTGGCCTTCATGGCCTTAAAGTCATAGGGTGGAATCATACCGGCAAGTAAGCCAAGACACAACTCGGAGCGGAAAGAAGCAAAAGCTCCTGCGTCTACTGCCGCATCTACCAGGAGAGCCAGAGGCTCACCTTTGGAGCCTACTGCTGACTCTATGTGGAGTTTAACAGCCGGTCTGAAGGAAGACATCTCACAAGTGAGAACCACGGCTGAGCCGGTTTTTACAGAAGCCTTTGCAGCTATTACTGCAGCAAAAAGAGGGGTTGTTAAAAGCTGGTCGTTTGGAGCGTAGTACTCCTGGTTGTAAACTATGACCTTCTTTGGGTCCATCTTCATGGCCTTAGCTACTTCTCTCTTTATCATCAGTGGCCACTGGGAAGCTACGTTCAGCCTCAGTGTATCTCCGTCCATGAAGGCGTAGGTTTGTCTGTCGCTGATGGCGGGACTTTTGTAGCTGTTTACATTAAATAGGCTCTTGATTCTATGAACGCCTTCTTTGGGTTCTTCTGAGAAGTACTCTTCCGCTTCCCCATAGGTCCAAATCAGCTCAGTCCCAGTCTCTTCCATTCTATCTGAAAGAGCCTCTTCATCATAAAGAACACGGATTTTCTTACAAAAAACATCTACACTTTCATAGTTTTTACCAAAGACTGCTAAAAGTGGCTGACCCACATACAGGGCTGTATCTGTTGGGAAAACCGGGCAGGAGTCATCTATGACAGTAACGCTCTCTTCAAAGTCCGCCTCATTCAAAACAGTTATGTTTTTATTCTCTTCCATTTCAATAGAAGAAAAGTGCCCGGTGCGCTCTGCACAGAACAGACGCCCAACCAGAAAAGAGGATGCATTTGTAAAAATGTGAGACATGTCAGTCATAGGTCAATATTATATCAGAATGGACGCACTTCCAACAGTGCTCTTCTGATTACTCCATGGTCCGCTTCCAGCAGCCCTGGGTCCGTTGAAAGAATCTGTGAAACCTCATCCCTTGCTGCTGCTATCATGTTCAGATCTTTATCCAAAGATACAAACTTGAGGTTTGTAAAACCGCTCTGCCTCAGTCCTGAGATTTCTCCAGGCCCTCTAAGCAGAAGGTCCTTCTCCGCTATAACAAAGCCATCATTCGTGCTCTTTAATACTTCCAGGCGGGTCATGCCGTCCTTGGAAACAGAGTCCCCTGGGGCAAGAAAACACCAGGATTGAAGATCCCCTCTTCCAACTCGGCCACGAAGCTGGTGCAGAGCTGAAAGACCAAAGAAATCAGCTTGCTCTATTACCATACAGGTGGCTTTTCTAACATCTATTCCAACCTCAACCACGCTTGTTGAGACCAGGTAGCTTATCTTTCCGCTGTTAAAGTCTTCAAGTATCTTTATCTTCTCATCGTCAGGCAGGTGGCTGTGGATAAGAGAGCCGTTGAAAGGTTTGTAGCGCTCTGAGAGGAAGCCGTACATGGAAATAACGTCTTTAAGACTGCTCTCCTGCTCTTCCTCCCCATCCCCTATTCTCGGGTAAACAAAGTAGGCCTGGTGGCCCCTTTGAAGCTCAACAAAAACTGCGTCATACATGGCCTCTCGCTTTTGGGGAGAGACTATGAAGGTTTTTACCGGGAGCCTTCCACTGGGCATGGTCTTTATAGTTGAAACGTTCAAATCTCCGTAGATAGTCAGGGCCAGGGTGCGAGGGATGGGGGTAGCCGTCATCATGAGCACATCCGGGTTCTGGCCTTTGGCAAAGAGGGCCCTGCGTTGTTCAACGCCGAACCTGTGTTGCTCATCAACTATCACAAAACCAAGCTTTGCATACTCAACATCTTTTGAAAAAAGCGCATGGGTCCCGATTATCAAATCTATCCTGTGTTCCCTGAGGTTCTTCAGTAGCAGGGCTCTTGCCTTTCCTGTAACCGTTCCATCCAGGTAGGCCACCGTTATGCCTATCTTTTCCAACAGCTTTGCTGCATTTATGGCGTGCTGACGGGCCA
>CAJOOY010000068.1 GCA_905236385.1 uncultured Spirochaetia bacterium
CTTCAAGCCCACAGGTCTCAACCTGCCTCATTCTCTTTTCCGTATTTGTGTAAACCAGGCCCTTTATGGTGTAGCCTGGGTGCAAGACTATATTCTGCGCCCCAAGAGAGTGCGCATAGTGCCCGTCCTTGAGAATCTCTTCCCTAGACCATTTGAGGGCCTCGGGGCAGCCAAGGTTTGGAAAATACTCGCGCTTAGGGGTAAGCGAGTGCACAGAAACAATTCTCCCACCAATAAACGGCAGGACCTCTTCTATGAACTCCGGTGTGTTGTAGTAAGAGACTTCAAAAGTGCACTCTGGGAATGCATTGGCCACACGCCTAAGCTCTTCAGCGGTCTTTATGCTGACCAGAGACAATCCGACGCTCATTTCTCACCCTTTGAAACAATAACTTCAACTCCCCTGTTTGTCAGCCTGTCATGCAAAGTGCTTTCAATGGCGTCTGAAACAAAGACATCTATGTCATCCCAGTTTGAAACGGATGAGAAGGCCTTTTTGCCGTACTTTGATGAGTCTGTCATGAACACTACTTTATCGGAGACCTTCATCATTTCCTTCTTAATCTCACCTTCAACCAAGTTGGTGCAGTAGATGCAGTCGTTGGTGTATCCGCTGGCGCCCAAGAACATGATATCTGCGTGTATCTGGGAGACTGCCAGGTTGCCCATAGGCCCTATGAAGCCCAGAGAGCTGCGTCTGAGTGAGCCCCCGAGGACCAAAACTTCTATGCTTGGGTCATCTTTGGCCATCTCTATTGCCAGCAATGAGTTAGTTACCATGGTAATGTCCTTCCCCGTGAGGTAGTTAACCAACTGTACTGTTGTAGATCCACTGTCCACAAGAACTGTCATGCCATCTTCAATAAGAGTGGAAGCTGTTTTTGCAATCCTTGCCTTCTCTAGTGCAAACTCTTTGAGAGTGTTGGAAATGGTTCTGATTGTTCCGTGCTCAGGAATCATGGCTCCACCATGAGTTCTGAAGAGTAAGCCCCTCTGCTCCATCTCGGACAGGTCAGATCTGATAGTGACTTTAGAGACTCCAAGCTGCCTTGAAAACTCATCAACGGTTACATAATCAGCATTTGAAAGGATTCTGATTATCTCATCTCTTCTTTCATTAATCTTCATTACTGAACCTCGCAAAGCCGGCCTCTACATACTCAGAGACTATCTTCTTCACCTCTGCGTTAAGCCTTTCACACTCCTCTTTGCTGTTTGAGACTACCTCCCATCTAGCCATGGCGTCTTCACTTCTGGAGATTCTCTGAGCAACCTGTGCCCATGTCTTTCCTTCAAGAGAGGTCTCCTGTGTGAACTTTTCAGGAAGATTAAATCTCATAAGAGTTGCGTCCAGACTTGAGCCGTCTTCCATACTGTCTATTACTATAGCTCCAAGCTCCTTCATTCTATTTTCAACTCTATTAAGTATCTCAGGCATCTTCTCAGGAGCGTTTTCACACAAAACCGGCCATTCACGCACCCTAAATAGGGATTCTTGAAGTTTTCTTACCTTCTTATAGGCCTGTGGTTTTTCCAAGAAACTGCGTGCTGTAAGAAGAGCAAAGAAAAGAGTGGATTCAACAGCAGCATAGCCCTTCTCTGGGTGCTCTTCGTCATAAGGAAGGTTTACATAGTAGTGAGCACTTTCCTCTTCTGAAGCAAAGAAGCCCTTATCACAGTTGTCTCTCAGTTTTGCTTTGATAAATGAGTGACCGTTTCTGATTATATGAACATTTACTCCATGGCTGGCTATCTCACAAAGAGAGACTGGAATAGCCTTCACATCTGCATAAACTTCTTTCTTTTCTCCACCGTAGATAGACATGAGGTTTTCAACAATCACACTCATGTTTAATCCCGGAACTATCTGCTGACCATCAGCATCCATAAGGTCCATTCTGTCCCCGTCTCCGTCAAAACAGAAACCTATATCAAAACTTCCCTTCTTCATGGCTTCCCTAGCCGGGGCAACAGAACTCTCAATAATCGGGTTCGGATCCCCGCTTCGGAAGAAGCCATCTGGGACCACGTTTCTCACTTCAACTTCAGCTCCAGCCTTCTGGAAGGCAAGGGCTTCTTCAACTCCAGCTGAGCCACTTAGGAACTCAAGCATGACCCTTAGCCCCTTGAGTGAGCCTTCTTTAACACCGGCAAGCTTCATGGAGTAGTCAATATAGTTCTGTAATTCATTCATGATTATGCATTTACCTGGCTTAGACACTGGCTCTACTCTTTTTTCCTCAGTGTAGTACTCCATAATCTTTCTGATTCCGCCTTCCGGACCGTAGTCCATGGCTATAGGCAGAAGGCCTTTGGAGACAAGCTTTATTCCAATGTACTCGCCTGGGTTATGAGATGCGGTGAGCATAAGGCCGGCGCTTTCTTTGTACTTCATACAAGTGAAATAGAATTGGCAGGTTGAGACAGGAAGAGGATTCAGATAAACATCCAGTCCAGCCTTTCTCATAACTTTTGTCATTTCCTCTGCAAGGAGCGGGACATACAGCCTTGCGTCTCTGCAAATAACAACAGAATTAACCTTAAGAACATCTCTGTAGTACAGGGTAACTGCATTTAGCAATCTGTCTCTGAGTTCATCTGTCAGAAAATGATTTTTTGTCCTGATATCATAAGACTTGAACATGCCTAAATTGATATTAGCCATACACACCTCATCTAATTCGGATTCATTGTAACACAAACGAAACGAGTTGTCTTTCGAAATCGAAAGATTTCGTTTTATCAAAAATTCTCGGCCAATGCCTTCTTGTTATAAGACCCCTGCCCTGTTAAAATTCTCTGTGTTATGGACAGTCTGTTTTCTACGCCCAAAGCGGAGTTAAAATTTACAGTCAGTGAGCTGACAAAAGTTCTCAAAGAGACCCTTGAAAGCTCCTTCTACGGCCTAACAGTAGAAGGCGAAATAAGTGGCTTCAAGGCAGCTCCCAACGGTCACTGGTACTTCTCTCTCAAAGATGAGGGAGCTCTGATTAACTGCGCTATCTGGAGAAACACTACAACTAGGATTACTTTCAGACCACAAGACGGCATGAAGGTAACGGTAAGCGGAAGCATAAGCGTCTACGAACCAAGAGGCAGTTACACCCTAGTCTGCTCTTCAATGAAGGAAAACGGAGAAGGAGATATTCTCCTAGCTCTGGAAAAGAGAAAAAAGAAGTATGAAGCTCTTGGCTACTTCTCCCCCGAGATAAAAAAGAGCATACCAACCAGACCTTCAAGAGTTGCAGTAATCACAAGCGCCACAGGCGCTGCGCTGCAAGATATTCTTCAGATAACTGGAAGAAGAAACCCAGGCATGAACATAATCATCCTCCCCGCAATTGTTCAGGGACCGGATGCGGCTGCCAGCGTTGCCAAAAGAATAGAAGAAGTAAACACCTTTGGCTTGGCAGACGTGATGATTGTGGGCCGTGGCGGTGGTTCAATTGAAGACCTGCTGCCCTTCAGTGAAGAGATAGTAATTGAGGCCATTCATAACTCAGTAATCCCAGTTATCTCAGCCGTTGGCCATGAAACAGACTGGGCGTTAAGCGACTTTGTGGCAGATTTAAGAGCCCCAACCCCATCGGCTGCAGGAGAGCTGGTCTGTGAAGCCAGTTCAGACCAAAGAGATAAGGTGAGAAATCTAAGAAACCTCATGACTGAAAGCCTAACTTCCAGGTTAAGAGATCTAAGACTGCGCCTACTCTCATGCTCAGGAAGCACTTCTTCAGCGGTAGTTCAAAACAGGCTCATCTCACTGAGGATGCACCTGGAAAACAGCACAGCTGAGATTCAGAAACAGACAAAAGAGAGACTACAAAGAGCAAGACACAGCCTCTCAATTATAGAAAACACCATGGCAGCCCTCTCTCCAGAGGCTGTTCTGGAGCGTGGTTACAGCATAGTAAAAGGGCCTGACGGAAAAGCTTTGACTGATTCTTCAAAAATCCAGCCTAAAGACTCCGTTCAGATTATTCTCAAGAAAGGACAGATAACAGCAGAAGTTACAGATAAGGAATAAAGTATGAAATTTGAAGAAGAACTGAAGAAACTTGAAGAGATAAACACCAAGCTTCAGAACAAAGAGACAGAACTCACAAAGGCTGTAGAACTCTATGAAGAAGGTATGAAGATTGCAAAAAACCTTGATAAAGAACTTTCAGAGCTTGAAAGAAGAGTTGAAATAGTTACCAGTGCCCCGGGAGAGGACTCAATAGTCACTGAAGCCTATCAGAAGTAGTCTTGTCAAAAGTAAACACCCTTCCATCCGGGAGGAAGAAGGAAACCTTCTGGCAGTCAAGCATCAGTGGCTCTGTAGAAGTAGGTAGAACTGAAGGATTGTACAGTTTATCCCCCTTAATCGGACAGGAAAGATAAGAAAGGTGGCTTCTTATCTGGTGCCTAAAACCTCTAGTGATTGTACACATGTACACACCGCTTTCTTTCTTAGAAATAGTAGTTGTATAAAGAATAGGCGAATCCGCTTTTCTATAATCCATTTCAACCTTTACCTTTCGCCTGCCTTCACCAAAAGACCTAAAATAAGAAGAAATACCAGTCTCCTCAGTATCCCCATCAGTATCAGATTTGTAGGTTTTCACAAAACGCCCTTCAGCTTGTTCTTTTAGTAGATAATCATAAAACTCCTGAGTCTTGGCAAACACAACAAGGCCTGAAGTATCTGTATCCAGCCTGTGCAAGGCACCTCTCTCCCACTCATTCTTTCCTATTACCTCCAGCACCTTTGGACACAGATGTCCAACTCTGGACAGAAGCGTATCCTGCTGAGGATTTTTCTTGAGAGGAACGGTCGGTAGCCCGTGGGGTTTATTAGCTATGACAAAGCTATCTTCTTCGTAGACTAGAATCATGGACAAAGGGTAATTCCTTCTATGCAAATATTCAAGCAAATGGTATATTTTCAGCATGATTAAGGCCTGCAAACTCTCAGTAGTACTGTTATCTATTTTTCTGCTGCTCCTTGTCTCCTGCGCCTCCCTCAGCTCCTCAAACAGCTACGAGGCCATAACCGAAGACGAGGCCAGACAGGCTCTGACTACTGCCCTCTCCTCGGCCGTGGCAAATGCCAATACTGAGTTTTACAAACACATCTCTACTTCTTCTTTCCTTCCTTCTGAGTACCAAACCTTAACAGACCTCACTTCCATTCCAGGTCTATCCCAGATTTTTTCCAACTGGAAAACCTACGTTCAAGACTTTATCTACTCAAACCTTGAAGCCTTCTACGCCTTTGTTGATTCCTGCACTTTAGCCATAGAAATAGAAGACCCTCTGAGCCTTGTTGAAGAGTCAAACACAAGCATGACTGAGCTCTTTTCATACCTATACACTACTGACATGAGAAGCTTCTGGACCACATGCATGGAAAATCTTGAACAGTTCTACGTATCAGAGCTGTTGAACCAGTACACAAACTGGATTGTAAGCCAGAACCTTTTGTATGAAACACAACTGCAAGCACTGGAAAGTGTAAATATTAAGGAATACCTAGCTAATCATTTGACTGAGCTTTACCTTGAGAAACTGGCAACAGAAGAAGAGCTCTTTAGAACCACGCCAAATGCTTACGCCGATAAAACAGCCAGAAAAGTCTTCAGGACTTATTGATGAGAGATTGTTATGGACCTTTTTGAAAGAGCTTCTACTGCGGATCTTAAGAACCAGCCTCTTGCATACAGAATGCGGCCAAGAACTCTGGATGAGTACATAGGACAAGACCACATAGTCGGCCCTGGGCGCTTACTCAGGCGTGCCATTCAGGCCGACCAGCTGAGTTCTGTCATCTTCTACGGTCCTCCCGGAACCGGTAAGACAACTTTGGCCCGTGTAATAGCAAATACAACAAAAAGCCACTTTACCTCTCTAAACGCTGTTCTTAGCGGTGTTAAAGATTTAAGGGAAGAAATAGACGGGGCAAAGGACCGCCTTGAAATCTACGGAAGACGGACAATCTTGTTCGTTGATGAGGTGCACAGATGGAACAAAAGTCAGCAGGATGCGCTTCTTCCGTGGGTTGAAAACGGGACATTTATACTAATAGGAGCAACTACAGAGAACCCGTTCTTTGAGGTCAATCCGGCTCTTGTGAGCCGATCGAGAATCTTCCAGCTTAAGCCGCTGACTGAGGAAAACCTGAGAGATATTGCCCTTCAGGCGCTAAATGACAAGGAAAGGGGCTATGGAAAACTGAAAGTCAGGTTTGAAGAAGGGGCTCTTGAGCATATTGTAGATGTGTCCAAAGGGGACGCGAGAAGCCTTCTGAACGCACTGGAGCTGGCGGTGGAGACCTCCGAGAAAGACGGCCAAGTCATAGTCGTGACCAAGGCGGTGGCCGAGGAAAGCATTCAGAGAAAAGCAGTCCTCTACGACAAGGAAGGCGACTACCACTTTGACGTTATCTCAGCCTTCATCAAATCTCTCAGGGGTAGCGACCCGGATGCAGCCCTCTACTGGCTAGCAAAGATGGTTCACGCAGGTGAGGACCCGCGCTTCATCTTCAGGCGTATGCTCATAAGCGCCTGTGAAGATATAGGCCTGGCCGATCCTAATGCCATTACTGTAGTCACTGCAGACGCTCAAGCTTTTAACATGGTTGGTATGCCGGAAGGCAGGTACCACCTCACCCACGCTGCCCTCTACCTCTCTACTGCTCCAAAAAGTAACAGTGCCATGGGCTTCTTTGACGCCCTCAGTGGTGTTGAAAAAGAGTCTCAGATGGCTGAAGTTCCAAACCACTTAAGAGACGCCAGCCGGGATAGTGAGGGCTTTGGCCATGGCGAGGGGTACATGTATCCACACTCATACAGAGAGCATTGGGTTGCCCAGCAGTACCTTCCAAATGAACTGCAGGGCAAGGTTTTCTACCAGCCTGGAAACATAGGCTATGAAGCAACCATAAGAGATAGTGTAAACCGTAGGCGTGAGATTCAACTTGAAACTGTAGACCTCGACGCCTTTCCTGAAAACCTCACATTTACTAAAAAAGACAAGAAACGTGAGCAGTGGATTCAACGTTCAGAGCAGACTAGAAGCCTAGCCCTCTCAAGTTTACGTGATAAAGTTTTCTCCTCTTTCGACTGCATCAGAAGTGACAGGATTCTTGTTCTGAATGCCGGTCACGGCATGATGCTTTGGGAAGCTTTCCGCCGCACCCCCGAGGGTCTTTCTGCTGCTGTTGTTAGAAATGACGAAGATCTGCATTACATCCAGCACAGGTGCCAAAGTCTGGATGACAGTGCTGATAAACCTCAAGTTTACCGCTCGCTGTCTGAGATACCTTCAGACATTAAGTTTGAACACATAGTTGGAAGAAACTATCTGGTTCTTTCAAAAAATATGGATGAAAGTCTTAAAGCCCTAGTTGGTTTATGCACTAAAAATGGCACACTGACTCTTGCAGAGACGCTTCCCTCAGAAGGAACTCACCTCTCAGACCTTATTCATGAGAGCCCGTTGAAAACACGTTTAAAAGAGGCTGAATTAACTATTTATGATAGTAACTACAAGTCGAACATGCTTAAAACTGTTGGAAAATATTTCAAAGTTTCAGGCACTGAGCCCTTCAGGTTTACTGAAGAGAGAATTATTGATAGTGAAGACGTTAAACGCTGGGTCCACTCTTCTTACGCCCCTGCCCTTAAGGCCGATAGCGTCGAAGAAGAAAAGCTTATCAAGGAGCTTACCACCCAGCTCTGTGCTGCTCCTGTTTCTTGGTCCGTAAGCTGCCTGATAATCAAAACTGAATTAAGTTGAAACTTTATTGACTAATTTAAGTAATTATTGCATATTTCAATACGCACTATGGTGGAAGTAGTTCAATGGTAGAGCCCCAGATTGTGGATCTGGTTGTTGCGGGTTCGAGCCCCGTCTTCCACCCTAATGGCGTTGAGCATGACAAATGCTCCCGTAGCTCAACTGGATAGAGCGTCGGACTTCGAATCCGCAGGTTACAGGTTCGAGCCCTGCCGGGAGTATTTTTTCAGTTCTCCTATTGCAAAAAGCCATGCAAAATGTTATAAACATTCTGCACGTACGGACGGATAGCTCAGCTGGTAGAGCAACAGACTCTTAATCTGTGGGTCCAGGGTTCGATCCCCTGTCCGTTCAAATTCAACAACGAAACCTGCAGTCTTTCAAGAACTGCAGGTTTTATTTTGCCCATTCACAGCTGCATTAATTGATATTCAGATTTATTTTGAAGATATTTGGCAGATTTTGTCATTTTTATATAAAATATATTGAAATATTGAAAAAACAATTATACTTTCATTTGTGTAGGAGGATACATGTTAATTCAGTTCAGTGTTGAAAACTACAAGTCAATAAAAGATAGAGTTGTATTATCAATGGAAGCTTCTTCCGATAAAGAACA
>CAJOOY010000069.1 GCA_905236385.1 uncultured Spirochaetia bacterium
CGCCATCCAGGCCTCAAGCTTCATGCTCTCCGCCGACAACGGGCACAGCTTCCACCCGAACTATCCCGAAAAGTGTGACCCAACCAACAAGTGCCTGATGAATAAGGGTGTTATGATCAAGTACTCCGGCAACCAAAAGTACACCACAGATGGCTACTCGGCAGCCTACCTGAAGCATACTCTTCAGGCGGCCAATGTCCCCTACCAGGTCTTCTTCAACAACAGCAGTGTTACAGGCGGTTCCACCCTCGGAAATATAAGCCAAAGCCACCTTTCCCTGCCTACGGCAGATATAGGAACGGCCATGCTTGCCATGCATTCACCTTATGAGACAGCGGGCGTTAAAGACACGCTTTATCTTGAGAACGGCATGAAAGCCTTCTTTGAATGCTGAGTGGTGTGTTTAGGCGTGTGGTAAAGATTTTTTAGTTTTGTCTCATTTGTATAAATCTTTAATGAAATAATTGCTTATGTTCTAAAAATTTTCTGTTTTGTCCTTTTAGTTAATGCTAAAATACTGGCTAAAGGGAGTAATTATGAAAAGAAAGGTTGCAAAAGAAATACTCGTAGACTCGTTCTTCGAGCTCGCAGAGACGGTTCCAGTCGGAAAGATAAAGATAAAGGATATTACTGAAAACTGCAGTTATTCTCCTGCAACATTTTACAGACAATTCAGAGACAAAGCTGATTTGATTCTCTGGGCTTACCAAAGAGATTTTGAAGAGATTACAAAGAAATTCGGGAAAGCAGAAGAGAATTTTGAGGATTTGGTATTATCTTTTGTCATGTATTTTAAAGAAAAGAAGGAATACTATTCAGATATTCTGAATTCCGAAAAAGCCGACGAACTCTTCATCAAACCTATGTATAATTTTCATTTTGATTTGATGAAAAATCATTGTCAGGAGAAAAGTGACAAAAAGCTGAGCATTGAAACAGAAATGCTGCTCAGAGCCTATTCTGTAGGAGCTTTGAGTATTATTTTTGACTGGCTCATGGGCCTCTGGGATACAACCCCTGAAGAGATAGCCTACACTTGCATAAAGGCCATACCGCCAGATATTATAGGTATCAGCGAAAAATACTGAGAGCGAATATGTTAGATACAGGAATTAAGGCACCGGATTTTAAGCTCTCTGATGAGAATGGAGTTTTTCACTCTCTTTCAGACTACCTTGGGAAAAGAGTGGTTCTCTACTTCTATCCTAAAGACAACACATCCGGTTGTACTGCCCAGGCCTGCAGCTTCAGGGATTTCTACCCTCAGTTCATGGAAAAAGGCGCCGTAGTTCTTGGCGTAAGCCCGGACAGTGTTGCTTCTCACAAGAAGTTTAAGGAAAAGTTTAATCTTCCTTTTACCATTCTTTCAGACACCGAAAAGTCAGTCCTCATTCTATATGATGTCTGGAAAGAAAAGAGCATGTACGGCCGAAAATACATGGGCGTTGAACGCTCCACATATCTAATAGACGAAAACGGAGTCATAGTTAAAGCCTTCTCAAAGGTAAAAGCCTCTGAGAACCCTCAGCAGATGCTGGGTGAACTGAACTAATCAGTTTTTGTCTTGCTCTTTGTCATACTCTTTTAGTAGGTTTTTCTCTTCTTCTGTGAGTTTGTGTTTTTCAAACAGATCTGGGCGCAGCCTTCTTGTCTCCAAAAGTGAAGAGAGTGTTTTCCACTTCCTTATTTCTGCGTGGTTGCCACTTAGAAGCACTGGTGGAACTTCTGAACCTCTCCACACTGAGGGCTTGGTGTACTGTGGGTACTCAAGTAACCCGTTTTCATGGCTTTCATCTTCCGTGGCTCCCTTTCTCAAGGCCCCGTCTAGAAGGCGCACTATACTGTCCATAACCATCATGCACGGGATTTCTCCACCGGTGAGTACGTAGTCCCCGGCACTGGTCATCTCATCACATAGGTTTTCAAACCGCTTATCTATTCCCTCATAATGCCCACAAACAAATATCAAGTCTTCCATTTGAGAGAGCTCTCTAGCTCTCTTTTGGGTGTACGGCTGCCCTTTGGGCGAGAGAAGAACTACATGGGATTTCTCACTTCTCACAGACTGCAGTGCTTTATAAAGTGGCTCAGCTCTCATAATCATCCCAAGCCCACCACCGAATGGGGAGTCATCTATATGTCTGAATGAGCCGCCGGCAAAACTCTTTACATCTAGAAATGAGGCTTCTACAAGTTCTCTCTCCACGGCTCTTTTAAAAACCGGGGACTGCCTGTAGGAGTCAAATAGTTCAGGGAACATACTAAGGACAGAAATCTTCATGAGTGAAGTTTAGCACAGGACTTTGTATTCTGGATATTTGATATTATAATTAAGGTATGAGTGAATTAATTGTTTCAAACATGCCGTGGGTTTGGCTTGGCGTCTGTGTTCTCTTGCTTATTATAGAGGCTCTGACTACAGCCCTAACCACCATCTGGGGAGCCGTAAGTGCTCTTGTGTTGGTCTTTCTCTCAACTCTTAACATACCAATCAGGTGGCAGCTGATTATCTTTCTTGTCCTGACAATTGTCCTCGTTGTTACCACAAGGCCCATTTTCCTAAGAAAAATGAAGGAAAAACGGACAAATGTTGACAACCTTCTTGGCCAGGAAGTTAAAGTGACAAAGACAATCACAAAGTTCGAAAAAGGTCTGGCAGAGACCCGTAACGGAGTCAGCTGGACAGCCACATCTGAGGATGAGAGTGAGATAAAGAAAGGCTCAGTGTGCATTATCAGTAGTGTTGAAGGGAACACTCTAAAACTGAAGTTAAAGGAGGATTGATCTTATGTCATTGATTCTTTTTGCGTTTATATTGATTCTGATTCTGGTAGTCATAATCCTGTGCATCAGGATTGTACCGCAGTCTTATTCATTTGTAATTGAGAGACTCGGCGCCTACCAATCAACTTGGGGAACCGGACTGCACCTGAAGCTCCCGTTCTTTGATCGGGTTGCTAACAGAGTGTCCATGAAGGAAAGAGTTCTGGACTTTGAGCCGCAGCCAGTCATCACTAAGGACAATGTCACCATGATGATTGACACCGTCGTCTATTTCCAGATTACAGACCCTAAGTTGTTTACATACGGAGTTGAGAACCCGCTCAGCGCTCTTGAAAACCTCACCGCCACCACCCTTAGAAACCTAATCGGTGAACTGAATCTGGATGATACTCTCACGAGTAGAGATACAATCAACAGCAAGCTTAGGAGTATTCTGGACGTGGCTACGGACCCGTGGGGAATAAAGGTCAACAGAGTTGAGGTTAAGAATATTATCCCACCGGATGCAATCAGAGAGGCCATGGAAAAGCAGATGAAGGCGGAAAGAGAGAAGAGGGAGGCCATACTCATTGCCGAAGGAGAGAAGCAGAGTGCCATCCTCGTGGCCGAGGGTAAGAAGCAGTCCATGATTTTGCAAGCTGAGGCCGAGAAAGAGGCTGCCATCAAGAGGGCCGAAGGAGAGGCTGCAGCAATCAAGGCCGTGCAGGGCGCAAAGGCTGAGGGTATAAGGCTGATCAAAGAGGCCAAGGCCGATGACGCCGTGATTAAACTCAGAAGCCTCGAAGCTTTTGAAAAAGTCGGCGAAGGCGAGAGCACCAAGATAATCATCCCGTCTGAGATCCAGAGCCTGGCCGGGCTTGTAAGTGCTGTCAAAGAAATAAAATAGCATAGATTTTGACTTGTTTTGGGCCATAGCAGATCTGTTATGGCCTTTTTTCTGCCACACGAGATTCTTCCAGAAAACTCGCTCTGGAGAGCAGCGTTTACTTGATTAGCTTTGAGAAGACTTGGCTGTGTGTCTTTCTCTATGGTGAACTTTTAGCTTGCTCATCAGCCAAGTCTAAAGCAGCCTCTGTATCAAAGAGCATTGATTCGGATTCAGTTCTCTTTGAAGAAGATGCAGCGACTTTTATGCTCGCAGCTGGCGCAGAGGCTTCCGGGACAGGCTTTAAAGCCGTCTTCGGCCTCTTCGAGCTGCTTTATATGCCAGTTCAGCTCATCTATGTGCTCCTGAAGGATTTTCATGCGCTCTATGTCTTGAGAAAGCTTACTTCTATACTGGGTCAGCAGTTCCATTCGGCGTTTGTTTCCGCTCTTGTCTTCTTCTTTGAGTTTTATGATTTTTGAGATTTCTTCAAGAGAAAAACCAAGGAACTTGAGTTCCATAATTCTTTTCAAGTACACAAGATCTGAATCAGAGTAGTACCTCTGTCCACCGTTTGTACGGGCTTCGGAGAGTAGCCCTAGTTCACCGTAGTATCTGATGGTTCTAAGAGTAAGGCCTGTGAGGCGGGATACTTCACCAATTTTGTAACGCTTCATGGAAGTAATTATACATACAAAATGAAAGAAAAAGTTGTTAATCTGACAATTTCATTTTACAATTACTTCATGGATATGGACTTTTCAGTCATTGAAGAGTCCGGTGTTGTTTCTATTACTTAAAGGAGGAAGAGTATGGAACAGAAGAAAAGTTTCTTCAGAGCCTATCTGGATTTTAATGTTCTTTATAAGATTCTTATTGGTCTGATTATTGGTGCCATTGCTGGAATTATCCTGGCTGCTTCAGGTGTTACAGCTCTACCAGCATGGATCAGCATGTTTGGAACCATCTTTACAAGACTGTTGAAGATGATCATCATTCCTATGATTGTTGGTTCACTGGTTGTTGGTGCTTCATCCGTTTCACCAGCTAACGTAGGTAAGATTGGTATCAGGGTTATTATCATCTACCTTGCAACATCTGCTTGTGGCGTTATCATTGGCCTTATCATGGCTAATATTTTCAGACCTCATGCAGCTCTCGCCGCAGTTGAGGCTCTTGCTTCTGGCGCAGCTGGAAAAACAGGTTCTTCAGACCCATGGTCAGTTATCACAAACATCATTCCGACAAGTGTTCTTACATCTCTTGTAAATGAAACAGTTCTTCAGGTTATCTTCTTCGCACTTGTTTTCGGTCTCTGCCTTTCTTTCCTTAAGATTTCTAAGGACGAGAGAATTGCTTCTGCAGCCAAGACCATGTATCAGATTTTTGACTGCCTTGCTGAAGTTATGATGATGATCGTAAGAGGAATCATGCAGTATGCTCCTATTGGTGTTGCAGTCCTTATTGCTGAAGTCTTTGCTAAGAACGGTGCTAAGGTTGCCGGAGCTCTCGTAATGGTAACAATTGCTTGTTTCATCGGTTATGCTCTCCATATTATTGTTGTCTACGGCGGACTTCTTAAGATTTACAAAATCAAAGTTGGTAAATTCTTTAAGGAAGCAAGAACACCGTTTATTACAGCTTTTGTAACACGTTCTTCAAACGGAACACTTCCTACAACAATGACAGCTGCTGAGAACCTCGGAATTGATAAAGAAGTTTACGCTTTCTCACTTCCTCTCGGTGCAACAATCAACATGGACGGAACAGCCATCTATCAGGGTGTCTGTGCATTCTTCCTTGTTATGTCTTGCTATGGAAGAGGTCTTGCAATTGGTGAAATGGGAATGATTGTTCTTCTTGCAACTCTCGCTTCAATCGGTACAGCTGGTGTTCCGGGAGCCGGTGCTATCATGCTCGCCATGGTCATGCAGGGAATTGGAATGCCGATTGCTGAAGGCACAGTACTCGCCGGTGCATACGCCATGATCCTTGGTATTGATGCTATTCTTGATATGGGTAGAACAGCTCTTAACGTCACTGGTGACCTTACATGTACAGCATGTGTCGCTAAGCAGATGAAGATGCTGAGAGAGGACTCTCCTATTAAATAATGGATAAGTCGTATCTCTTGGATAGGCTCAGGGAACTGGGCATATACAGTACTTATTATCACAGGTTGGAACTGAAGCCGCTGGCTTCAGTTCTACCTTATGATGAGGTTCTCAATTGTATTTTAACCGGCTACTATGACGGCCAGAGGCGGATGATCGCAATCACTGATTCAAGAATCCTCATTATTGCCGGCGGAGCCTTGAGTCAGACAAGCGTGATTGTGATTAAAAGATCAGCTGTCCAAAGCTACAGGTTTGAGAAAAAACTTCTTCTTTCAAAAGCTACAATTACGGCCAACGACAAGACTTACGTCTTTGCTCAAACACAGGGAAGCATGGAAAAGCTCTTTAACTGGGCCATGCAGCAACCAATAAAAGAGCTTGATGAATAATCAGTTTTACAGGTTCTGCTCTCTGTAAGTCTTTATAGCACTGTTAATTATACTCTCCATCTCACTAACTGTCTCATCCACGCCTGTTCCGTTAAGGTAGTTGATTATGTTTGTCTGAAACGAATAGTAGATGGAGTAGGCTGAGGGAACCCAGACGTTTGTCATGCCGGGGTTTGAGGAAAGAAGCGCGTCGGAAGCCACCTTGTAGAGGGGGTTTTCCTTGAGAAAGCTTCTGTATGATTCAGTTTCATAGCTTTCAGTGTTTACGGGAACATAGCCTGTTCCTTCAGACCAGATGGCCTGAACATCTTTTGATACAAGATATTCAAGTACGGTTTTCACTGCCTCATTGTCAGAGAAGGCAAAGAGTGCTCCGCCCGAGATGACAGTTCCGCCTGTGGCATTCTCGTTTACCATGGGCACGCTTGCAACTCCCACTTCAAAACCTTCTGCGCTGTTGATTATTGTTGCCAGCTTGCTTGAAGAAGCCAGCATGGCTGCGGCACGGCCGGCTGTGAATTCTTCAGTTGTTCCGGTAGTTGCTGTGCTGTAAAAGCCTGTGTCAAAGACTTTTTTCCATTCAAGAAGAAAAGTTTTGTAGGTTCCTTCCTCGCCGAAGACTGCCTTTGTTGCTACTCCGTCGTGGCCGTTTCTGTTGTCCAGCATATAGCTCAATCCATTCTGGGATCCTATGAAGGTTGACAGTTCAAAGGTTGTCGGAATTCCAATAAATCCAACTCTCAAAAGCTTACCGTTGCTTCCGGCCAATCCTGTCTTTGAAACCACATAGGCCATCTGATCAATTGTTTCCGGAGCAGAAAGACCAAGAGAGTCATATAGGGTTTTGTTGTAGTAGTAAAGAAGGGCTGAGGCATTGAACGGCAGGGCGAGAAGACCCTTTTCAGAGGTGTAGGATGAAAGGCCGCATTCAATAATTTTTGAAGTGTCTATTCCCAGAGCATCTATTGTAACAAGATAGTCACTGGCGTTCATGTCGGTGGCAGCAGTTGCGTCCATCATTGCTATGTCGGGTAAGCTATCTGTTCCGCTGGCGGCGTTAATTTTTGTCAGCACGTCATTGGCCTTCCCCTGGTAGATGGATGTGGCCACTATTCCCTTTTCTTTTCCTATGGTGTTGTTAAAAGTTTCAATGATAGAGTCGAAAACTTCTGCATTTGAACCCTGGGCACTGTGCCAGATTTCTACTTCAGTCAAAGCTGAGGAGCTTTCTCTCAGGCCTGCTGCAAAAACATGGACTGAGGAAAGAAAGATTATAAGAAGAACTGCTGAAAAGATTTTTTTCATTTTCATCTCCTGGTGAGAGTGGTTTCAATTTTTTTCTTTGCAAGGGCGAGAATGACCAGAAAGGGGGCTGTGGCTATGACAAGTGTTGCCATCTGAGGCCCTAACTGTCCTGATTCAGCATAGCCGAGCATGGTCATGGCTATCTGTATGGTTCTAGAACTGCTTCTGTTTGTGACCAGAAGTGGCCACAGGTAGGAGTTAAAGGTTACTATGAGGGTTTGGATGGCTACTGTCAGAATAGCCGGACCTGAGAGTGGTATGAGGATACCGGTTAAGTATCTTAAATCCGTAGCCCCGTCTATTCTGGCTGCATCATATATTTCCTTACTCTGAGCCTTGAAGGAACCCATGAGCAGAAGCATTTGAGCTGCTGAGAACAGGCTTGTGCTGATTATTCCCGCCCAGGTGTCCAGCAGACCGAGCTTTGCAATTGTTCTGTAGTTCTGGTACAAAACAGCCTCCTGTGGAATGAAGAGAGTGAGTACAAGGGCTGTGAAAATAAGGTTCTTTCCCCTGAATTTGAAATAAGTGAAGGCAAAGGCTGCAAGAACAGCAATTGCGGTTCTCAAAACTGAAGCCAGAATTGATGTTCCTACAGAATTCAGCATGTTTCTCCAGAAGAACTTCTGATTCAGAGCTCTTGTGTAGTTCTCCCATACCGGGCTTGCCGGGAAAAGTCTCAGATTATTGAAATCAGAGGCGGAGAACAGAGAAGAAGAGAACATGTAGAAAAGGGGAAAGGCTACAATGACGGACATAAGAACCAGAAGGATTATTCTTGTCACATGGCGAAAGCTGTCATATGCTGTTCTCTGAACGGTTTTTCCCATCAAAGAGCCTCCTTCTTTCTTTTAAATATTGAATAGACTGTCATTCCTGCTCCGGCTATGAGAAGAACAATGGAGGCCAGGGCATTCTGAACGGCTCTGTTTCCGCTCCGGAAAGCTTCTGTGTAGTAGTAGAACATGATTGTCTCTGTGCTTCTGTATGGGCCACCTTCAGTGAGTATTATTATTGGGGCTGAGATAAGAAGAGCGTCTTTTAGGGCAAGAAAGATTGTGACAAGCACAGTGTTCTTTATCATGGGCACTTCTACGCACCAGTAGAGTCTCCATCCGCCTGCTCCGTCCATTCTTGCCGCTTCAATCACGGAACGGTCAATGCTTCTGAATGCGCACATGAGAAGTATGTAATCAAGCCCAAAATCCAGAAATATTCCAAGAATAACCAGTACCGCCATGGCTCCGGCGGGTGTTGTTATGCCTGAGAAGGCTGTTGAGAAAAGGTTGTTCAGAACTGAGGCTTCTCCTCTGAAAATGTCACTCATGAGGAGGCTGTAAGCTGATAAAGAAACAGCAACCGGCGTAAAAAAAATGTATTCAGGAATGAAGGACAGCCGGCTTGGTCTTCTTGTAAGAGAGGCTGCAAGCAGAGTCACAAAAGTATTTGCAGGAACAAAAAGAAGAATAAAGGTAACACTTACCTTAATACTGTGGAGGAAGGCCTGATCTGAGAAAAGTCTTCTGTAGTTGTCAAATGCAGCAAAGCCTATGACTTTTCCTCCCTGGTTAACAACAAGGAAAGACTCAACTATGCTCTTTACGGACGGGTACCAACAGAATGCTGCGGCAACTGTAAGCGCCGGCAGAAGATAGAGGTAGGCCTTGTTCTGAAAATGTTTCTTTTTTCCGCTTTTTTTAAAACTCACGTGAGGAATATACTCCTTTTCATTTCTTAATTCAAGTAGGATAACAGATTTAATTCTTTGTTTTATAACAAAATAGATTACAATATAAAAACTAACGTAAGCTTTAAAATGTAAGGTTTGCCATGTTAGTTCATATGGTATAGATATTTGTTCAAATCCTTGGACTTTCGAGTTCTGCAGGTAATTGTTTCTATGTTCCAAACAGCTGCTGATTCTATTGTCCGGGTCATGCAAGCGGGCCTTAAGCAGATATTACTGCTTTCCCACCCTTTTCCAACGCTTAAATAGTAGATTCAGTATGCGAAACAGCACTTGTATATTATTCAACTGCGGTTTTATCATACAGTCATGAAATGACGGAGGAAGAAATGAAAGAGGTTTTTGAATTTCTAAAAAAGGCAGGTACATATTACCTGGCTACGGTTGAAGGCGACCAGCCGAGAGTAAGACCATTCGGGACTGTGGATATCTTTGAAGGTAAACTCTACATACAGACAGGAAAGAAAAAAGATGTTTTCAGACAGCTTGAAAAGAACCCCAAAGCAGAAATCTGTGCCTTCATGGGCGGTACATGGCTCAGAGCAAGTGCAACTCTTGTTGTAGATGACAGAAGAGAAGCAAAGGCTCATATGCTGGACAGCTATCCCAATCTCAGGTCCATGTACAGTGAAGACGACCCAAATACGGCTGTTCTCTATCTGAAAAACTGCACGGCCGTCTTCAGTTCCTTTACACAGGAGCCTAAAACAGTGGAGTTCTGAAATCAGATCAGACCCCACATGGCAAAATTTTCAAAACCGCCGGCTGCTTCAATAAAGGCTCTAGCCGTTTCGACTATCTCTGAGTAAGGGACGCCGTTGATTTCGGTGTCTCCTATGGCACAGGAGTACTGGACGGTCCTTCCTGTCTTCTGTGCTTCAAGCCATGCGTATATGTTCACAGAGACATCTGCCTTTGACAGATCCTTGCCGTGAAGGCCACCTCCGGTTACGGAGTCTCCCATATCGCTTCCAAGCTTTCTGTTGGTGGCCCCGCAATCAACATCCGGTCCTCCTGTCCACTCACCAAGCGGATTGATTATTGCTGTCGGGCAGAAGGTGGACAGCTCATCCTTACTTGCATGGCTCTGACAGATAACAACTTTCTCGCCGTCCATTATGTACTTGCCGTCTGTAGGAAAAGCTTTGTATATTCTTCTGGCCATATCAGAAAGTCTTTTCTGCTCTGCCGTTACCACCGTTCCCTTGAAAATGCCGTTATCTCCGCATCTGATTTCATTTTTCTGATTGCCGGATAGAATCCCGTCCTGCGGGACTTCCGTGTACTCAAGTTTCAACCTGCTGCCTGTTATGCGGTCCACTGCATTTTGAATCTTCTTTTCCTTGATTGAAACGGATGACTCAGCAATGATCTTGCATGTTCCATGCCCGATCAATACCTCCACTGCAATCCTCGGATTATCTGTTATATTGTATGCAAGGTCCACTACTGCTCCGGCAATCCTGTCTGCAACTTTGTCGGGATGACTTGGATTAACTTTTTCAAACATACTGATAATCACCTCATGCCTTAACAGTGAGGATTAGACTCTGTACATCAAGATAAGCTTAAAAAGAAAAGACCATTTCAGGTCTGACTCTTCCTTTAGCAGTATCGGCTGCAAGCAGAAGTACAAATCCCGTTGAAATCAGACTAAGTGTATTCAGTTGTTTTGTCAATGTTTCTATATAAAAATCAATATTTTTAATAAGCACTGATTTGGGCAGGATAATTTAAATACAGTGGATACCAATATGCTCAACGCAATGAGCTTTGAATCCATTCTGAAGAAGGCTGCTCTGCCATCAGAGCAGGTCAAGGCCTTGAATGACGAGCTGCAGAAAATAAAGAAACAGAAGTATAGGGTTGTGCCTGTGTGGGAAAAAGAAAAGGGTTGTAATTCGTGAAATTACAACCCTTCGGATTATTATGCAAACTTATTGGTTTCTATTACTCAACTTCACAGCAAACAACCTGGTTTGGTTGCTCCCAGTCATCCATTGTTGAAGTTACAATTCTGTGTCCTTCATCTGCAGGAATATCTCCCTCAGCATAAGTGCTCATTCTGACTTCGCCATTGTATCCCGCCATTTTTCCATTAAGCTCGGGATCATTCATGTCTAGTTCTCTGGACAAATCTTCAAGTCTCATTTTTTTCTCCTTAATTTCTCTTTACATCTCTAAATTCGCCGGTATTATGCATCCGAAGTTCTAATTTGTCAACAAAAACTTTCAAAAATTTTAGCAGAAGAATTTATCAGATTAACTTTTTACTGTATAAGTAATTATAAAATTCAATCTTGTAAAATCAATTTAAAAAGTCGTTTTATTTCAAAAACTTGACACTAACTTGCAGTAGTCTGTCTTTCAGTTCTCAATCTCGTACGGCCATGTGTTTATACCGCCGAATTCATAGACATTTGTGTATCCGAGCTCTACCAGATAGGAGGATCCTGTCTTGCTTCTGTTTCCGCTTCTGCAGTAAACAAGTATCTTCTGGTTTTTGTCTTTCAGAACACTTTCTGCCTTCTCGGGAATTTCATCGTAGGGTAAAAGAATGGCGTTAGGAATGTGGCCACTTTCATACTCCTCAAGGGTTCTTACATCCAGAATTACAAAGCCTTCTTCTGTGTCCATTATCTTTTTAGCCTGCTCTTGAGTTATCATTGTGTATGAGTTCTCAGTCTTCTTTGAGCAGGAGAAAAAGAGCAGAGAGGATAAAAGAATCAGGGTGGCTATAATTGTTGTTTTCATGTTCAACCTATTTTAACCTCATTTCAATGATAATATGAAAAGTGTGCTATAATCTAGAAGAGGTGTAATTATGGATGCCAATCTTGAGAGAATCTTGCATATCAGAATCAAGAGGACCATGGAGGCTCTCGAAAAAAACAACATGAAAGCTCTTTATGTTCCGTCTTCCAAAGAGGCTGTAGCTTTGCTTGGGACCATACTGAAAGAGGGCGAGAAGATTGCCAGTGGCGGGAGTGCTACACTCGCCCAGGCCGGGATTATGGACC
>CAJOOY010000070.1 GCA_905236385.1 uncultured Spirochaetia bacterium
GTTTTCGAGCTGACAATCCTCACCGTCGTCGAGCCATTTGGCATAAAGTTGATGATTATCAAAGATATACGACTCGCCATAGCAGCCTGTGGCGCGGTCACCAGTCCATCCCATGCGCTCGTCACGCTGCGGGCAGTCGGTGGGCATAGAGCGGTAGTTGCCACGGATACCCCAGAAAGCGTTGCGATAAACGGCATTCAGAATCTCGTTGGATGTCTCGAAAGAGCCTGTGGTCTGCATCTCGTCGTAAAACACAAGTCCTTGAAAATCAGAAGGTTTCGGGGTGTTTCTAAGACCTGATATTTCAACGTAACGGAATCCGTGATAGGTGAACGTGGGATGCCAGTTTAGTTGAGAGTTGAGAGTGTAGAGTTTAGAGTAGTTTGAAGTTGAGAGTGTAGAGTTTTTTGAGATGATATATCTGTCGGTGGCTTCGGCTGAGCGCAGGTTTCTCACGTCGAGAGTGCTGTCGGGATAGAGGTTTTCGGCAAATCTTAAAACTATGGTGTCGCCGAGATTTTGCACGGAGATGTTCATTTGCAAGACGCCGACCATGTTTTGTCCCATGTCGAGAATCCATTTGTCGCCTTTTCTGAAAACGGCAACAGGCGTTAGTGAATCCTGAATTTTGATGTTTGGATTGGGTTGGGGTGTGAGGGCAGAGACGATTTGCACATCGTCTTTACATGGTTCTGCATCAAACCATAAATTGTCATCGTAATGTGGATTTGTCCAGTCGCCTAATTCATAATTTTCGTCGTATGTCTCGCCGTCGTATTCGTTGGAAGTGCGGATAGGTCCGCGGTTGGTGATTTTCCATGTTTCATCGCTGATAATCAATGATTTACGACCGTCAAGATATGTTATTTCGAGTTGTAAAATCATCCTTGGAGTGTCGAAATGCAGCACGTTGTCGGTGAAGTCGAAATTGGGATTTGCTGCGTTATATCTCATTGCTGTAAAACGACCTCCGGCAAGAGTCACACCGATGGCGTTGTCGCCGTTTTTCAGCATCTCGGTGACATCGAAAGTGTTGAAATACACTCGTTTGTGATAATCCGACAATGCCGGCTTCAATAATTCGTCGGGTGCGACCTCAACGCCATTTATATAAGCGCTGTATTGTCCTAATCCGCTCACATAAAGGCGTGCCTCGGCGATGTTTTTATCCAATTTGAACTCTTTCCGAAGGTATCGTGCAGCCAAACGTGTCTTCCCGACAAGGACGTCGTCGTCAAACTCGTGCCCAATCCATTTCGCTTGCCAATCGCTTGATTTTAAAAGACTTATCTCAAAACATTTGACATCGCTTTCAATCTCGGCAGTCTTATTTTTTCCGTAAGAAAGCGTCGCAAAGACTTTCCAAAAAACCTTGTCGCGACTTTGAAGTTCTTTCCCTTCGTAGGGGATGTAAAGCATTCTGTCAGAATAGATTATGCCCGAATCCCAGAGGTCACCGACACCATTTTGAACACTCTGAGCGCTTGAAGCCACAATAATTCGGTAGCTGATTTGTTTCACATTTTGCGCATCCGACTCATAGTTCCAAGAAAACCGCGGCTCGTTAGTGTCATGGGTTATTATCTCGAAATGCGAGGTTTTGCTACATGAAACAAGAGCTAAAAGGAGTAGTGTTAGATAAAGATGTTTCATTTTTTTTTATACTTGCTTATAGTTTCTGTCTTCTAAAAAGCCTTTATTGCAAGTCTGCTTTCGATGGTGTAATCATAATCCTCATCATAGATAGTGGCGGTAGCTTCATGCGAGTTTTCGTATTTCTTCGTTTCGCCTCGGCGGATAGTGTCGTTGAATGTCTTGTAGTCAGGTGCGAAGTCGCTTTTCACCTCGAATGTCACGCTGTCGGGTGTCACCTCGATGATGTTGAAGGAGAGTTTTGTGTTGAAACTCGTGTCTTTGCTGATGGTTGCGGCGTCTTCGTAGCATTTGAACGCTTTTTCGAGCCAGTCTTTGGCTATTTCGTCCTCGCCTTCTTCGTCATAATAATAGCCTGCAAGGGCGATGGCGGAGGTGATGTCGTTGTCTTCAGCGGCTTTTTTAAAGCATTCCACTGCTTTTTCGATGTTTTCGTCGTAGAGACGGAATCCTTCGTCTCTGTATTCATCAGTTGTCATAATGTTATTGTTTTTTTATTTTTTTTCGCGGATGCTGACAGCGAAGCCGCCGCATGGTGCCATCTTCATCTTCAACACGCTCTTTGAGGTTACTGTCTTCTTCGTGATAGTGTACGCCTGCGGATTATAACCGTCGCCAGGCAGACCGCTGGCGTTTTTTGCGTCGCAGTAGATGATGGCGTCATAAGTCTTGCCTTTTTCAAGGAAATCCAATTTTATTGAAACCTCACGGGCGTTTTCGTCGGTGATGCCGCCGACATACCAGACGTCTTTAGGAGTCAGAAGACGGAAGTCGGAAGACAGAA
>CAJOOY010000071.1 GCA_905236385.1 uncultured Spirochaetia bacterium
CGAAACAGGCGCATTAATTGCCAATACCCCATGCCCGGCAATCCATATTCCTGCACGAGCCCAAATTTTGCCTGCATGCTCCGCACATCCTCAAACCATACCTCATGCCCTATGCCCGTGGCTTCGTCAGTATAAGTAAAGTATGGGCTCTGCGCCTCCAGGTCAAACAATATCTCTGCCCCCTGTGCCACCGCGATCCGCACAGCCTCCACATTTCCGATACTCCTTGCTTTCGTCACCCCACGCTCAAAAGGCAAAGGCCAGTCGTATCCATAATTTGGGATCCCCAAATCTATTTTGGCAGCTGGGATCTCCGTCAACGCATACTCCACAACCCTGCGCACCTGGTTAAGCGGGGCAACTGCCATAGGCGGGCCATACGTATACCCCCATTCGTAAGTCATGAGCAGCACATGGTCCGCCACTGCCCCAAGCCCTCCATAATCCTTCCCCTGGTATAACAGCCCTCGCTGGTCGGCTGAAACCTTTGGCGCCAGCGCCACAGAAGTGTGGTATCCATTTTCCCGCATGGTCTCTGCCACCTGAGCCACAAATGTCGTAAAAGCGTCCCTGTCCTCGGCCCGGATGTATTCAAAATCAATATCCACACCTTCATACCCCTTCCTCCCCATGACTTCTAACAGATTGTTGATCACATTTTCTGTAACGTCCTGGGAATTTACCACCTGGCTGATCAGATTATTATTGAATCTTCCATCCGGTCCTAGTGGTGTAAGTGTCAATATCGGCTGTACTGCCGCTTCCTTGGCTGCTTCGATCATCCAAGACTCATCTAACGCCGGCGGTATCAGTTCCCCATAACTGTTAAACCCATAAGAGAAAATGGGAAGCTCTGTCAGATAAGGAAGCGTCTGCGCCAGCACCCATCTGCTGATAAATGGATAAGCATAACCGCTGACACGGATATTTAATGCCCCAAAGCTATCCTCCGCATTTTCAATGGAGATAATATTATTTGGAATATTGCTTCCGGGAATGGCACTGCCGGAAAAATCATTCCCGGAAATAAGGAGAGCCTGCCCGACGGCAAGCTCATAAGGGTAGATCAACTGATTGTCCAATGCTATTTTAAAAGGGGAAACGCCCGTCCTGTCCCCGATCAGGTCTATCGTATCCCCTGCCTGTACAACATATATCTGCATCCTACGCTCCATAAAATCTGTCATAATATTATATGCCACAGCTATACCAATGAACGCAATTTGTTGCCGTTTCTTGTTTCCGCTTCTTGTTTCCGTTTCTTGTTTCCGTTTCTTGTTTCCGTTTCTTGTTTCCATTTCTTGTTTCCGTTTCTTGTTTCCGTTTCTTGTTTCCGTTTCTTTTGAGCGCATTCTGCTTATATTTCATTTTTCTAAAATTTTTTTACAAATATCCTGTACGCAACACTTGTCACAATAGGGCTTTGTCCTTGCGGTACAAACCGCCCGCCCATGATCCACCAACCGATGGCAAAAATCATTTCCCTCCTCCGACGGAATGATCTTCCATAACTCCTTCTCCACCTTCCCCGGCTCCTTAATCCCATCCACCAGGCCCATGCGGTTCACCAATCGAATACAATGAGTGTCCGTAACGATGGCAGGTTTTCCAAACACATCCCCCATGACAAGATTAGCGCTTTTCCTTCCCACACCTGGCAGCTTTAATAATTCCTCCATCGTATCCGGCACTTTCCCGCCATAGGTATCCCTGAGCATACGCATGCAAGCGTTAATGTCCCTGGCCTTGCTATTGCCTAGGCCACAGGGACGCACTATCTCTTCAATCTCCTCCACTGAGGCCTCCGCCAATGCGTCTACATCCGGATATTTGGCATACAACCCCTCAACCACCACATTCACCCTGGCATCCGTACATTGCGCCGCAAGCCTTACACTGACCAAAAGCTTCCACGCCTGGTCATAGTCCAGAGTACATACCGTATCAGGATATTCCTGTTTCAAACGCTCTATGATCTGGAGCGCACGCTGCTTTTTTGTCATTTGTTTGTTTCCCCTTACCTTATTTTTCTTATGTTTTTCGCTCTTGTGCTTTTGCTCTTGTGGTTTTCGCTCTTGTGCTTTTCGCTCTTGTGGTTTTGCTCTTGTGATTTTGCTCTTGTGATTTTGCTCTTGTAGTTTTCGCTCTTGTGGTTTTGCTCTTGTGGTTTTGCTCTCATGTTTTTCTCTTATGTTTTGCTCTTATGTTTTTCTCTCATGTTTTTGCTCTTATGTTTTTCTCTCGTGATTTTCGTTCTTGTGTTTTTCACTCTTGTGTTATTCTACTTTGAGTACTACTTTATGCGACTTTTGTAGGCTAAATTCATGCCAGCATCCTTTTTTATCCTACTTTTTCCCCAACTCACGCTACTTTTCGCGTCTTTCGTAGGATAAATTTGCACTTCCACCCTTTTTTATCCTACTTTTTCCTACAACTCACGCTACTTTTCGCATCTTTTGTAGGATAAATTTGCACTTCCACCCTTTTTTATCCTACTTTTTCCTACAACTCACGCTACTTTTCGCGTCTTTTGTAGGATAAATTTGCGCTATCACCCCTTTTTATCCTACTTTTTCCAAAACTCACGCTGCTTTCCGCAATTTTTGTAGGATAAATTCACACTAGCACCCTTTTTTATCCTACTTTTTTCCCAAACTCACGCTGTTTTTCACGTCTTTTGTAGGATAAATTCACACTAGCACCCTATTTTATCCTACTTTTTTCCCAAACTCACGCTGCTTTCCGCAATTTTTGTAGGATAAATTTGCACTACCACCCTTTTTTATCCTACTTTTTCCTGCAACTCACGCTGTTTTTCGCATCTTTTGTAGGATAAATTTGCACTACCACCCTTTTTTATCCTACTTTTTCCTACAACTCACGCTACTTTTCGCGTCTTTTGTAGGATAAATTCACACTAGCATCCTTTTTTATCCTACTTTTTTCCCAAACTCACGCTGCCTTTCGCGTCTTTTGTAGGATAAATTTGATCCAACACCTTATTTTATCCTGCTTTTCCCCCAGTTCACACTGCTTTACGTACCTTTTGCAGGCTAAATTCACGCTATCACCTTACCTTATTTGTCATATCCCATCCGCATAGGGCACACTGGGAATTTCTTCGCAAACAATTGCCTTCAATTCCTCGAAGTTCTCCCTGGTATTGGCTGCGATCACCGGAAATGGCTTATCCAGCGGGAAACCTTCATAATACAGGCACTCCGCAATCCCACCTGCCTCTGTGATAATGGGGAAGGCTGCCGCCGCATCCCACGGAAACAGCCGCATTTCAAAATAGAGCTCCACCCGCCCCGCCGCCAGCATGGCAAGTTCCAGACAAGCCGTCCCCATCCGCCGCAGGTCGTCCGACTGCATATATACACGGCGGATCACGCGAAAACAGGCCTCCGCATACCGCTTGTCATACAGGCACATAGCGGAGCATAGATGAGCATGGGCAAAATCCCTATCCGAAACGTGGATTGGCCTGCCATTTAGATATGCCCCCTTACCGCTCTCCCCACAATACATTTCATCCCTATATGGATTATAAATCACGCCCGCATAAGGCTTTCCATCCCGCACAAGCCCTACAGAAATGCCGCTGAACCCAATATCTCTGATAAAATTAGATGTACCGTCTATGGGGTCAACCACCCAGATATTCTCTGCGTTGAGTGTCCTATGCTCCCCCTTCTCCCCCAGCATCTCACTGCCGGGCAAAAGTGCCGTGAGCCTCTGTGCCAAAAATTCCTGCACCGCCTTATCCGCTTCCGTAACATAATTTGAATTATTGCCCTTTTGCTCAACGCTGTCCCTTAAAGTTTCGTCCGTCATAAGCCTGCTGGCCTCGCGGACAATTCCCGCAATATCTGTTGTAAGGCTGTTCATATCCCCTTTTTCCTCCTATACAATCACCGCAAGCAGCGAGACTTCCATGCAAATACCCAAA
>CAJOOY010000072.1 GCA_905236385.1 uncultured Spirochaetia bacterium
AATCATCTCGTCGTAGAAAGCAATTCTATCTTTGATGTCATTTTCTGGTAAACCATTTAATCTTTGTTTTAACTCTAATAAGAATTCTTCTTTTTTCATAACGATTCTCCTACGATGAATTTATAAACATTTATTAATTCTTTACTATCTTCTTTAAATTGTTCAATTCTTTCGCGTCCTAATGAAGAAATG
The DNA here is from genome assembly GCA_905236385.1 of uncultured Spirochaetia bacterium. Taxonomy (GTDB): domain Bacteria; phylum Spirochaetota; class Spirochaetia; order Sphaerochaetales; family Sphaerochaetaceae; genus UBA1265. The sequence continues at coordinate 193 of CAJOOY010000072.1, forward strand.
TGATAATACTTTCTTTGTCTTCCTTCATATTCCCGAGTATAAGTAGTAATCATCTCCCCTTCTTCTAATCTTTTTAAAATGGTATAAAGGGTTGATTCAGATAATGTTGAAAGGGGCTTTAAGTCTTTAATGATCTTATAACCATATGAGTCTTCATTTTTTATGGCTGCAAGGACGCAGACGTCAAGGATTCCCCTTCTTAATTGACTTTCCATTTCTTTCCTTTTCTAGCATACATCGTATCACGAGGTATCATATATTGCAAGACATAATAAAAGTGGTACACCCGAAGATGTACCACCTTATGATCTTAATTTGTGGTTTTGTTTCGCTATATTCTAGACCACCCTAGAACGATTATTCTCTACTATTATTTAGCAGTTTTTTCACAGTACATGAAGAACTTGTAGCCTAATGGAGAGGAGAAGAATCCGCTGATATTAGAGTTGATCATGTAGATATCTGTGTAGTAGTAGATTGGGCAGATAGCACCAGTGCTCATTAATAAGGTTTCGGCATCGTGTAAGATTTGGAATCTCTTATTAGCATCGGTTTCTTTAGCAGCAGCAGCCATTAATGCATCATATGTTGCACCCCAGTTACCATTTAAGGTAGCATCTCCGAGAGGAGCGCTGTAACCGGTATAGCTGGCGTGTGCGCCTTTACCAAATTGGCAATCATTGTTACCAGAACCGGTGGTCCACATTGTTAAGTAAGAAGATGGATCATCGTAGTCTGCTAACCAACCATTACGGGCAACGTCGTAGTTACCTTCTTTTCTGGTTTGTAAGAATGTTGACCAGTCTTGGTTTTCAAGGGTAACAGTAATACCATATTTGTTTAATGTATCCTTGACGTTTTCAGCAATGGCTTGGTGACCAGAGCTGGTGTTGTATAAGTACTTGAATGCTGGGAAGTCAGTGAATTTACCAGTTCCTTCATCGTAGGTATAGCCAACTTCTTTTAAGAGGGCAATAGCTTCTGCGACGTTTGCATTCTTGTCTTCGGTGGTTTCACCTTTCTTGAAGTAACCTTTACCATCGCCATCTGGACCATTGTGGTCGACGAATTCGCCGCCCTTTGGATCACTTAAACCAGAGGAGACGAAGGCGTTGGCTGGTTGTTGTCCGGCTTTACCGATTTCGGTGACAATGTATTGTCTATCGATGAATAAACCTAAAGCTCTACGGACTTTAGCTCTCTTGACTTCATCATTAGCTTTAGCGTTGAAAACGGTGGAGTTAACGTTGAATGAGATATAGTAAGTACCCATTTGACCAGCGATGACAAATTCGTTTGGATAAGCGGCTTTTAATTCATCGATTTGATCGTTTGGTACACCGTCAATCATTTCATATTGTCCGGCTTTGTAAGAAGCTAAGATAGCATTGTCATCATCGGAGAGAGCGAAGGTAATCTTTTCCATTTTGATGTTGTCTGCATCCCAGTAATCTGGGTTCTTAACTAAGACGATTGAAGAGTTGTGTTCCCATGATTTTAAGGTATAAGCACCACAGGATCTGAATGTGCTTGGATCAGTAGCCCATGCACCATCTTCTTCAGTATCGTTGGCTTCGACAGTTGCTTTTTGAACTGGGAAGTAAGTTGGGAAAGCGAGTAATTGATCAACGTAAGGAACATCAACCATGACATCGAATGTGAATGTTCTGTCATCAACTTTGTTCATGGCAAGGTTGAAGTTAGCATCATCGACGGAGTGTGCACCGTAATCGGCTAAGATTTCGAACATGTATCCGTAGTCACCACCTAAGGTAGCACCAGAAGCTCTGTTCCAAGAATAGATGAAGTCATCAGTTCCTAAAGCAGAACCATCGGACCATTTTAAACCTTCACGTAATTTGACGGTGTATCTGGTTCCTTTTTCATACACTTCTTCTTTCCAAGTAAGTGGGTTGCCATCGCCGTCTACGGTATCTGGGACGTGGTCAACGACTCTGGCTTCAGCCTTAGTAATTTCTTCAGCTAAGTCATAGACTAAACCTAAACTACCA
>CAJOOY010000073.1 GCA_905236385.1 uncultured Spirochaetia bacterium
AGACAGTATTGAATACAGTCTTTATCTGAAATGCTGGATCGACACCGTTCAGTGGCATTTTGAGGATATCATACGTGATCCGCACATCGATCCCGTCGAGGCCTTGTCGCTGAAACGGCGTATTGACAGGAGCAATCAGGACCGTACAGATCTGGTGGAGGAAATCGATTCCTACTTCCGTCATCTGTATAGCGAAGTGAAGGTGCTGCCCGATGCCCGCCTCAACACAGAGAGTCCTGCCTGGGCCGTAGACCGTCTGAGCATTCTTGCCTTGAAGATCTACCACATGCAGGAGCAGGTGGAGCGTCAGGATGCCTCACCAGAGCACATTGCCAAATGTAAGGGGAAACTGGACATCCTGCTGGAACAGCAGAAAGACCTGTCGCTGGCCATCGACCAACTTCTGGAGGATATCGAGGCAGGAAGAAAATACATGAAAGTCTACAGGCAGATGAAAATGTACAATGATCCAGCAACGAACCCTATATTATATATAAGGTGAAAAGTGAAATAGCGAAAGGGTGAGAAGGTGAGAAAGGAGCATATACTCGTCATACGATTCTCCGCCTTGGGTGACGTAGCCATGGTGGTTCCCGTAGTATGGGCTTTGGCCAGACAGTATCCGGATATCCGTATCACCGTACTAAGTAAGGGATTCGCCCGCCCACTCTTTGACGATCTGGCACCCAATGTCAACTTCATGGAGGCCGATATCAAAAGAGAATATCACGGAGTGAAAGGACTGAACGCTCTCTATCGCCGTCTGGTAGCGAAACAGTTTACGAAGGTGGCTGATCTGCACAACGTATTGCGTTCTGAATATCTCAGGGTGCGCTTCAACTTAGGCAGATATCGAGTAGAACATATCAACAAGCATCGGAAGCAAAGACGAAAACTTGTTTCTACTAAGAATAAGGTAAGAGAACAACTTCCTACTTCCTTCGAGAACTATGCAGAGGTCTTTGAACGTCTGGGATATCCTGTAGATATCAGCCTGTTCAAGTCTATCTTCCCTGAAGAAGGAGGAAACCTGAACTTGTTACCAGCCATTTTCGGACCCAAGAAGAACTACGAACAATGGATAGGCATTGCTCCCTTTGCCGCACACGAAGGAAAAATCTATCCTCCGCGCCTGATGGAACAGGTCATTGTCCAATTGCTGAAAGACTATCCTAAGGCACGCATCTTCCTATTTGGAAAAGGAGAACAGGAAGACCAATACTTCCAACAATGGTGCCAGAAATACCAGCAGTGCGTCCATGCCAGCAGACATTGTGAGAATATGTATCAAGAACTGATATTGATGAGTCATCTCGATGTGATGCTTTCCATGGATTCTGCCAATATGCACTTAGCCTCATTGACGGGTATTCCCGTGGTCAGTGTCTGGGGATCTACTCATCCCATGGCTGGATTCTTTGGCTTCAATCAGTCGCAGGAGAATGCCATTCAGATAGAACTCGACTGTCGCCCGTGCAGTATCTTCGGCAATAAGCCCTGTCAGCGTGGCGACTATGCTTGCTTACAGAACATTCCGCCAGAGCGGATTGTAGAGAGAATAAAAACCCTTATTAATAACTAAAACTTTCACGATTATGAAGTACATTTGCGAAGTTTGCGGTTACGTCTATGACCCCGCAGTAGGCGATCCCGATGGTGGCATTGAGCCAGGAACTGCTTTTGAGGATATCCCTGATGACTGGGTATGCCCCATCTGCGGCGTAGGCAAGGAAGATTTCAAGCCTGAGGAATAATACTTATATAGATAAGGTGGCCATTGAGCCACCTTATTATATATTATAGGAGAAGTCTGGATGCGAAGTGCCAGATAATGATACCAGCAGTGACGGATACATTCATGGAATGTTTAGTGCCAAACTGGGGAATCTCCAGACAGCCATCGGAGATGTCGATGACTTCCTGATGGACACCCTTGACCTCGTTGCCGAGAACAACAGCATATTTCATCTGATGAACAGGTGTGAAGTCCTGTAATAATGTGGAACCATGTGCCTGTTCAACCGAATAAATTTCATAACCAGCCTCTTTAAGCGAAATAAGAGCCTCTTTAGCAGAATTAAAATACTTCCATTCTACACTATCCTCAGCACCAAGAGCCGTCTTATGAATCTCCGTCATCGGAGGCGTGGAGGTAATGCCACAGAGATAGACAGCCTCGATACGGAAGGCATCGCCTGTACGGAACACACTGCCCACATTGTACATCGAGCGCACATCATCTAAAACTACAATCAATGGTAATTTCTTTGCTTCACGAAACTCCTCTACAGAGAGTCGATGCATTTCTATTGTACGAAGTTTCTTCATCTATGATTCTTTTTCATTGGCAAAATTAAATAAATGAATAGGAAAAAAGACTGCTTTAATATTGTTTAACTCTTTTCCATGCAAGGTTTTTTATATTGCTGTGTTATATCTATAAAAAGACAAAGTTTATGAAAAAGTATTTTTATTTAAGTATGTTGATGCTGGTACTGGCAGGCTGCTCATCAAGTGATAGTGACAGTATTTTCACTGACCCTGTTTTACCAGGCGATCAAATTAGGGTAACAGATATGGTAGGAACCATACGGTTCGATGAAAAACTGGACAGATGGTACATATACTTTTTCCATCCAGGGTCCATTGATGCTGAAGATGCACTATTTCCTGTTAAATTAGACAAGAAATATCAGCAGGACAATCTGCGAGTCATCGTCTCTGGTACAACTTGGAAAATAAATGTTGAAAGAGATTATCAACTGGGAGGTTGGGAAGACTATGCCATCAAGATTGACCATATAGAAGAATACACCTCTGAAATATCGAAGAATAATTCCTCTGTCTCTGGCTGTAAAAAGACACTCAACAATGGGACAAGGACAGATTCAGAAGACTATTTTGAGTATCAGGCGATGGATGGTGGCTATCTCTACTTCAAGCACATTAATGCCATGTTTAGTAATCGTTAAAAAATAACTTGGTACAATTTCCGCTCTTTAGAAGCGGAATGTGATACACGAAATTCGAACTTTAAATTATC
>CAJOOY010000074.1 GCA_905236385.1 uncultured Spirochaetia bacterium
CCACGGGCCGCTCCAACCACCGGCCGCTGCTGTCCGACATCCGCGAATCCGGCGCCATCGAGCAGGACGCCGACGTGGTCATGTTCATCCACCGCGAGGAATACTACGACCCCGACACCCCCGACAAGGGCATTGCCGAGCTGATCATCGCCAAGCAGAGGAACGGTTCCCTGGGCACGGTGAAGCTGGGCTGGAAGGGCGAGTACACCTGGTTCATGGACCTGTCGCCCAGGGCGAAGGAAGCGGTGAGCGCGGACTAAGTATTCAGCGCGGGAGCTTATCGTTCAATTTCCTGTAGATCACCGCCATGAACGGTTCCTCCTTGTTGTCGGCGGCGACGTCGAGGGGGAGCCAGGCGACGGCGCTGTTCTCGTCGGGCTTGGCGCGCAGCGGCTGTGTGTCGTCGGCTTCGAGCAGATAGGTGAGGTTCAGGTGCAGGTGGGCCGATACGAACTGCCCACGCTTCACGTGGGCGTTCACGGGAAGAACCTCAACAGAATAGATGTCACTGGTGACGGGGCGGATTTGTCTGATGCCGGTCTCCTCGCGGGCTTCGCGCAGCGCGACGGCCAGCAGGTCGGACTCGCCGTCGGCATGACCGCCGGTCCAGGCCCAGCTTTTGTAGATGTTGTGCCAGGCCATCAGCGTCTTGTCGCGCGCGGGATTGACGATCCACGAAGACGCCGTGAAGTGGGCGAAGGGGTTCTCCCGCGTCAGCGGAGAGGCCAGCGAGTCGATCGCCAGAAGCAGGAGTTGCCGGTCCCGCGACTCCTGTTCGTTGCAGGGCCGGTAGGCCTCGATTTGTTCGCGCAGTCTGCGCACGGCGCATTCCTCGCTTTCATATGTCATCCGATACAGTATACCAGGCTTTGCGGCGGTTTGCAATCCAGTTCACACGGAGGTGCGTTCCATGAAGCGCGTCATCACATACGGCACGTTCGACCTGCTCCACTACGGCCACATCAATCTGCTGCGGCGCGCCAGGGCCCTGGGGGACTACCTGATCGTGGCGCTGTCCACGGACACGTTCAATCGCGTGGAGAAGAACAAGAAGTGCTACTTTTCCTACGAGGAGCGCAAGCTGCTGTTGGAGGCGATCCGCTACGTGGACCTGGTGATCCCCGAGGAAAACTGGGAGCAGAAGCGCACCGACGTCCACCTGTACCACGTCGACACCTTCGTGATGGGCGACGACTGGACGGGCAAGTTCGATTTCCTGAAGGAGGAGGGCTGCGACGTGGTCTATTTGCCGCGCACGCCCGAAATCTCCACGACGCAGATTAAACAGGACTTGAAACTGTGAATATGTTCGCAAGAAACATATCCGCGATTATCTGTATGCAGGAACATGTCTATAGATTCCGATCATCCACAGCAGGGCTAAACCTGCTCTTCATCATCCTCATCATCCGCTTCTTCCTCTTCAGCAATAGCGAGGGTGATGGCAATATCCGATGGGTCAATCCGACCGTTTCCGTTCCAGTCAATAAGCGGTCCACACATTGTCTCAGCCCTTCTTCCCGTAATTCTTCGGGAAATACGCCTTCCCCAGAAGCCACAGATACTTGTCGAGCAGTTTCAGGTTGTATTCCTTCAAGCCATAAAACGCCCGGAAGTCGATCAGTGCGCCTTTGAAATGGACGTAGTTTTTCAGATCACCGTCTGCAAAGGACGCGAAACCGTCGCGGTTTCTGAAGTATCGCAGAACGACATCCACATAGCTGTCATAAATCGGATAATCGAGTGGATTGTGATGGCTGCAATACTTTGAAGCGAAGGAATAGAAATTACGCTCCGCGCCATTGATGGTGATCTGTTTGATGTCGTTGACCAGTGTGACGTCTCCGGCCTTTAATCTGGCATCGATTCCCAGCGACAGGACATGTTTTGCCACAGGGTAAACAGAGAAAATGTTGGTGCTATAAAAGTCGTTCAGCGTGGAAACCTTTAGCAGAATGTCGGTGATTTCCGTATTCTGCGGACACAGCTTAAAGAACAGCTTATCCAGAGCGTCCTCTTGGAGATGATAATTCTCCAATTCATCCCATTTGGCAAGGTAGTACTCCACCTGCTCCTTTGAAGGTGAGGGAACATCAATACCCGACTTCCTGCGATATTGAGCAGGTACCGATGGTTTAATTGCAGCAGATTGAGGTTCCTTTTTTGCCTCGGCGGTCTTTTCTGATGCGAGGAATAGCCGAAAACGCCTGATGTGGGACAGGTAGCCGCTTACGAG
>CAJOOY010000075.1 GCA_905236385.1 uncultured Spirochaetia bacterium
GAACCTGAAATCTTGGCATACTTACCTCGGTACTTCATTGCAAAAAGCAGAGTTCCCTTATTGTATTCAAGACGTTCGGCATTTAGAGCACTCCAACCTCTCGCATTTTTACGCGGCGTGAGAATAATCCATTCATTATCTCTTGGGTATGAAGAACTTTTCCATTCTGAGCTTGTAATATGAAGGCTAAATAATTTACCTTCATCCTCTGGTTTCCCACTAATGCCTTTATTTCCAGACACTACAAATCCCCATCCTTTCATTGAATCAAAGAACTTAATTATACCTATTATCCTTTTAGGTTCCTTCTGATTCTTCATTACGTCTTTTCCATCGTCAACCTTACCTTCTTTTCTTTTGTTCTTGTGGCGTGATGATATATTTAATGTTGACAGGTCGATTTTCCCTAAAACATTAACTTTGGGCACTATCTTAACTTCTTCTTGTAAATAGCTATCATCTAATGTCTCACTCGCCAATTTCCCCTCCGAACTGTTGGTTATATTATCTTTGCTTGTAATGACAACCTTTCCATATCTAAAATTGAATGCAAGCTGTGGATCTACTGCGATCAATTCCGATGGTGACAGCGCATAATTAGGATCCATAGGAAGAGTTATACCTTTCTCCTTAGCATACTGGTATAGTTCTTCCAAAGTTCCACCCTTGATGGAGAGTATTTGAGAAATAGTTATTTTATCGTTTGCCATACTGTAAGTATTTACGCCATTATTAATTACTTAAAGTTACCTTTTATTATTCAATATTCTGCTGCCGTCTGAATGTCCTCTTCTTCAAAGAGTATATATGGAGCCTGCCTCGCCCCATGATTCTGTAGCCAGATGTGATAAAGAGTAAATGCGATGGAGGCCAATGTCTCTTCTCGCTTTTGTGATTTTAGCTCACACTTCCATACCGTAATGCAGTGCCATCACATGCTGGCCAGTGTGCGCTGTTCTTAGCGGTTTCGCTCTTTGTTCCTACGGAATAACCTTGATACATTCACGTCATAGCTTGGAGCTTTTCCCTGCCTTTATCTGTTAGTGCATACTTCTGTTTCGGGCTGTTTGGAACATCCTTTATCGTCGGCTCTACCAGACCTGTGTCAACAAGGGGTTTGAGGATTGTCTGACGGAATCTGTTTTTGTTTTTCTCACCAACACAATTCATCAATTCTGTTATAGAGCCAGAAGCACTGAGCAAGTATTTAATTACATTTTCTATTTTCTCCAACTGCCCTTCACTCAGCTGGGGACAAACTGGGGACAGAACTGGGGACAAAGCTGGGGACAAAGCTTGGGACAAGCTTGGGACATCGCCTTCAGAAGTGACTGTCGGCGTGCCATCAGAAGGAACAAATTTGAATCGTTCTATATCCTTTTGCTCCACAGTTACCAAGAATGCAGTCAGCATACTGACATCAAACTGTGCAGGCTTGTTGCCGTTGTCTTTAAGGTCAGTCTGCACCTGACCGATACCTCTACTGAACATATTCACATAGCCCAGCGTTTTCATGGCACTGGCGACAAGGGGGTTGCGATAGTCGTTGATGCGTGGGAAGTTCTCAGGGCGCGCATTGCCATAGAGTCCGCCAGCATTCAGAATCTCCAGATGGCTGGCAAACTCATAGAATCGCAATGGCGTATTGCTCTGCATATCGCGGTGCATACAAGCATTAAGTAACAGCTCGCGTATCGCCTGATAGGGGTAGTTGCTAACCATCTCTTCGCGCAGGATAGACACGAACACGGGCTTCTTCTTGATGACCGACAGCTCCAAAAGAGATTCCAGTCGCGGCAGCAGTTCACAGAAGTTACCCTCCAACTGCATTTCGTTCTCAACGTCACTGGTTACGTCCTCACCTTTGAAGCGTACATACTGCACATACAGACCTGGCATGAAACGGCGTGGTTTGTAACCAAACAGTACGACAGCAGCGTATGTGGGGCATTGGTGTTCCGTGTCATACATACCCACAGCAGCCATCTGTTCCTCGATGGGGCGGGTGTCGGAGTCGACTAGTTCTTTACCTAATAGCGGTATCAGATATTTCGTGCGTACCAAGTCCGTATTCACATCAGAGAGTTTTGCTGCCAAGCAAGGCATGGTATCGAAGGTAGCCATGAATGACATCCTTCGCTCAGCCAAGATGCGCTCTTCTGCTTCCGTTGCTATGTCGCGGCGTGGGCCAATACGTATGAAAGTGCGTCCACGATAACGAACAGGGGGCAAGTCGGACGGGCTGACCTCAGCCACCAGCAAGTCACCTTCTGGGAACTGGTAGCGGTCAACACTCATCACAGGTATGGGCAGGATGTTTCCATTTGAGCGTATGGCCGCTATCTTCTTCAGCAAGTCATCAGTAACCTTCAGACCTGACAATGTGCCATCGTCGTATGCGCCCAATATCAGGTAGCCATTCTTGCGTGAGTTGGGTAGGTCGTTGGCAAAGGCACAGATGGCTTCTTGGAACTTATCCATGTCGCCTGTTGACGTAGTTCGTTCCACCCGGTAGGTCTCTGTGCTATGCAGTAACTCTTGTATCTCTTCTTTCGTTATCATGCAGACTGTGCAAAAAAACAGAACCCCCAAGTAGTGTCTCGACAGGCGACCAAGCCTTTAATTACACTACGAGGGAGTCCTGTATTTCTATGTTTTAGGCATTATGCCTCTTTGGTCTTTGTCGGAACAGCAA
>CAJOOY010000076.1 GCA_905236385.1 uncultured Spirochaetia bacterium
GGCCCGATCTTTGGCAAATTATAGTCGATGCATGTACGCGAGCATGGGATTGGCTTTGTAAGCTTTTTGCAGAATGGATTACAAATGCATTTAATTCTTCAATTGAGTGGATAAAAAATAACTGGCAAGGACTGGCTTTATTGATTATTAATCCTTTTGTCGGAGCATTCAAATTAATTTATGATAACTGTGAAGGATTTAAAAATTTTATAGATAATTTTGTAAAAAAGATAATAGATTTTTTTATAAATTCCTGGAATTTAATCACTACGTTTTTTGCAGATACAGTTCCAAATTTTGTTACAAGTGTAATTCAATGGTTTAACGAAATGCCTTATAAAATCGGAGTTATAATCGGTGAAATAATAGGTTATATAATAAAATTTGGAAATGATTTATGGAATTTTGCAACAATTACGGTACCGGAGTTTATATCTAAAGTAATTTCTTTTTTTATACAGCTACCTGAAAAAGTTCAAACTTGGCTTTCAGAAACTACGGCTCGGATTGCAGGATTCTTTGCAAATGCAATAAATATGGGAATTCATAAATCAAGCGAATTTTTAAATAGCGTGATAAATATAATTAAAAACTTGCCATTTAAAATTTGGGACTTTTTTACTCAAACAATTCAAAATGTAATTTCTTGGGGCACCGAAATGGCAAATAAAGGAAGAAATGCTGCAGTTAATTTATTTAATGCAATCGTAAATAAGATAAAAGAAATCCCGTCAAAAATGCTTAGTATAGGGAATAATATTGTGTCAGGAATATGGAATGGTATATCAAATTCGATAGGATGGATTACAAATAAAGTAAAAGAATTTGCAAAAGGAATACTTGACGGAATTAAATCTGCACTGGGGATTCATTCTCCATCAAAAGTATTTAAGCAAGAAGTAGGTAAAAATTTGGCTCTTGGTATAGGTGAAGGATTTAAAACTACAATGGACAGAGTCAAAAAAGAGATGCAAAAAGCTATTCCAATTGATTTTGATACAAATTTGAATACATTTTTTGATTTGGTAAATGCATCATTTTCATCAAATAATTTTGGATCTGAAACTAAATTTAATAATAATAATAATATTTTATTAAAACTCGATTCGATTTTGTCTCTGCTTGAATATAATATTCCAAAGTTGCAGAACAGAAAGCTTTGTCTTGATACAGGTGTTTTAGTTGGAGAATTAACACCACCAATTAATAAAGAACTCGCAAAAATTGAGATGGGACAGGAACGTGGAAGATGATTAATTTAAACGGAGTAAGATTTACGTCTTTTAATAAAAATACCTCAAAACACAGCTACACTAATTTTGGGGTAATTTTAATCAGTCAAGATATTGCGCCGCCTATGCCGAAAACATATTTGGTAGATATTCCAGGAATGGACGGAAGTCTTGATTTGTCTGAAAGTTTTGGAGAAATAAAATATGGTAATCGTAATTTAAAATTTACATTTGAAAATATAGAAAAAATTACCGATTGGCAAGCTAAAATGACAAGAATTTCGTCTTTTTTGCATGGTCAAAAAATGAAAATTACAACATGGTCTGACCCTGATTTTTATTATGTTGGAAGATGCTCCATAGACGAATACAGTTCAAATCAAAAGCTAGGTAAAATAGTAATCTCATGCGATTGCGAGCCATTTAAATATAAACAAAATATTACAATTTTTAATTTAATAAATGGAGAAAATATTGTAAAAAATTCGAGAATGACAGTATTTGCAGATTTAACAAACGAATCTGAGATTATAATAAATACTAAAGCTTACAATGCAGGAACGCATCTTAGAGAAATTCAGCTTAAAAGTGGTGTAAATATTTTAAATTCAAGCGGAATTGCTACCATTACTTTTCAGGAAGGGGAACTTTAATTTACAATGTACAATTAGCAGTAATCATTTTAAAAAGAAGGGAAGTGATTTTAGTGCAGTATAAAATATTTTGCGATAGTTATCTTTTGTATGATTCAAAGCTCAATGAGTTTCAAATAGAAAGTCCTATTTTAAAACAAGAGTTAAATACTGTGGATGAATTTAAATTTACCATATATCCTGAGCATCCGTATTATAATAATATTTTGAAGCTTAGCTCTATAATTAAAATCTTTAGAGATGCCGATTTAATTTTTAAAGGTCGAGTAATAAATACCGAATTTGGATTTCATAACGAAAAAAATGTTATTTGCGAGGGAATCCTTGCTTTTTTGCTGGATACTGTAGTCAAGCCTTTTGATTTTCCAAACGATAAACAATTTTCAGATTTAGATTATGATCACAATAATGTAATCGAATATTTTTTAAATTGGATAATTTCAGGGCATAATGCTCAAGCTAAAAATTTTCAAAAGATAAAACTTGGAAAAGTAACCGTAAATGACTCAAATAATTATATTGCTCGTTCAAGTATAGAATATTTAAACTCTTGGGAAGTAATAAAATCAAGACTTTTAGAAACTCATGGAGGATATCTTAATATTAAAGAAAAAAATGGCGAAAATGTTATTGAATATATTGAAGATTTTACTTCAGATGGGACAAAATCAGGTGACAAACTTGTTTGTACTCAAAAAATAGAATTCGGAAAAAATATTCTTGATTTAGTTCAAGAAACCAATGGAGCAGAAATAAAAACAGGAATCATTCCTTTGGGCACAAGACTTGAAGATGACGACGGAAATCAAACAGATGAATATCTCACGATCGAAAGCTTGCCTGATGGTATTCTTTCAGAAGGAATTCTTAAAACCGGAGATCGCATTTTAAATACAATTCTTGCTGAAAGTTATGGAAATATTTATGAGATTGTTAAATGGGAAGATATAAAATTAGCTGAAAATCTTCAAAACAAGGCAATGACATATCTTGCAGACAGTATAAAATTTAAAAATAATATAATAATTAAAGCAATAGATTTAAAACTTACTGAAAATCAAATAGGAACTTTTAAAATTGGGGAATATATCAGATGCTACAGTTCTCCTCATGGCATTTCGGATTTATATTTGCTTCAAAAACTTTCTTTAAATATAAAAGATCCTCAAAATACGACTATTGAAATTAATCATGTTTCTCGTGCTTTAACTGATAAAATATTACAAAATAAACGAAATACAGACAATATAATAGCTCGCATTGACAGAGTTGAGCGTGGATACGTAAACAACGGAAATATAACCGATATTGCAAACGAAATTATTGAAAACAGTTCAGCCTTTGAGCAAAACAGCAAAGCCATAATGGCTCAAATTTCGGAGCTTTATACCAAAATTACAGATTTTAAAACCTATAAAAAATCTGTATCTACTCAATTTACTCAGACTGATAATAGTTTTAATTATCAATTTAATAATTTAACTGAAGTAATAAATAATCTGGATGCAGATTCTGCTGCCCAGTTTAATAATATCATAAAATATATAAGATTTGCCGATGGAGATATAATTTTAGGCGAAGTAAATAATAATTTAATGCTTAAGATAAGTAACGATAAGATTTCATTTCTTCAAAACGGAATTGAAGTCGCCTATATGACAGATAATAAGCTTTATATTACCGATGGTGAATTTTTAAATTCGCTTCAGCTTGGTAATTTTTCTTTTTACCCACGTTCAAGTGGAAATCTAAGTTTTAAAAAAATCAAATAATTGTGCATTGTAAATTTAAGCAACTAAAAGGAGCAATATTGTGGGAACAAGCGGAAATATGCCTACAAGCAATAATTATGTTAAATATACAATTTCTATTTATCAAAATTCTCAAAGTGTTTCAGGTAACTACTCAAATGTTACGGTATCTGTAAGATTTTTCAGAACAAATACTGGTTACAGTACCTACGGCTGTGGCACATGTTATTGCAAAATCAACGGTTCTACTTATTCTGCAACAGTTAATTCAAGCCAAAAGATTACCAATTCAGGAATTATATTATTTAGTAAAACATTGGATATTTATCATAATGCAGATGGATCAAAATACTTAGATACTTACGCTTGGATAAGTTTAAACACTCCGTTGAGTTCAAATGAGCAGTGGTATGGTGAATGGTTATCGACTATCCCGCGAACAAGCAGTATTTCGAGTATTAATGGCGATACTTTTGGGAGTCCTATTACGGTTAATATAAGCAGAGCTTCAAGTTTATTTACACATAATGTTATTTATGAAAGGCCCGACGGTAATCGGTTTACAGTAGGCGAATCAATAAGTACAAGTTGCACATTCACTCCTGATCTCAGTGACAGTAATTATATTCCTAATTCTACTTCGGGTTCTGCAAAAATTACAGTAGATACTTATTCGGGTTCTACGTATATAGGAAGTACGACAAATACCTTTACGATTTATGTTCCTTCAAGCGTAGTACCTACAATAAACTCTGTGAATTTATCTGAAGCAATTTCTGGAATTTCGTCACAATTTGGCGGATATGTACAAGGCAAATCTAAAATTTCAGGAAATATAAATGCTTCAGGAATTTATTCAAGCACAATAAAATCCTATTCCGTAAATATCAATGGTGCTTCATATACTTCAAGCAGTTTTACGACAGATTTTTTAGCTTCAAGCGATACTAATTCATGCAGTGTTAAAATTACTGACAGTAGAGGCAGAACTGCAAGTAAAAATATTACTTTCAATGTTTTAAGCTATTTCAGTCCTTTAATAAATTCATTTTCAGTATCGAGATGCAATTCCGATGGAAGTGCAAATGATGAAGGAAGCTATGCCAAATGTAGCATTTCTTCTTCAATATCAAGTGTGAATAATAAAAACACAAAAGAATTTAAGATAATGTACAAAAAAGTGTCTGTAACCTCATGGAATACTGTTACTTTAAGTACAAGCAATTATTCAATTGATACAACTCGGATTATTCAAAATATAGATACAGAATCTGAGTATAATTTTAAAATTCTTGCCACAGATTTTTTTGGTTTTTCAGAGTATTCGCATAATCTTTCGACAGCATATACGCTCATGGACTTTAATAAAAACGGAAAAGGAATGGCAATTGGGAAAGTATCGACACAAAGCGCCTTGGAAATCAACATGGATACCAAACTGACAGGTAGTTTTACAATAAATGGCAAAACAATTTTCGATTTAATATATCCTGTTGGTTCAATATATTTGTCAATAAAAAATATAAATCCCGGGAATCTTTTTGGAGGAACGTGGGTAGGATGGGGACAAGGAAGAGTACCGGTAGGAGTAGCTTCGAGTGGAACTTTTAATTATTCGGAAAAAACAGGAGGCTCTGAAACGCATACTCTTACGACTTCACAAATGCCAAGCCACGAAGGACATATTCCTGGCAGTTCATATTGTTGGGGCAATGCTGGAGAAGACACTTATTTTGCAAATCTTTACAGTAACGCTTTTTCTCAATATGGAAGAGATCGCCCATGGGTGCTCAGAGCAGGAAACGAAGTATGTTTACGTTCAAATTATATTGGCGGTGGCAATGCTCACAATAACTTACAGCCATATATTACTTGTTACATGTGGAAAAGAACAGCTTAAAATAATTTTAAGAATCTAATTTAGGACGAATTGAATATTTCGTCTTTATTTTTTATTTTTTGGAGGGATCTGTGACAAATAAACAATTTGAATCAGAAAAAGAATATGAATCGCGTTTATGTATAATTAAATCTATGCTAAAATCTGAACTTATAACAGAAGACGAATATGA
>CAJOOY010000077.1 GCA_905236385.1 uncultured Spirochaetia bacterium
AAAGCCCTCGCCGACCTCATGAAGACCGCCGACTCCGCCTCCGCACGCGATAAGCAGGAAGCGCTCTCCACCGCGATGGAGGCCTATCAAAAGGCAATGTTCGACAAAAACAAGAAACAGATATTCTTCCAGCTGGTCAAGCAGTTTTCGGGGCCTGAGGTGCCCGACGACACACCAAACAAACCCATCTACTACCGCACCCACTACTGGGACGGCGTCGACCTCTCCGACCATTCGCTGCGCTACACCCCCGACCTGTTCAACAAGATGAACTACTACTTCTTCGGACTGCTCTTCCACGCCGATGCCGACACCATTTGCCGCTATGCCGACATGGTGCTCTCGCGACTCGACGGCGACACTGCCATGATGCGCTATTTCATGGACTTCATCGCACCCCGCTACTACCGCTCTACCAAAAACATCGGTTGGGACCAGGTCTGGTGCTACCTGGTTGAAAACTACTACCTCAAAGGCCGCTGCGGATGGGCCTCCGAAGGCGAGATCACCAACAAGCGCAAGCAGGCCCGCTTTCTCGAAAAGTCGCTCATCGGCGCCTACGGACAGGAACTCATCATGAGCGACACCACTCAGCTCGAAAGCCACCGCATCTCCTCCCACCGGCAACCCGAAAAATACATGATTCTCTGGTTCTGGGACCCCGACTGCCACCACTGCCAGGAGCAGACCGCCGCCCTCATCGAGGTCTACAACAAGCTGCAGGCCGAAGGCAAGCGCATGTTTCAGGTCTTCGCCGTGGGCTACGAGGCCGACGTGAACAAATGGAAAAACTATGTCAAGAAACACAACCTTCCTTTCCTCAACGTGGGCGGACCCAACGTCAACATCGACTATCAGGAGGCCTACAACGTGCACGGCGCACCCACGATGATCATCCTCAACGCCGACCGGCAGATTATTATGAACAAGTCGATCTCTGCCTCGTCGCTCGTGCCTTTTATCGAACAGTACGAGCGGCAGCACCCCGAACAGAAAGACCGCGAACCCTCCTTCTGGCAAAAAAACGCCTCGCCCACCGGCTTCATCAACTGACACCGCTTTTTGCTCAACCACAAAATCCTATAATATCATGAGAAAACACATTGTAGCAGGCAACTGGAAAATGAACAAAACCTTCGACGAGGCCAACGAACTTATCGACAACCTCGTGACCGAACTCGAAAAAACCGAACTCGACCGCAACACACGGCTGATTGTCTGCCCGCCGTTCCCTTATCTCGAAATGGCGAGCGACATGGCCGAAGAATCCTATTTCTTGGTGGGAGCGCAGGATGTTTCGACCGAGGAGCAGGGTGCCTACACCGGCGAGGTGTCGGCCGCCATGCTGCAGTCCATGGAACTCGACTACTGCATCGTGGGCCACTCCGAGCGTCGCCAGTACCACAACGAATCCGACGACATGGTGGCCAAGAAAGTCGACCAGCTGCTCAATCACGACATTCACCCCATCGTCTGCTGCGGCGAGCGACTCGACGAGCGCGAGGCCAATGAGCAGTTCGATGTCGTGCACCGCCAAATCGAACATGGACTCTTCCACCTCTCCGCCGACCAGTTCAAACAACTGGTCATTGCCTACGAGCCCGTATGGGCCATCGGCACTGGCAAAACAGCCACTCCCGACCAGGCTCAGGAAATCCACGCCTTCATCCGCAATCTCATCGCCGAAAAATACGGCAAGGCGGTGGCCGACGACATTTCCATCCTCTACGGCGGCAGCTGCAAACCCTCCAACGCCAAGGAGATTTTCTCAAAACCCGACGTCGACGGCGGTCTCATCGGCGGCGCCTGCCTCAAGGCCGAAGACTTCATGGCCATTGCCAAAAGCTTCTGACTCATGTAATTTCGCAATAACGTTATAACGCTATAAAGATAATAACGGGAGTAAAAACTTGTTTGCCCGATTCATAGCCAAACGGTTCCTATCCCACAAGCGGGGCAGTTTCTCGGCTCCGCTTGTGCGGATTGCCACCTGTAGTATCGCCCTCGGCGTGCTGGTCATGGCCATGTCGGTCAGCATCCTGCGAGGATTCCAGCGAGCCATAAGCGACAAGGTGGTAGGCTTTGGCTCGCATATCGTGGTCAAAAGCTACGACCAGACGGGTATCTACGAGGACGCGCCCTACCGCATCGAACCTACCGAAAACGAAGCCGTGGTGCAAATACCAGGAGTCCGCCACCTACAGTTTTTCGCCACCAAGGGCGGCATGGTCAAAACCGACAACCAGATTCACGGCATACTGTTCAAAGGAGTCAACCGCGACTACGACCTCTCCTTTTTCGAAAACGAGCTCGTGCGCGGACGTCTGTTCAGCCTCGCCGACAGCACCGCCTCGACCGAGGTTATCATCTCGCAGACCATCGCGCGCAAACTCGAACTCGACACCGGCTCAAAAGTGCGCACCTATTTTTGGCAAGGCGACAGTTATCGCGCACGCGCTTTCACCGTGACGGGCATCTACAACACCGACCTAACCGAATTCGACGAACACTTCATACTCGGCGATCTGCGACAGGTGCAGCGGCTCAACGGCTGGAGCACCGACCTTGCCGGCGGCTGCGAAATTCTGGTCGACGACTTTAGCCGTCTCAACGCCGTGGCTCAACAGGTGGCCGACGCCACTGGTGTCGACCGCACCGTCTCGACCATCGTCGACGAGAACCCCACGCTCTTCTCGTGGCTCGAACTGCTCAACTCAAATATCGTACTCATACTCAGCATTATGGCTATGGTTTGCATAGTGGCGGTCATCTCCGCTCTGCTTATCATGATTTTCGAGAAAACACGCATGATCGGCATACTGAAAACACTCGGTGCCTCCAACCGAACCATTAGGCTCATTTTCCTCATCAAGTCGGCACGCATCACTGGTTCCGGCATTGCCATAGGCACCGCACTTGCCGTGGCGCTGTGCCTTGTGCAGCACTCATGGCGTCTCGTGCGCCTCGACAGCGAGAGCTACTCCGTGGGCTACGTGCCAGTCGACCTCAACCCGTGGATATTCGTGACCATAGCCGCCGCCACCGCTTTGGTGTGCACTGCAGCCCTGCTCTTGCCCGCCGCCTACATCTCGCGCATAGAACCCGCAAAAACAATCAAACAGGAATAAAACAACCCAGATTATTCAGATTATTCAGAT
>CAJOOY010000078.1 GCA_905236385.1 uncultured Spirochaetia bacterium
AGAAGCGCCGCCTTGCCGAGCCGCGACGAGCCTGTCGCCACGCATCTCCTTTCGTCGATCTCGGAAATCTTCTCCGCAAGGTCGAGCCCGCGTGAAAGCGCCCACGCCCAGGCCCCGAGCGCGGTCGTGTTGTCGGTCCGCGATTCGTCGCGCTTCGGCCACAGCTCGAAGACGTGCGTGTACGCGAGCTCCTCGGGATCGCCCTTCTTCACCTCAACGTCAGGCGACACTTGCGCGTAACACGCCGTGAGAAATGCGTATCCGCGCGAGACGATGAACTCAGCAGGAACGGTCGTCCGCAGCTGCGAGCGCCTCAGAACGCCGCGGTTGGACTCCTTCGGACCATGGTCGCCGGAATCGCCGTCGGCGCGGAACCATCCACCCTCCGTGAGCAGCACCTCGGCATCGTCCAGCACGGCGTGGTTTCCCGGGAAGTTCAGCATGAGAATGATGGGAACCTTGGCGCGGTTCTCGCAGACGATGCGTCTGTCCGCCGTCTGCGGCTTTTCGTCTTGTATCCGGTGCGGCAACACGAGCAGCCAGTCGATGAAAGGACCCGATTTGTCGGCCTTGAACCACATCCTGTACTGGCGGCGTATCGCAAGCCACGCGAGCGTCGGGCCTTCCTCCCGAAGCTCCGTAACGACCGCTTCTGGCGCGGGCGGCTCAACGCCGTACATCTCGTGGGCGAAGATTTCAAGAATCTGCTTGCGCCGCGCCGACCATTCGGAGGCGTCCTTCAGCTTGCGTCCGTCGGCGAACGCGAGTGGATCCTCCAGCGTATACGGCGCGACCTTCGCCTCGTCATAGTTCGGCTCCCGCGCGTTGGCAGTCACGCAAGACATCGCCACAAGGATTGTCCCGCACTGAATTCTCATTTTGTAATTTGCCGCCATATCACATTCTCTTCCGGGGTTTCGCGCATCATTTCATCCATTATAGCATCAATTTACTTTTCAATCTTTCTTCTTAAGAATCTCAATGTTGCGAACCCAAAAGGCACACTGCGAACCCTTAGGGTTAACACCAATGCGGAGAGTCGTTACATCGGCGAGTGAATCAATATCGGCAAGTTCAACATAACGCTTTTCCCACGATCCAAGAGGGGCGCTGTAGTGTATGTATACACTAGGCCGAGCCTTATCGTTGAAAATCAGCATAATATTTGAGGCGGCAAAATCATTCTCCAACTTGTTTTGCACACTTTTAACTTCAAATCGAATCATATCCGCGCCGCATAGACTTTCATTGGGGATTTTCAATTTATAAGTAGGATATAGCCATTTATCGATATGCTGGTTCTCCCATTCAACATCAAAGCGTAATGCATGTTCCGCTTCATCCCATGATGCGCAGAACAAATCGGCTGAAGTGTTTCTCTCCCATTGCTCTGGATTGTTACAAGCGAGCGGCACCTTTTTGCACAAGGATAAAAACTGCTTTTCAATGCGAACGGGCAAGACTAATCGACTAGAACGCTTACCCCCGAAGACCCCTGTGAAAATGATATTCTGATCGAAAACACTGTCATCTGCCGGGGTAAACACACAATCAATTGAGGCTGGATTAGTGCCGCGTGGACCAATCGAGATTGTGTCAGGCAAGCCCGTAAACATACCATTGCCATTCGATATTTCAACATGACCAGTCTTTGCGGAATCGCCCATGTTCCATACCTGCAAGCGCAGACGACCAGAGTCTCCCTTCAAAACGGCGCACGTCTTCTGCCTCGCGATCTCAAAATCGTTCGTGTTCAGATCCACGCGAATGATTACATTGAGATCCTCATCAGCGTTAGGAACATAAGGCTTCACCTTGCCCGGAGCTCGTGCGGGTATTGTTGCCGAAAGACCATGTAGCCCTGCAACATATGCAGGGAAACGCGTAGCTTCAAGCGTAAGATTGCCATTCGTGGAAATGACAGTAGATCGCGTACCGCATAGGTCGGAGAGACGATAGGCTCCGTCCGCCGCAGAGATGGAAATATGCGTCGCAAAGTCTGGTGTCGGTTGCACAATGCCGTCTCTCAATGTATCAAGAGGCGAGACGGACCAGAAGGCAACAGTTTGCGAACTATCTGGCAATTCGAAAAGATAAGCGCGCAATCCCTCACCAACATTGATTTCACCTTTGAGTTGCGCCGATATAAGCTCACGCGTCATGGTGCTGATCGCCGAATATTCCGGCTTCACTGTGCCATCACGGCGAATCACCCCCCAATCCTTCTTCCCATTGCGTTCATTGAAGGCTGCAAACACAAAATAGTAGTTACGCGCTATGCCCTCCATCTGGAACGCAATCTGCGACTTCGGGTAAAATTCCGCCTTCACAAGTTCCTGCTCGGGAGAATGTACCTTAACGCCATTCTTGGAGCTGAGTTTCTTTGCATAACCTTCAAGCTCCGTGCTAGATTCTGTCATCCAGATTGCATGGTCGCCGATGCCATATCGCTCCATGAATCTACGGAGAGTGGCGAACCTCTTAGGATAACCCACTAGTGGACCATAGGTGTGGTAATTGAACACATCGCAGAACTTTGCCAGATCGTTCTCAAAAAGGGCATGCGCATAGACGCTGCCCGGCTTATGGCAGAGCGAGCCAGGCAACACCGTGATTCCTGGATGTCCTGCCTTGAACCCGAGGTAAGCTGCCTTCATCGCAGCGGCATAGTCCCACACCGGCTCTGGCGCGAAGCCTACATCCGGTTCATTCCAAAACTCCCAATCACCCATGCGGTCTCCAAATGCGGCGGCTGCCTGACAACAGAATCTGAAGGTAGCATCGAGATCAGACGGCAGCTTCTTCAACCGTCCCGCCCACTCTGGACAATCATGGAACACTCCAGATACAGTTATGCCTCGTGCGTGAAGCATATCGGCATTGTACATATAATAACTGAAGTCTAGCTTGTCCGGCTGCTTGTTGACCTCGCCCCAATTTAGACGATCGCGAACATGTGGAATACCAGCACGCCAAATGAGGTCACTCACGGTGCGGTAGGTATCACCACCATTCCATGGACAGGAGAATGCTCCTCTGCGCGAAACCCAACTCTGCGCAGAGTCTGTTCCATAGAAGGAATTATGGTCGAACACTCGGCTTTCCGGCACAGGCACAATGGCAAAAGTGACATCATCATCTCCGCTCTTTAGGTGGTAATATCCGGTTGGCATTTTGAGCAGGAAGGCTGTGCCATCTGCACCAAAAGTGCCGTCATGTCCCGTCGGTCGGCCACGCCAATTGAAGATCGAAAATTTTGCACCAGGCGTGCCGCCATGTACAGCAGGTACTTCCTTGTCTGTGTACACATGGCCGGGAGCATCAAAAGAAATTGCCGCCAAAAGCGGCAATTCCGACACTGACAATGTTGCTACGGCAATAGCAGAGAGAAAAAACCTCATCATGCAATCCTACATATGGAAAATCAGCGAAGCACTATAATAAAACCGCCTTTGTTGCCAAGCACACGCAACGTGCCGCCGCCTACAATCCGTCCCGCCATTAGGCCACCCGAAGATGCATCAAAGTCCTTTGGCGAGCTGACAGCTTTCCATTTACCATTTGAAAACACCTCCAAAGACTGAACGGCAAGCATGACACCAGAAGGAATCTCGATTGTCCCAGAATCGGCAAGACGAATCTTTGCGAAGTCTGAATTCACCTGTCCCGCCTTCGTGAACCTGATGCATCCCGTCCCGCGCGCCGTGAAGTTCGTGCCGTTCAGCCATGTCGCATCGTTGCACAGCATCAGCGTGCCCGCAGACGCCTCCAAGTCACCGCAACTTGTGTAGTTCTGCCGCGCCAACGGAAGCATTCCATTTCCGCAGACGTGGACACCAAGCCCTCCGTTAATTGGAATCGCATTTGTAGGAACATCAGTCAGAGTGCCGTACGGCTCACCCGTCACCTCCATCATTGCCGGATAGTTTCCGTGGAACCAAGAGTCCCTGTTTGTATTGTAGAACATCACCGTGCTGAATCTCTGAGTAGTCGTGTTGAACTCGATTCGAGTGGTGTAGTATTGTGTATGGAAGTTTTCACTCAACCTCGTGGTTCCATCCACGAAGCATCCGCTGCGAGCAAATTCTATCAACCCGCTTTCATTGACAAGTCCGCCACGCAACCAGCAATTCTCAGCATCGAATATGAGATGTGCTTTTCTTTGCACGGTGATTGTTTTATTCCCAGTGGCTGTTGCGGAACTCTTTTGCGGCCAGTTGACTGGTGTTTTCGTTATCCTTACGACACCAGCATTTTCGAAGTTGTCTGTTCCAATGATACGATGTGCCCAATCTGGGGAAAATCCTCCTCGGAAGTCTATCGTTGCACCTGCCATAACAGAAACGGCAGATTGCGACGTCCCGCTCCAAAATGCGCCGTTTACAACATTGGACGTGCCTGTATACCCGAGGATTGACGCCGCATTGGCTACGCCGTTAACTGCCATGGGCGGATAAACCGACACGCCCGCCAGCACAAGTGGTGCAGACCCATAAGTAGTTCCATCTGTTGCGTGCAACCCTTCGATTATCCCAGATGGCACTGAGGTTGCAGTGGTTCGCCAACTGGCAGGAGCATAGACGATTCTGTACGGATTGCTGCTACTGGAGGCAGAACCTCCCGAGACCCCTTCGGGCAAGGCGATACAACCTTTCAAAACGATTTGTCCCTTGCCGGAGGCCGAACGAAAACCGCCCGAAAGAACAAGTTGGTCGTTCTCGGCCTCCGGCACGATCCAGAACGGCGTGTTTGCGCCATTCGCAACAAACGCAATGTTGTTTGTGATGGACGAAATCCGAGTCGTTCCAGAATACTTCATCTCGCTACCGGACTGGATATCAACGGCAAGCGTTCCGCCAGTGAGGTCGAGCGAAGCAGGTGAGCCTTCCCAGTTGCCCATCGTCGTCATCAGCGCGTCGGAAGCTCCGCCAACCCAATTAGCCGTCGCCGTCGAAGCGGGCCAAGTGCCGCCGTCGGCAGACGCAAACGCGGATGCACCCGCGAAAGCGAGCGCAAGCGCACAAATCATGTTCGTGCGGAGTAAAGCCTTATATGGCTTTCCATTGAGTGGTTTCTGTGTTGTCATGCGTCTTTCCTTTCTTGTTTCGTCTTGAAGTCTTGGCAGGCGCGCCCGGAATGTCGAGATAGAGTTCGCAGGGCGGGTGTTCGGGGTAG
>CAJOOY010000079.1 GCA_905236385.1 uncultured Spirochaetia bacterium
ACCCACGAAATAGACTTCTGGTGAAAGTCTTCAGCTTCGCTCTCGGTGAAAAGGAAATGACCATAATCTTCATCCGAGTAATTGAGATTAAACTTCTCACACACTTGCTTGTCTATTTCATTCTCATCGACTAGTATGTTATTAGAAATACTACGTATGCTGAAATGTCTAAATGCCATATTTTACTACCCTAATCCGTGTCGAGCACAACTTCTATTAGTTTCCCCTTAATCCAGCATCACAAAACAAGCCCAGAAAAAGGGTTCAGGATATTTCTCACGGATAGCTGATTTCGCCTTCTCGAAGGCTTTCCGCTTGTCAAAATGGTTATCCTTATCAAGCAAGTTCTCATAGAAGAGACGCATAAACTCGGTACCGACAACATCGCTGACATTCCATAGAGACATGATCATTGTCTTGACACCAGCCTTTTTAAAGGCTCGCTGCAAACCATACAGACCTTCGGGCGTTGCCTGACCTTTTCCTGACTGGCATGCAGATAAAACCGTTAGTTGTGTGTTACTCAAATCCAGACGGGAGATGTTCGAGGCGGTCAAAATGCCGCCAAGCACTCCATCCGGCAGCTCCTGACCACGCCATGCTGCATTGCCACCTGACATTACCAGACCTGATAGCGACATGGCATCCTCATAACCCCGTAAATAATCTATCTCTTGTGCTTCGTCAGGAGTGTAGAAGAAACCATGTGTTGCCACATGGAGAATCTCAGGCGCCTTACCGCTCATGTTCAGGAAGGACTCCTCGGTGCCACGTTTCCCTGTATAGGATTCCACTTTGAGATGGTGAGATTTAAGAATCTGTTCGATGGCATCTACCTCTATCTTTGAGCCTGGCAACAGGGGTATAGAATCGCCTTGGAGAATATCTCCCCTAAAGGCGAGCAAAGAAGATATGTCATATTTTTTTGCTTCAGCCTCCCAATCAGCCGCCTTCAAGTCATACAGCAGACCGCCATACAGTACAGCATTGTCATTGGCAGATGCCATTTCAATATCAAGTTTTGTGTCAAGATACACCAACTCTCGTGCTGATGACAACCTCACGAAATGATAATGTTCACCAAGTAGCGTACCGTCTTCCATCGGCAGCGATTCCAATGCAATCTGGAACAGCAGTTGCGATGGCACATAATAGACCGTTGCGCCCTCTGTCACTTTGTCTTTGAACGGCATCCACAAGAGTGTGTATAATGTTTCTGCGTAAGGACTTTCATAGTACTGGTCTGGATAGGCCACCTGCATAGAGTCGATCTTACTCTCGGCAAAAAGCTCCTGAAGCAAGGGGTTCACCTGTTTGTTTTCCACAAGATAAGCCGCATACACTCTTCCACGAGACTCTGACACGAAGTCTGTAAAGTCGATCAGGACATCGCCATCGTTAAGATTGTCCTTGATTTCCTTATAGCCAACAGCCATAAACGAGGTCATGTCTCCATAACTGCGGCATCGACCGGTAAGGCTTTTTTCAAGGATTTCTGCTTTTGATGTTAAATCAAGAATACTATCAGCATTCTGACTATAGTTCTTTTCCCATTCACGGATTTTTGCTTGCATTGCCGCTATCATGGTTGCGTCATGAAGGTCTTCATCAGTACCGCTTTTTTTTAAGACATCATACGTGGAACGTTCAGAATCCAACAGGAAGGATTTTGAAAGGACTAAGCCATCATAGCAGTCTTTAGTGAAATCCGTTTGCCATTGTTCTGCTTTTATGGCGAAGGGAGTCATTTTGCTTAAGGTTTCCGATTTGGTTTTCCAGTAGCTTTCTCTTTCTTCAACAGTATAATAGGGCAATCTTGAACGAATTTGCGCTTTATTCTTTTCTATAGAAAGAGAATAATGCTTGCAGGCTTCATCAATATGTCCAGCAAACCCTTCTGCATTGGCAAGATAATATAGAGCATCAATATAGTCACTGCTGTTCTCGCCATGAAGATCTATCATTCCCTCAACATACATCCTATATAATCTTTCAGACTCATCATAATGCTTTAGCCGATGTTCAGCCCCTCCCATTAAGGGTAACAGTTTCAGTCTATCTTCATCACTCTGAGGGTATCTCGTGGCAAGCAACCTGTCTGCTTCTTTATAGTCGGTCAATGCCTGTTTATTATTCTTAAAGGCTGTATAACATCCGGCTCTGGTAGTGTAAAAGTATTGTATCATTTTGGGCTCTGACAGTCTATCCATTGCCATAAACAACGTATCAAGATGAGCAAAACAATTGATACTGTCTCCTTTCAAGCGATAGATATATGCAGAAGACATATAATGCATATAATGCATGACGTATTCACTGCTATCTGCCCCATAACTGCGTTGAAATTCTTTCTTGCTTAGACCTGCATACTTCAATGCTTCATCATACTTGCCAGCATTAGTATATAAATCTCTCAAATCAGTATAATACAAATACCTATCCGCACCGATATACTCATCTTCTAACTGTTGAACATATTGTTCATTCATCAGATACCAATGCTTTGACAAGTTGTAGTTGCCGTGCTCTTTTGCTTCACGGCCTTTGTAGTTATAATAATCAAATTTAATCTTATCATCTGCTGTTGAAGCAACTAAGGAATCAATTTGCATGGCCACCTTAAAGGCTAATTCCGAGTCACCAATAGAGTTGCTTAAACTCCGTAGCTCTTTTAAGATGTCCATTAACTTGGCATCATATTTACCACCTTGCGTAAGTCTCTCTGCTTTTTGGTATTCTTCAAGTGCACCCAAGGTGTCAAATTGTTCGCATTTAATGTTTGCAATCTGACAGGTTGCATCAATTTCATTTTTTATTTCTCCAAATTCATGGAATCCTTTTCTTGCCTCTTCAACGCACGGAAGAGCTTCATTATACTTCTGTTGCAGCTGATAAACAGTTCCCTCAAAATACCACGACAACGGAATCTTAGGAAGGATTCTATGTCTCATATCTTCGTCTGCGTATGTGAGAATTCTGGCTAAGATATCTCTTGCTTCTGCATAGCGACGGTTGCTCTTATGAATATATGATGTGGCCACAAAATAGCCATTCATAACATATAAATGCTGCAAGTTCTTTCTTTCTTCGTCACTGATGTTACCGTTCAGCAGTTCCTCACTCAGCCGTAATCCCTCCTCATATTTTCCTAACGACTCATAGCACATCACTGCCATCGTCTGACTGCATACATAAACTTTTCGTTCATCCTCTGTACGCTGTCTCTTGGTATTCAGACCAACTTTTAGGAAGCCTTCCAAAGCTTCCTGGTGTTTTCCTGCCTGATTCTGCAAGAAGGCATCAGTCATCAGTTTTGTGACCTCTTCCTCCGACAGATTCTGTGCATGAACAGGCAAGTAACCT
>CAJOOY010000080.1 GCA_905236385.1 uncultured Spirochaetia bacterium
AGTACCTGTTTGAAGAAACCAGAACGCGCTTCAGGGCCGCCAAACTACGCACCGAATGAGTAAGGGAAACAAGTCCACCGCGGCGCTAATCCGTCACTTTATGCGGGGATGCATGGCCTTCTTCTGGGTCACGTTCCTGCTGTACTTCGTTGATATTGCCTCTTACTTGCTCCCGCCTTTCTTCCAGCAAGTATTCACCGACAACATCATCACCCGCAAGAACCCCGAGTGGTTCGCCCCCACGATGTTTTTTTACATCCTGCTGTTTTTGCTGGAAATGGGGGTATGGATGTCAATGAACCTCCTCCGCAGGAGGCATTTCACCAAGATGGGCATTACCGCTTCTTCCCGGTTTGTTCTCAGCATTCTGGAACTGCCCATGCTGGCGTTGGACCGCTTCTCCTCCGGCGAGCTGGTCGCCCGATACTCAAGCATCAAGTCCATCACCCGCACAATGGACATGTTCTCGGCCGCCCTGATTCTTACCGTCCGGCCCACTATCTGCGCCGTTTTGCTGATGCTGTACAGCTGGAAACTGGGGTTGGTGGTGTTGCTGTCCATGTTGATCCTCATCGTGGTTATGCGCGTAACGGCCGACAACATGAAAAAGAAAGCCAGGGGGACAGAAGTAACCGACGCCCGCCTTCAAGGAGTCACCATGACGGGCATCAAGAATATGGAAACCATCAAATCCATGGGAGGAGAACGCGCCTTCTACAGCCAGTGGGAAGAATCTTTTGTCCAGGCCCTCAACGTTCGCGTCCGTTCTACCATGAGTATGATGGGAAGCGGCTCCATTCCGCTTCTGGTGCTGCATCTGAGCAACGCCCTCATTCTGGTCCTTGGGGCATGGTACATTCTGAAGGGAGAACTTACGCCAGGTATGCTGCTGGCCTCCCAGGCAATGGCCACCAGCATCATATACCCGGTCAACTCGGCCGTCAAGGCCACCCAGAGCGTTTATCGCAGCCAGGCCGCCATGGAGCGATTGGAAGAGGTAGAAGACGCCTGCAATGAACATCACAGCCTGGAACTGCCTAAGATGGAAGACCTGCCAAAGCTGCCAAAACTTAAGGGTGACGTTGAGCTCAGGAATGTCACCTTCGGATACGACCATAGCCTCCCTCCTATCCTGAAAAATTTTTCATTAAGTATCAAAGCCGGGCAACGCGTAGCTTTTGTAGGCTTCTCCGGATGCGGAAAGAGTACCGTAGCCAAACTTATCTCCGGCCTCTACGAACCCTGGGAGGGCGAAGTATTGCTGGACAGCATTCCTGTACAGCAGATCAACCGCGCCGTCAGGATCAACTCCCTCTCTGTAGTCAACCAGGACATCACCCTGTTTGAAGGGACTATAGAGGACAATATCAAGATGTGGGACGAATCCATTGAAGATTTTTCTATGGTGATGGCCGCTAACGACGCCCAGATCCACAACGAGATTGCCGAACGCCCCGGTGCCTACCAGAGCCTTGTATCAGAAAACGGCAAGAACTTTAGCGGTGGCCAGCGCCAGCGCATCGAGATTGCCACCGCCCTGGCCAAAGATCCAACCATCCTCATAATGGATGAGGGAACTTCTGCCATGGACCCTAAAACCGAGTCAAAGGTGATGCAACACATCAGCAACCTGGGCATCACCACGGTGCTCATCGCCCATCGCCTGAGCACCATCCGGGACTGCGACTGCATATATGTAATGGAAAAGGGCCAGATTCGGCAGCAAGGCTCCCACGAGGAGCTCATACAACAGGAAGGGCTCTACCACGAACTCATGAAATACGCTTGACCTATGGACAACTTTTTCTTTGAACAATTGGTCCAGCGTATTGAAGGGGACCGCAAGGCCATGAACCAGGCGGCCGATATCTTCCGTGGAATGATAGACCGCCGTATGTGGAAAAAACTCACACAGCAGCGGGAAATCCCGGAAGGCATTGACCAGCTGGAAGAAAGCTTCTACAGGCAGCAGATTTATTTCCGCCAAATCCATCTGGAGGGCAAATGGTGGACGCGCTGCTCTGGCAAGTTGCTGGCATTTACGGCCGATGAAGACTCCCCGGTTATTCTCGCCCCCGGCTTTGCCGATTACACCTTTGTACATCCCAAAACCGGGCGCAGATGCAATGCACGAGGACACATGGACCTCCTCAAGAAAGAGGCCTTTACCCTCTGTTACCCGCTACCCGGGGGGAAACTTAGCATAGGCTCTTTCCTGTGGCATTCCCTGCGTCAACTAAGCGTTTACGATGCCATATTTTCCCTGCTGGCATGCCTGGGTGTAGTTCTGCTCACCATGTTTACCCCCTATGTGTGCAAGTTGCTGTTCAACGAAGTCATCCCCTCGGGAGACAATTCCCAGCTCACACCCATAGCCGTATTGCTGTTCAGTGCAGCTGCCGGTCTGGTGATGGTGCAGATATCACGCAACTTTTTGGTGGTCAGAATGAAAGATAAGACAGAATACGCCATGCAGGCATCTCTTATGAACCGCCTGCTCTCCCTGCCCACCGCATTATATAAGAAGTATTCACCTGGAGACCTTTCAAACCGCGTTCTTTCTGTGGTGCGTTTCTCCACCCAGCTCACAGAGGACATGCTCTCCACAATCCTTACCCTGCTGTTCACGGTCGTGCTGTTTATACAGTTCTTCA
>CAJOOY010000081.1 GCA_905236385.1 uncultured Spirochaetia bacterium
CATCTATGCCTGTCAGAGTTCCATAAAGAACATATCCGGAGAACGCTATCGCAACACCATAAATCTGCTGTACATCCCGCTCGTATCGCTGGCGATGATGCCTCCAATGGCACTCTCCGGATGGCTGTGCACTACCGTTGGCTTTAAAACCTATTTCCTCATTGACACATTAACCGCACCGATATCATGGCTAATAATATGGATAATCATTCGTTCTACACAAAACAACAGACAAACACACCCATAGCATGGGTTCCATCGCTGTATTTCGCAGAAGCACTGCCCTACATGGCAGTGATGACACTCTCCGTGGTGATGTACACCAACCTGGGACTTACCAACACCCAGCTGGCTCTCTACACCTCATGGCTCTATCTGCCGTGGGTTATCAAACCGCTATGGAGCCCTCTCGTTGACAGCCTTCGCACAAAACGCTGGTGGATTCTGGCAATGCAGTTACTTGTGGGAGCCTCACTCGCCGCTGTGGCATTGTCGTTGCAAACTGCAATGTGGGTGAAACTGTCTCTCGCCGGATTCTGGATAATGGCTTTTTCTTCTGCGACACACGACATCGCCGCCGACGGTATGTATATTCTCGGTCTAAGTGAGAAGGATCAGGCCTTCTATGTGGGTTGGCGCTCCACATTCTATCGCATTGGCAGCATATTCTGCCAGGGATTGCTGGTGATACTGGCCGGTTATCTTGAAAACAAATATAATGTGCCGCTCGCATGGAGCATCACACTGGGATTGATGGGAAGCATGATGATTATACTGGCATCGTGGCACTCCATCACACTGCCCCGCCCCGCCAATGATGTGGCGATGCCCGTTGCAAGTGAGAACGGGAATCTCCTGCGCACATTCCTGTCAAAGAAAGGTGTCTTCACTGCCGTACTCTTCATGCTGCTCTTCCGTCTGCCTGAAGCACAACTGGCCAAGATGGCACAACCCTTTATGCTACGTTCCCAGGCAGAAGGAGGCCTGGAACTGTCAACAACATCCGTCGGATACGCATACGGTACACTTGGAGCCATCGGACTGCTCATAGGTGGTATCGTTGCCGGATGGCTTGTGAGCCGTAACGGATTGAAACGATGGTGGTGGCCAATGGTACTGGCTATCTCACTGCCCGATGTCGTATACGTATATCTGGCATACACACAACCGTCTTCCCTCTGGATTATAAACGCCTGCGTCTTCACCGAACAGTTGGGATACGGTTTCGGATTTGCAGCATATTCATTATTCCTGGTATATTTCTCGAGAGGCGAACACAGCACCTCCGTTTTCTCCATCTGCACCGCCTTCCAGGCACTCGGTATGATGCTTCCCGGCATGATAGCAGGACATCTGGCAGACACACTGGGATGGATAAATTTCTTCATCTTTGTCTGTGTGTGCTGCCTTGCCACATTCCTGGTGAGTGCTCTTGTGAAACTGCCCGAGGATGTCTCATAACGATATACTAATTCACCATGGCTAAGATATCCTTTTTCGGCAACGAGCAACTCTTAGATAAGACAAAAACGGCATTCGTGTGCTCTCATCAGCCACCTGATGACATATATCCTGTACTAAAACAATGGATGAATACATTGCAACCGGAACGCGACTGCATAGTTTGCGGCACGCTCTCCGGCATTGAACGGTTGGTTATAAGGCAATGCGTTGAGAGAAGTATTCCCCTCATCATCGTACTTGCAGAAAAGATGCCCGAACGCATAGAAGATGTGGCACAGAAGCTTCCTCACACCACCCTTTCCACAATGATGGGAGAAGGGCGTCTGCTCATCATGTCGATAAACGCCAATGACAATGAAACAGAAGCCACACAGGATAATGCCGAACAGAGAAACCGATGGATGTTCAACAGTTGCCAGGATGTCATCGTAGGATATGTGCAAGCCGGAGGACGGCTCGACGTACAACTTATCGGTATCAATAAAGTAAAATATCTTTTAGCGCCGTCTGCTATCACGTTTTCCAGTGAAGAGACTTTCAAGAGAGGATGGAGCATTTACCATTATATCTCCAATCATGTTCTGAATATGTCATCATACGAGATTAGGGCAAAACTTCTTCACTACCTCCAACTGGGCATTCCCGCACCCTCACCCTTGCATTCATCCATCCTGTTTCTTGTCACAAAAGAATACAAACACATTGGTGTGGATTTCAATTTCCCGGCCTTCTTTGAGATGTGGGGCGCTGACAATCTGAGGGATGACGACTGGAGTCGTCACAAATCCAAGAAAGGCACTTACTACGATTCCATCGCAGAAAAGGCACTGCATCTTCTGGAGATGGCTCCGGAAGAATTCCAACGACCGGAGCTCACACGCTTTCTTGCCAAGGAGGCACTCCGTCGCTATCCCAACAACATTCACTACAAGGATTTAGCCAATAAATAGTAGGCAATCGGAATAAGGCGGCTGCCTACTTCCCTTAAATTATTCGGAATAATCAGAATACTCGGAATATTCAGAGTAATCAGATAAAAAACAAAAAAGCCTTCGAGAAAAAATCTCAAAGGCTTCTTTGTTAAAACGGCGGCTACCTACTTCCCTCCGTCGCCATAAGAGATATGGCTCCCCTCATCGGGCACAGAAAGACATTCAGTCTTTCCTCTGAAGGCCCTCTTCGCCCACTCACCCGTGGGAGAGTAGGTAGCCGCCGTTTTACAAAAAGCCCTTCAGTCAGCAATGACCGAGGGGCTTTCTTGTTTTTATCTGATTACTCCGAATATTCCGAGTATTCTGATTATTCCGATTATTTAAAAATCAGTTATTCACCTCGTTGGTCAATGTGAGCGAAAGCACATTGCCCTTGGAATG
>CAJOOY010000082.1 GCA_905236385.1 uncultured Spirochaetia bacterium
CGGCAACGCCCAGTCCGTCCGACGGCGATGCGGCAGTGGTTCGGACAGAGCCGGCATTCCACTGTTCCATCGTCAAATCGCTGATAATATTTGCATTCTTTCATCATATTATTAGTACTGTTGCTGGCTCAAAGTACAACACCACTAACTTGGTATAGGGAGGACACTGTCCTGTTCAACTCGCTCATTTGAAAGTCGTAAGCATTGTCGTCACCATTTCTTCTGGCCTCTATAAGGGAATCTGCCAATTCACCCAGTTCTTCAGGCAGCTCGCAAGGAACAGGAATCTGCGAAATGTTGTCCCAAATCAGTTGATACCCGTTCTGAATCCGTGGGCAGAACTCAGAGACGAGCCACCACCCCACACGGGAATTGAGCAAAGCCAGAAGTGCCTTGCTCTTTGTGGTAAGGAGCCAGATGGAATTGTTACAGTAGGTTACGCCCTCATCAAAGATGAAACAGGGCTTGGTCTGGAAAGCCTGATAGAATATTTTGGGCTGTTCAAACTTCTCATAGTAAGAGCAGGCCCGCAATTCCCACCAATAGTCCCCTTTGTCTTGTCGTGCCTTGCCTTCCTTGCTGAATCGGGAAAGCCATTCTGCAGCACTTCTGTACTCAGTCTCAAACCACGCCCAGGCTTTTCCCTCTGAAGGTTTTTCTCCTTTTGTAGCATCAACTCCCATGCCTGTCAGTGTGAACCCTTTCTTTACACAGAGAAGGAAGGTTGATGTCTCTGCATCAGCAAAAGCCTTCAGCCCCTCACCCTGTAAATAGGGCACAAGCAGTGCTTTCGACTTGTCGTCCCAGTTTAGTTCGTCAATGATGGTTTTCGGTAATTGGAATGCTTCTGTCAGTCCCGTTACAATTCCTCTATACGCCTCTCCGGCAACAAAGGAAGACAGTGTCGGCATATTTTTCTTCAGTTCGCTTAGTTTCTGAAGTGCAGCAACTGACGATGTCACCCAAATGTCCTTACTAAGCAATTGTTTGTCGAACACCTCACGTGTTGCCACGATGTCATCGGCTAGGGTCTCTTTGTTGAGATTCCGAATGTTTGAGACAAGTAAAGGCTTTTGGTTTTGCTCTCTTCTGGCATTGATGATACAGGTATAGGTCGTGGCATCAGCGAAAACCTGACAATCCCCAAAGTCAACAAGCTCCATAAGGTTTGCCCCGATATAATAATGGTCTGAACTATCATCCAGATTGCTGAACAGCTCACGCAATGGCTCACCATACTTAACCTTCATCCACTTGTTGGGAAGGATGTACGACAAATAACCTTTTGCTTTCAGCAGCGACAAGCCTCTTTCGACAAACAGCGTATAAATGTCGCCTGACTTCTGAAGCGTATAATAGGCTGGTATGGTTCTGCCAGTGTCATTGAAAGTCTTGACTTTTTCATAGTCATTTGCATCGTCTTTCAACCTGTCCAAACTGATATAGGGCGGGTTGCCAATAATCATATCGAACCCGGCAAATGTTCCCTCGTCGTCTATCACCTCTGGGAACTCAAACATCCATTCGAAATGGTTTTGGGGTATCTGTGCAGGCTGATAGTCGCTGTTTCCAAATAAGTCCGGGTCTTTCCTCAACAACTTCTCCCGTATTACGGCAATCTTCTCATTGACATCGTGCTTGATTTCTTTCTTGTTGCTGCGTTTGTATTCAGCCACTAACTCGCGATACTGCCTTAGACTTTCTTTGAAACTGATGTTGGTGTTTAGGGCCTTTCCAGCCCCAACGGCAAATGCCGATGAAAGGGAGTTGCCCACCTTGATATTGATGTCGATGTTTGGCAGGGTCTGCAATTGTTGCTTATCATCACTATACTCAATATAATAGGCACTTTTCAACAGTTCTATCCATAGACGCAGGCGGCATATTTCCACACTGTTCGGATTCAAGTCCACACCAAACAGGCAATTCTCAATAATGATGCGCTTCTCCTCGAAAAGGCTCTGCTGAAGCAGTTTATTCTCTTGTTTAAGGGGGTCGTATTGGTATAATTTACCACTGCCGTCGGTGATGACAAGCTCGTCGTTCTCAACCTTTATGTCATAGTCCTCTATCCTTCGATGTTCCTCAGTGCAATCCTGCAGGATGCGTAAATCGCGCTTGATGGCTATCAGCTCGTTCAGGGCGGCCACTAAGAAGTGCCCGCTGCCCACTGCCGGGTCGCATATCCTGATGCTGTTTATGATGTCGTTCGCTTGCTGCCGGCGAGCCTTGTCTTTATAGTCTATATTCTCTTTTAGGGCCTCGTAATCGTCGCACCCATAAACGCTGTTGAACTTGTCAACGACCAGTTGCCGCAAGACAGTCCTGCACATATACTCTGTGATGTAGTTTGGTGTGAAGAAGGCCCCGTCCTTGTAACCGTTTATCTTCTCAAAGATGAGACCTAACACCGATGCACTGATTATTGTCTTCTGTTCGCTGTCGTCTTCATCTTTGTCGGATGCGGAGAACTTGTAGGCATCAAGGAACCGGAACATATATTCCAGCAAGGGGAGCTTTCCTGTCAGCTTCTTGTCGTTGC
Source organism: uncultured Spirochaetia bacterium (assembly GCA_905236385.1). Classification (GTDB taxonomy): domain Bacteria; phylum Spirochaetota; class Spirochaetia; order Sphaerochaetales; family Sphaerochaetaceae; genus UBA1265. The sequence goes on from CAJOOY010000082.1 coordinate 2,543, forward strand.
CGCCTTTCAGTTTTGTGGATTGATACACCTCTATTTCCCCCTCGCTGAGGTCATCTACTAGAACGTATTTCTTTTCAAAGTTAGACACCTCGAACAGAGAACTATTCAGATAAGGCACTTGTTTAAAGAAGTCTTTCAAACCATGCGGTCTTCCCTCTTCTGGCACTGCCAGTATCTTGAAGAACAAATCGGACAAGTTCCAAAACCTCCTAATCTTGTTGTGCGTAAGGAATTTGTCGAACTGGTTCTTGTTGAAAACTGTCAATTGCGACTCCAGCAGTTTCAGGAAGAGCAGTCTGTTAATCCATGTCAGCACAAGGTTCAGGGCGATGTCAAACTGGTCTGCCTTCGGCACCTGTCTCATCTCCAACTTCCTATAGACTTGCTCAATGAACGAATAGTCCTGTCGCTTGCTCTCACTGATGCGCACTATCTCCCGCAGAGAAGAGTTTTTCTTCCTCTGTTCCTTTACGCCCATTATGTAGAGCAACTCTTCATAGAAGCCCTGGTTCAGTTTGTTGCTGTCCACACGGGTGTATTTCTTCAGCAAATGCTCTGGCGAAAGGAATCTGTAGATATTCGCAAATTCCTTATGCGTCTTTTTAATTGAATTTACCTTCTTCTCATATTTTCGCAAGTCGATATGTGTGAAAGAAATCTTGTCTAATACCTTCTCAACTTGTGGTTTAATGTGCTTGTTGTAGATATAGTCCGTGTCTTCACCCATGGACTTTGCCTTTAGTACTCGGTCAACGAATGACTTTTTCGATTCAAACAAGTTATAGAACAATTGCTTCTCAAATACAAACCACTGATAGCAGTCCGTGATAATCAGGTAGCGGATGTCCGTGTTGCCCTTCTCAACGGCTTCTCGCAAATAGTAATAGATAATCTGGTGCATGGCCTTGGTGTTCAGGTTTTCTTCCGACACCATATCCTGTTTTCCGGGATTTTTGGCTTCAAACAGTACCACAGGCTTATTATGGTCATAAATGGCCATATCCGTCTTGTTGCGGATATTTATCATATAGCCTTTCGACGTAGGATAAAAAGAGTCCCTGAGCATATCGGCTACGACATTCTTGTTGTATTCCTCTTCCTCCTCACCGGGTTTCAAGTTGGCAAACATTGTTGAAACGGCATTCTTGAACCTTTCGAAATCGGCTGAGTCAATATCCTCACGCAAATACGCTTTGTTGATAGTCTGGCTTAAAGAATATGTATTGCCCATAAATAGTTGTTCTTTTGGCATTTCCACAATCACTCGTAGTCATCTATGACGGCGTTTGTAAAGTCCATCATAGGCTTGGCGGCACGGAACATTTGTTCCATCTCGTCGAGCCAGCCGTCGCCCTCGAAGAACGAATCTGAGACCGCGTGCCAACAGCAATAGTCCTTTAGACGAAGGTAGTTGACGTGCGCCCAGTCTTTAGGAAAGCCTGACGGACAGGTCTTCAGCTTTGCCAACCCAAAGCCCTGCGGCAGGTCCCAGCTGTCAATATTGGTTGGCTCATTCGTGCTGCTGGCCATATCGCTGCCGAAATATCTCAGGAACGCCTCGCTCTCCACGCATTTCAGCCATTCGGCTGTGTTCGCCATGATTTCGTTGCGACACGAAGTGAGGATGTTGGTGGGCAACCAGTAGTTGCCCACGGCCAGCAGACAG
>CAJOOY010000083.1 GCA_905236385.1 uncultured Spirochaetia bacterium
ATTACTGGACTCGAACCAGCGACCTCGCGCCCCCCAGACGTGTGCGCTACCAACTGCGCTAAATCCCGATCCTTTTTAAGCTTGGCACCGACTTTTGGTCGAATGCGGGTGCAAAAGTACACAGATTTTTCGGAATATCCAAATATTTGGGGAACTTTTTTTCTGTTTCGTCGTTTTTTTGCCGATGTTCTTGCGTATGCGAATAATAATGTGTAAATTTGCACGTTATTTAAAGGTAAAAAAGTAAAAAGGTAAAAAAGTAAAATGACAACATACAAACTAACGGCTCCTCAGCGACTTGATGTGACCATCGACCTGCCCGCCTCGAAAAGTATCTCCAACCGTGCCCTCATCATCTATGCACTTAGCGGAGGGCGGGTCTTACCTCAAAACCTGAGTGATTGCGATGACACGGAGGTGATTATCGAAGCCTTGCGGAATATGCCTGAAGAGATCAACATCAAGGCAGCAGGAACTGCGATGCGTTTCATGACGGCCTTCCTCAGTCTGACAGAAGGGACACACGTTATCACCGGTACGGAGCGAATGAAACACCGCCCTATCGGTATTCTGGTAGATGCCTTGCTCAGATTAGGGGCGGATATTGAGTATGCCGGCGAACACGGATTTCCCCCCCTTCGCATCACAGGTAAACCTCTGTTGGGTGGAGAGCTGGAGATGGCAGGTAGCATCAGCTCCCAATACATCTCGGCCCTTCTGATGATCGGCCCGATGTTGGAACGGGGTCTCACACTTCATCTGACGGGTGATATCATCTCACGTCCATATATTGATCTGACCCTGTGGATGATGGGGGAGTTCGGAGCCCATGCCGAGTGGACTTCAGCAGATACCATTACTGTAGAGCCCAAGCCTTACCAGATGAGGGAATACATTATTGAGAACGACTGGAGTGCAGCCAGCTATTGGTATGAGATGGTGGCTATCAGCGACGATCCTGACGCCACCGTAATGCTGACTGGGCTGACAGATGGATCGAAGCAGGGTGATTCGGTGACGAGGTACATCTTCAGTCTGTTGGGCGTGAAGACTGTGTTCCAGACAAAGAAACAGGGCGTGCCACAGACCATCACTTTGAAGCGAAATGGACGTTGTGTGCCGAGGTTGGAGTATGACTTCGTGAACTCACCTGACCTGGCTCAGACGTTTGTCGTGACTTGTCTGGCGAAGGGTATACCTTTCCATTTTAAGGGTCTGGCAACGCTGAAGATCAAGGAGACAGACCGTATAGAGGCCCTGAAGCGCGAAGCTAAGAAGTTGGGCTATGTCATAGAGAGTCGTCACGACAGTGAATTGTTGTGGGACGGTGAGCGTTGTGAACCTGCCTGTGAGGGTATCGACACCTATGAAGACCACCGCATGGCATTGGCGTTCGCACCTTTTGCCCTGAAACAGACAGGATTACTGATCAACAACCCACAGGTGGTGAGCAAGTCGTATCCGAAGTTCTGGGAGGATCTCAAAACGGCAGGATTTGAAATAATTGAAAATTGATTGACCATCATCATTATGTCTTTTGTGTGGGTTTGCATAGGGATGATCGTGGTGCTGGGCGTGGTGGCCGCAGTAGCCAATAAGTTCGACAAGGGAAGTGATGTTGTCGAGCGTGGTCATGATTGCTCTACATGTACGGCTGCCCACGATGAATCGTGCAAGTTGCATTGTCTGATGGAGGAAGTAGATAAAAGAAAGAAACAAAAAAAAGTATTGTCTTCTATCTCCTTCTATCTTCTTCTAACTTCTTCTATCTTCCTTTCAGCTTGCAACATGAAGAAGAATACAGCCACGAACCGCCTCTATCACTCACTGACTGCCCGTTACAATATCTACTACAACGGTTCGCAGGCCTTCATCGATGGCAACTTGGAAAAGGAAAAAGGTAATAAGGACAACTATACGGAGATGATCCCACTGTACATGGTGGGCAACAAGCAGAGCCGTGAATTGGGTAAGGGCCAGTACGATCGTGCCATTGAGAAGAGCGAGAAAGCCATCCGCCTGCACAGCATCAAGGCGAAACCCGAGTGGAAGGGCAGCAAGCGGAAGACTGCCCGCGATCGTGAGTGGCTTGGACGGAAGGAGTATAACCCCTTCATCTGGAAAGCGTGGATGATGTTGGGTAAGGCTCAGTTCCAGAAAGGCGCCTTCGACGAAGCCGCTGCTACCTTTTCCTATATGATACGTCTCTATCAGACGCAGCCCGTGCAGAGCGGCTTGGCTAAGGCTTGGCTGGCAAAGTGCTACACGGAACTTGATTGGCTCTACGATGCCGAGGACGTCATCCGCAACATGAGCCGCGACTCGATGGATTTCCGTACCGTGAAAGATTGGGACTACACCTACGCCAACTATTATGTCCATGTGGGTGACTACGATAAAGCCATCCCATATCTCAAGAAAGTCATCAAGCACGAGCGTCGTAGCGTGCAACGAGCCAGAGAGTGGTTCCTCCTTGGTCAGATTGAGAATCTCTTAGGTCATCGCGACGAGGCCTACCGCGCATTCCGGAAGGTGGTGGGCTGTCATCCGCCATACGAGTTAGAGTTCAATGCCCGCATCGCCCAGACGGAGGTGATGGCATCAAGCGACGGGCGCAAGATGATCAGTCGGCTAAAGCGCATGGCGGCATCGGATAACAACCAGGAATATCTCGACCAGATATACTATGCCATCGGCAATATCTACATCATCCAACGTGACACGTTGCAGGCGATAGGGGCCTATGAGAAAGGTAACAAGGAGTCGGTCAGAAACGGGGAGGAGAAGGGCGTGTTGCTACTCACTCTCGGTAACCTGTACTGGGAGTTGGAGAAGTTCAGCGATGCCCATCGTTGCTATAGTGAGGCTATCGGACTGTTGG
>CAJOOY010000084.1 GCA_905236385.1 uncultured Spirochaetia bacterium
CCTTGTTCAGTAGATATTTGGTTGGTACAGGTAGTCCAGAATTCCTCAAGATTCCAGATTGAAGCTAACAAGCCTCACGTTTTTCGTGTATAATATTAACAATCAACATTTCAATAACAACTCTTAAAACCGATGCTCGATGGGATATAAGCGAGCAGCTAATAAAATGAAAATTAAATATTTATTGGGAGCAGCACTATGTTGCACTTTACTTGTTGCTTGTCAAACTAATGACCCAGACAAAAATACGGGTAACGACAACAAGACGAACAATGAGGTGATAGAGGGATTGAATGATTTAGTAGATGGAATAGGAAATGTTGTTGATACTAAAACATTAGACGATGGTTCAACTATTATGAAAGATGATAAAGGGAATACCATAACTAAAGATAAAGAAGGCAATATTACTATTGTTACAAAAGAAGGCGAAACAATCCTCATTGACAATTCTATCAAAGAAGATAAATCCGCCTCCAAAGATAAATGGTATAATACCACATGGAAGAGCGGAGCAGGTAATGTTCCTGTGCAACCCGACCAACCCAATATGGATTACAGGAAAAAGCAATTTGTTGAGACATTAAAGAAATATGGGTTTTTCGTTGAAGAAGTCAAGGTAGATAAAGATTCAACAGAAATAGCTATTGATGATTTGGATAAATATATCTTGCTTTTTCGAAACACGACAGCTTCTCTCAAAAAAGTATCTACTTCAACTCAGTTAACAAACAAAGGAACATATCATTTTATGCGATATGATGTTAAGCAGAAAGAGGTTGGAGACGGAGAAATAAGATACAGATTTGAAATTGTATATAACGAGTGGGGCAGATATGGCGCAAATCTATATGAAGATACTTACTATTATGACTCCGAATCTGAATCATATATTTTAATGGATTCAAGAGAAATAGATGGCGTGGGATTAGAAAAAGATGATGCTATTTATACCTACGAAGGATATGATAGTAAAAGCGAAAAAGAAGATGTGCTCTCTAAAGATGTTACTACTACATATTTTAACTATCGTCGCATAAACGATACGCAAATTGCCGCAAGTAACAACACCGCATCATATATTCTAAAGGATGACGAAGGCTCAACACCACGATTAGAAGCATATGACCTAAATGGCAATCATTTGATAAGTTTTGATTTAGTTTCATTTCAGTAATCTGTAAAAGTTTTTGAGTATGAAAAAGATACTAATTATAGCCGTTCTTTCTCTAACATTTACTTCCTGCATGACCGTATCCGAGAGTCGGCGACAATATATTGGTAAAACATATGTTGCCGAAATGGGCACAGGAAAAGTATATATTGAGTTTGCAAGCGATAAGGATTGCCAGATTAGACCTTCTGAAGACTATATGGGAATGTTTACATATCCATGTATATATGGATCAGTAATGAAAAAGGTTGATAATAAAGAGATTTCTCCAAATACATATCTATATGCATATTTGGACGGCTGTGATTTTATATCAGTCGATTCTATATATTACGATAAGAAAGGACAATATCTCTCGCTGCAAGAATATACGAAGAAAGATTTTCTTTCAGGATTCATTCTTGTAAATTGTATTGCTTTTGTCTATAATCCGCAGAAGGATGAAATAATATGTATGACACCTAAAGATGTTGAGTTATTTTCCTCGCAGTTAAACAAAAAGATTAACGGTGATAATATCACAGTAAGAGATGATATGATCAAATTCACAGGTGCTAGAGGTAAAAGACTTCAAGAATGAAAGAGCAACAAATCGTTTTACTATATTGATATAGTTTTTATCTTACGCAGTCCTCCTTTCGCTCTCTCGATAACCCGATAACTCGATCTATCAGAATTCCTGCCTGCTCAACACCGAGCAGGCAGGTTCTTTCTTCGTCTGTTTCGTCCGAAATAATCGTGTCCATTTCGCAATCATCCCGAACGTGACCATACGATGCCTGAACGTAAGTACTCAAAAGGTAAAAATCATATACCTTTCTTCCTTCAAATAGTGTAGAAACTCACCAAAATGCGCACTCAAACGTGCAAAAATGCATAAAATCGCTCACTCTATTGCGCAATTCCAGAAAAATGTTGTACCTTTGCGCCGTAGACGACGCAAATATGAAAACTGAACAACCCATGACATCCCTGCCAACTCCATTGCCGCCGGTAATCCTGCGAAAGTGATAAAAACGACAAACTAACTATATCGTTCATTGCCATCGTACCGAAAGATTTTTTTGTAATATTTTGAGATTTTTAACTGATTTTTAGCTTAAAATTTGCACATATCAAAAAAAAGCAGTACTTTTGCACCCGCTTTCAATGGAGAGCATTAATTAATGCCACGAAGTTGTGATGACATATCCGGCTTCAGTGGTGATTGTAAAACTTAATAATTGATCAACGTCATGTATTTGACTTCTGAGAAAAAAGCTGAGCTTTTTGCTAAGTATGGCAAAGATGCTAAGAACACCGGTTCGGCTGAG
>CAJOOY010000085.1 GCA_905236385.1 uncultured Spirochaetia bacterium
CCCCAATCCCCAATCCCCAAAGAATTGATATTTTAAAACTAATAACATTTAAATTAATTCTTTAAATTAATTAATATTTTATAAATAAATAAAGCCATAAATTACTGTTTTCAAAGTCTCTCTAATCTTTCCCCCAAATTAGAAAGATTTTGAGAGCGGTTTATAATTTGAAAGATAGCTTTACTATCATAAGATTTATTTCTTTTATATTCTGTAATTAATTTTTATTTAGCAAATATTCAAATAAATTTTCTTTATTAAACAAAAAGTAAAAATAAAATAAAAGGTATAATTTAATTCTCTAAATCAATTAATTATCTAGATAATAAACATCATTTTTTTAATTATGCAATCATTTAGATTTTTATAGTAAATATTCATTTATTTATTAATTGCAATGTTAAAATTATTTGTCCATTAAAATACTCTTTTTTAATAATTATTAATTATTTTCTTAAATAAGTAATTTTTTGGTTTTTCTGCTTGGTTTTAAAATTAATATTTGCCCAAGAAGATTTAATTATATTTATTATAAAGATCAATTTCTTTGCTTTAATATTTATCATTTGATAGATTTTTTATTAAAGAAGAAAAACTTTTATTCTTAAGTTTGAAAGCAATAATTATTTTTTGATTTCCTTCCTTAAATTCTATTCTCTTTTTTTTCTAAGTTATATTATTAACATTATAAATTGCTCCTGAAACTTTTTAATTATTTAATGTACTAATTTTAATTTGATATTTTATGAAATGTGGTTTAAATAATAATTATACTTCAAATTTTTATGGAAACTCTTATTATTGGTTCTTATACCCATATAATTTTATTATTTTGTTGATTATTATTTTTACTATTTTGTAGTAATTGATGTTTCTCTTATTCATCATATCAATAAAATGGATCAATATTATCTTTTATATTTTTAGTTTGACTTTTTATTCAATTAACTATTTTTATTTGTTTGAAATCTTTAATTAATAATTCTCTTGAAAATTATTGCTTTTATTTAAATTATAATTTTAATTGCCTTTTAATTTTACAGCCATATAACTTCTCTTTTAAAGTATTTCAACATTTCATAATTTTTAATAAAAAATTCGAGAAACCATCTATTATTTTTTTTATTTACATAATTCATCTATTTCGTTGTCATATTTAAAATTAAATTCAATTGATTTTCTTTTAGCTCTCTTTCCTTTTGTTAACTATTATTTTGCATAATATTAATTATTTTAAGCTCTAATTGAGGATAAAGATCTATTTTCCTTTTTTCTAATGAATATTTTTGAATGTTGCAATTTTATACAAAAAATTATTCATAACAATTTAAAAAATTAAGCAAAGATATATACCATTAATTCATCATTTTTCCTTATATTGTATATAATTTCCTTAGTTGTTCATAGAGATTCCAAAGCTTCTACAGGTAGATTTGATACAACTAATAAAGCTTAGTAAGATTTTAAAAAGCCTTTTAATGGATTTAGCTCCTGCAAATTATATCCTTTTTTTCTTCTTTTTGTTTTTTTAATTTTAAATTTGGAGATATAGTATTTCCATTACAATTATATGATTTTATTATTCTTTTTTCTAATGAATTGTAAATATTTTGGAATAAACTTCTAATGAAATCTTTAGGTTTTATTAAATAGATAAAGCATATTTCTCTTCATAAAAAGTAGAAGCATAATGTTTTTATTATGCAAATTTCATTTTATACCTTCTAATATAAAATCATTTTTGATTTAATTTATTAAGTGAGCTCTTTTGTCTTCTTGGTCTTTAGCTTTGTGATTTTCCGTTGGCTTAGTTATAAATTTTATATTATTTTTTGAAATTTTTGCCATAGTCGAGCAAAGACTTTTTGATATAATCATTAGAATAAGCATTATAATATTTCTTGATTTTTTTAAGGAATTATTGATAAATCCTATTAATCCATTTATATTTATATGTCTATGAGCTTTTTATTTTATTGCCGTTTTTTCATTAATAAGTATTTTTGTATCTTTATGTTTATCTTTTTTACAAGTTTTTATCTATATTATTCTTATTATTGTTTTCTTTTTTTAATCTGCAATTTCCCTATTCATTCAGCTAATTTATTTTCCTCTTTATTTTCTATTAGTTTTATATTATCATTTATGATTTGAGCTTTTTCTTTATTCTTTGCTTTCTTCTCCGCTTTAATTAATTTAAAGAATAATTTATTATTTGCTTATTTATATTTTATGAATATAGCTTAATTTTCCCTTAAAATCATAATTATTTTTGGTTTTTCAATTAAATAATTTTTATCCCTTTTAA
>CAJOOY010000086.1 GCA_905236385.1 uncultured Spirochaetia bacterium
AGATGGTAACATTCATCGAGAACCAGAAGGAACTTAAGGGCAAGGTGGAGATTGAGATCCCCAGAGAGAAAAGGGATGATATCATCCTTCCTTCCATTGAGATCTGCAGAAGCGACGGTGCCAGCAGCGGGATTCATTTCCATGCTGTACCTAACGGGCTGGAGTGGAATTCATTCCGGATTGCATTATTTAATGTCATGGGTCCGGGGCAGAAGATTAAGCCGGAACTTTTATCCAGAATTAAGGGGATCGACCACAAGATCAACCTGAAGGTTCTGGCTACACTGACCTGTGGCAGCTGCCCGACCTCTGTTATGTCGGCTTGTCAGATCGCCGCATTTAATGAAAATGTAACGGCAGAGATGTTCGATATCCATCATTTTAAGAAGCTTCGCTACCATTATAATGTGAGGTCTGTTCCCGCGCTGATCATCAACGAGGATAAGATGATCATCGATAAGATGGAAGTGGAAGAGATGCTGGATGCGATTCTATAAAGCAGTTTTACCTATTGAATTCAGAGCGTATACCTATTATAGCGATATAATAGGTATATTTTTTTTGTGTGAAAGAACTGTCAGGAGCCTGTAAAACCCTTCATCACAGCTGTGACTTGACCCTCGATTTAGAAATATATATAATAGAGACTAGATTTTAAAAAAATGGAGAGTTTATCATGGATAAAAAGAAAGTGTTAACTGATCGATTCTTAAGATATTGCAAGGTTAAAACCCCTAGTAACAGGACATCAGAGACGGTTCCCAGTTCGGAATGCCAGTTTGACCTGGCCCATATGCTGGTGAAGGAACTGAAAAGTCTGGGACTGGAAGATGCGAGGGTGAATGATCAATGTTATGTCTATGCCACCATCCCTGCCACGAAAGGCTATGAGGATAAACCTGCCCTTGGTTTTATCGCTCATATGGACACGGTTTCCGATTATACCAGGAGTTCCATCCGGCCCATGGTGTGGCCGGATTATGATGGCAATGATCTGACTTTGCCAAGCGGACGGGTGATCAGTGTTAAGGACTTTCCCCACCTGCCTTCCCTCAAAGGCAGAACCTTGATCACTTCCGACGGAAATACTGTGTTAGGTTCTGATGACAAGTCCGGTATCGCCGAGATCATGACTCTGGTGGAGATAATTCAGGAAAGCGGGATTCCCCATGGTAAGATCTGTGTAGGATTCACACCGGATGAAGAAATCGGCAGGGGGCCTGATCATTTTGATGTAAAAGGGTTTGGGGCGGATTTTGCCTATACCCTGGACGGTGGGTGTGAAGGAAGTATAGAATACGAGAATTTTAATGCCGCCTCCGCGGAATTTACTATTCGCGGAAAGGGAGTTCATCCCGGGGCAGCCAAGGGAGTGCTGGTGAATGCCGCCTTGGTCGCCATGCAGATCAATGATATGTTGCCTGGTGGGGAGATACCGGCTAAGACCAGCGGTTACGAAGGGTTTTATCATCTGGTGGAGATGAAAGGAGATGTGGAAGAAGCCCATCTTTACTATATCGTCCGTGACCATGACCGTGAGAAATTCCAGCAGAAGCTTGAATTGCTTTCTTATATAGAGGATACCATGAAGCGCACCTACGGGGAGGATATCGTAGTCCTTAAGATCGAGGAAAGCTACCGTAATATGAAAGAGAAAATCGAACCACATTTTCATCTGATAGAAAATGCCATCAAGGCGACAAAAATCGCCGGTGTTGAACCTGTTATCGTTCCCATACGGGGAGGAACTGACGGGGCATCCTTAAGCTTTATGGGCTTGCCTTGCCCTAACCTTGGCACCGGGGGCTTTGCCTGCCATGGCCCTTACGAACATAACACGGCGGAAGGCATGGAAAAGATGACAAATATTCTCTATGAAATTGTCAAGATCTACCGTGACTATGATGCGATTACTGCCTGACCGGATATAAGAAATGAGATTAAAAATCCGTAGTATAAGATAAAGTGAGGCCTTCTATGAGTTATCAGGGATTAACAACACAAGAGGTGGATAAAAGGATCGCTCTTGGAAAAGTAAATAGTATGGGGGAAGACGCCAACCAGAGTGTCAAGGAGATCATAAAGGCAAATGTATTCACTTATTTTAACGGGATATTTGCTCTCCTGAGTCTCCTGTTGATCATAGCGGGCTCTTTCAAGAACCTGACCTTTCTGGTGGTGGTTGTGGCCAACACCCTGATTGGAATCATCCAACAGGTAAGG
>CAJOOY010000087.1 GCA_905236385.1 uncultured Spirochaetia bacterium
AGGAAGAACGCCAGCGCCTGCGGCATCAGGTCTTCTGCCGCCTGACGGTATACCACCGATCTCTGCCGTTCCAGTTCTTTAGCGACTTCCCGCTGAATTGCCGCGCGTGTATTAATGGAAGTTTTCGCTTTCATCGTCCTCATACCTCTCTGTGATGTCATGTGTCGCTCCCACGATGACGAGCGTTGTCGTTATCGCTCCGAGAAACACTATCGCCAGTGCTATTACTTCTGCCATTTTCTTACCTCCTGTTCGCGGCGGGCGCAGTCCTCTTTGTATCTGCGTAACCTGCGGGCTTCTGCTAGCTTTGCCGACTCGACTTTCCAGTCCGCATACAGCGAGACCGCCAGTATCAACGTGGCGCACACCGCCAGCATCAGTCCCACCGCCTTGTTCTTCACCGCCGCCACGTACAGCCCCGCATGAAAAGTCATGCTCCACAGGACTAGGACGACTGTTGCTTTAGACTCGTCTGACATGTTTATACCTCCAGTACCTCTGCCACCGAAAGCCCCAGCAGATTGCAAAGGCTGAGCAGGTCGGCTACTTTCATATTGCTTACATGGGCGATACGCCTGCTGATGCTGCTCGGTTTGACTTTCAGCCGCTTTGCGACATCGCTCTGTGTCATACCTTTGGCGACATAAGCCGCTTTGATCTTACGCGCCCGATATTCGTCGGGCGTTATTTTTTTGGCAGGCATGGTTTACACTTCCTTTCATTTTTCTATCAGCGGCAGAATGCCGTGCGCTTTCAGCAGGTCATAGATAAACAGTCTGCCTTTCTGCGTCCAGTAGGTGTGAACTTTCGTGTGTGTTACGCCGTCATTACCAAGATACGGCTGAGTTTTTGTGCTTGTGTAGCCCTGCTCTGCGTACTTCTGATACAAGAGCCATATCTCTCCCTGCTTGTACTGTACGCCCTGTTCGTGAAGCCACTTGTTCAGCCAAACTGCCGACTTGCCGAAGTCCTTTGCGATCTTGCCGATGCTCAGCAGGTCTTTTGAATTCAGCACCACATCGTAGTAGCTTGCTTTGGGCTGTAACTCGGTTATCTGCTGGCTCTGGACGGCTACGGTGCTTTGAAGTGCTCTGCGCTTTTCCTGTTCCTCTTTCAGCTCGGTCGCAAGCTGTATCAGAAAATCGGGTTCGGTTATCGCCCTGTGCAGTGTTTCATCTGTCATGTATGCACCGTGTTTGCGGATACTGGGGAGAACTTCGTCGAACACCCAGCGTTCAAACTTCTCTGCTTCGGGAAGCCTGCTGTGTGTGATGAGCCTGTATACATCACCTTCACTGATGTATTTCATCTTCTGCACTCCGCCATTTGTAGGGGTGTCTATTTCGGACACCCCCTTGCAGTGTTCGCGAATGGCTTTCGCGGTTTCTGCGTATCCGAGCGCCGATGCTATGTCTTTTCCGGCAAAGTACGTTTTACCGCCAACCTCTGCTGTCCTCACCGAGCCGAACTCAGGGTTTTCAAAAATTTTGATGTCGTTCAAGTTTATTCCTCGCTTTCCTGATGTGGTTCCAGGTTGCAAAACGCAACTCACTGAGTAAAAAAATATACGCCGAATTCGCCTGACTCAATGCCCAGCAGTTCAGCTAACTTTTCTGCTTCGTCAAGGTCGAAAGGTCTGACATTGTTTATCTTCTGATTTGCGGTAGACTGCGCTATATCAAGACATTTCGCAACATCAGCCTGCGTGATCTCCAACTCTTTCATTCTGCCCTTTATCTTGTTTGTGTTGACCAATTTTATCACCTGCCTTTCAAATCTAGTTGCATTATGCAACTTTCTATGTTCCTAATATACCACATCTTTTTCGATTTGTCAATAGCATTTTGCAACTTTTTTTATTTTTTCTTGAAAAGTGTATTGCATTTTGCAATTAAATATGATATAATACTTATAAAGAAAGTTGGTGATCATAATGGAGAAAAATATTGAAATAGGAAAAAGAATAAAACAGCGCCGTGAAGAACTCGGCATGACACAGGAAGAATTAGGCGATCTTCTCTGGCTCAACAAGTCAACTATCCAGAGGTACGAAGCGGGGAAAATAGCTAAAATAAAACTGCCCGTTATCCACGCTATGGCAAAGCAGCTTAATGTAAATCCCGAATGGCTGATATTGAAAACTGACCAAATGGGAAAATTCCACGAAATGAATGAATGGTATGAAGGCGGAAGAGCAGACAGGACAGTAGATGAAATTACTGAGCATTCGGCAGAGCCCTCCGCCGTTATCCTCCCCACCGAGAAGATCCACATGATACCCGTTTTCGGCAGTGTGGCGGCGGGGTTCGGGGCTTATGCCAACAGCGATATCATCGAGTATATACCCCTTTACATAGAGCATGACCTTGATGTGGCGGACACTATCTGCATCACGGTCAGAGGGCAGTCCATGTACCCTAAGATAGAGGACGGTGACAAGATAGTCGTCCGCAGGCAGGAAAGCGTTGACAACGGCAGGATAGCTGTTGTTATGATAGGCGAGGAAGCGGTGGTCAAGCGGGTGAATTTCGACGGCGAGCGTCTGGAGCTGACCTCGTTCAACCCCGAATACCCGCCCCGCATAATCGAGGGCGAGGAGCTTGCCAACTGCCGCATTGTCGGACTGGTACAGCAGGTCATCAAGGCGGTGTAAAACGCTGTCAGACGAACGCAGAGGGCGTTTTCAGCCGCTTTTCTTACACGGTCGGGAAACTATAGTCTATAAAAATAAACGCCCCGCAGAGCGTTTCTGCGGGACTGTGTGAGGTGGCAAAATTGCTAATAGAGAAAAACTTTTCTTAATTACGTGCAAATTTAATAAATTTGTCATCATTTAATCACATATTATTAAGTTTTGTGGGATATACTATAGGTGTAAACAATAGTTTACGGATGTTTAAATGACAGTACGCTCCTAGTAGTAGTTACCCCACCATCAGGGGATCAACGAGGCTGGGAGCTTTTTTATCGGAGGTCGAAAGGCTATGGAAGTTGAAAAAACAAGTGAATTTGAAACAGATAAACACGAAAATTCTAAAGATACGATATATAGAGTAGCTTCAAAATATGAAATAACCACAGCGATTTTAGTAGATGGCGGTTTTTACAGAAAACGTGCATATAGTTTGTGGAATGGCAAAACACCAAAAGAGTGCGCGGATCAGTTGTTTGAATATTGCATAAAACTTTTGCGTGATAAAAGAGAACAGCGTATATTGTATCGCATATTCTACTATGACTGTCCACCGATAGAGGGAAATGTGTATAATCCGATAACGAAGAAACAAGTATTTCTTGGGAAAACAGATGAATTCAAATGGACTAATGCTTTTTTTCAAGAACTTCGTCACAAAAGAAAAATGGCTCTTAGGCTCGGCAGATTGTCAACAAACGAATTACATTATAATATAAAGCCTGATTCGTTCAAAAAACTAATGAATGGCACAAAAACGCTTGATGATTTAACTGAAAGCGACCTGTATCTCAATATCGTTCAAAAAGGTGTAGATATGAGAATAGGTGTGGACATATCTTCTTTATCATTCAAGAAACAAGTTCAGCAGATAATCCTTGTTTCCGGGGACAGTGACTTCGTCCCGGCTGCTAAGCAGGCTCGCAGAGAGGGCATTGATTTTATATTAGCACCGATGGGAGCCGGTATCAAAGCTGACTTATATGAACATATTGACGGGCTAATAAATAGACCATTAGATAAATAACCCAATATAAAACCGCTCCCCGGTACGCCAATACCGAAGAGCGGAAGGATAAAAGTATGCTACTGTACATACCTTAGACAAGTATATTGTAGCATATTTTTATCGGCGTGTCAATAATAAGGAGGATAAAAATGGCTACTGCAAAAAAATTGCCCTCAGGCTCCTGGCGAGTGAGGGTGTACGTTAACGACTTGAAAACCTACAAGAGCTTTACTTCGGACAGTAAGCGAGGAGCTGAACGCATGGCTAACGACTGGCTGATAGAGCATGAGGAAGCTGTTCGCCGTGAACAGATGTTGACCTTTGAAAAAGCGGCAAATGCCTACATCGAACAGCGCAGGACAACTCTCAGCCCGACTACTATCGCAGGATATGAGACCATAATGAAAAACAACGTTGAACGTCTGAAAGGTGTTGCTCTCGATGAGCTGACACAGCAGCAGATACAGGATTGGGTAAATGAGCTGACGCTCAGCCTGTCACCTAAATCGGTACGCAACATCTATGGATTTTTCAAGTCGGTGGTGAACTACCATGATGTCCCGCTCAGACTGAGCAAGATCCAGCTGCCCAGAAAGACAAGAAAGTTCAAACGCCTGCCGTCTGCGCAGCTGGTGATAGACACGTTCAAAGGTACGGATATTGAACTTCCGGTGCTGCTCGCTGTGTGGGGGAGTCTGCGAATGTCTGAGATACTTGGTATTCAGGCGAGGGACATCGAGAACGATGTGCTGACGATCAGTCGTGTGAAAGTTAAGGTTAACAATGAGACAGTCGTTAAGGAACGTGCCAAGACATATAACAGCAACCGACAGCTAAGGCTCCCGCCGCCGATAATGGAATTGGTGAGGGCAACAGGGAAGTCGGGCAAGGAATTCCTCATCGACTACACCCGCAGTCAGATCTTTGAGAAATACACATGGCGAATGAAGGAACTTGGTTATCAGGTGACATTTCACGACTTGCGTCACATCAACGCCAGTGTGATGGCAGCACTGAATATCCCCGATCTGTACGCTATGGAGCGAGGCGGCTGGTCGAATACCAGCACTCTGAAAGCCGTATATCAGCAGACTTTCAGCAGTGAGCGCATGAAATACGATGCTGTGATAGATGACTACTTCAATAATCTGTATGACACGAAATATGACACAGTAATCAAAAAAGCCCTATAAATAGGCGGCTCAAAGGTATTTTTCTTCGGGTTCAATTCCCGTACGGGTCACTTTTTCAAAATCGCCTATTTACGTTATGTCGCGTAGATAGGCGATTTTCTTTGTGTTGATACGAAATATAAAATTGCTTAAAATGCACGAAAAATGCCCCGAAAACACAAGTATATGACACGAAATATGACACGCCGATATGATATGTTACGCCCGATTTATCGGGTTTCTGATGTCTTCTAAGAATAGATATGACAAAGCCGCCCGAGTTTTACCCCGGGCGGCTTTACTTTACTAAGGTTACTAAGCTGCACCTTGTCCCACAGACTGCGTTCGCTTATCCTATTCTTATCGTTCCCGTGTCAATGTGAAACCATTTCAGGTTACGGAGTGCCTTTGCAAGTTCCTGTCTGTAAAGCTCAGCTTCTTTGACGGTACAAGACCCGAGCAGTCTGCGGCGGTATTCTGCTATCAATATCATCTCTCTGTCGATGTAGCCCAGCAGGCTGACCATCGAGTCTGACGGTGTATACTGCGGCTCTTCGGGAGCGGGCGGCTGTATCGGCTTTGGTTTTTCCTCGATGAACAGCTTGGGAGTATCGACTTTCGCACCGAACATCTTCACCAGCTTGTCAAAACCGCTTTTGGTGATGACATTCACGCAAGACACAGTTCTGTGGTATTTCGGATTTTCAGCCTTGAACTGCATGAGCGTGCGCCCTTCGAGCCTGTAATAGTCCGTACCGTGTAAGAACTCGTCCTGTCTGAGATACCATTCAACGCCGCTCTTGCTAATACCCACCAGCTTTGTAATGTCTATTGCAGTGAGCACAGGCTGACCGTTGAAAGTCTTGTCGAAATACTCATAG
>CAJOOY010000088.1 GCA_905236385.1 uncultured Spirochaetia bacterium
ACTTGATATTCTAGTTCGGACATTGCATAGAGATTCCGCAACTGACTGATGAAACCAGGATACACTTTCCGAATCTGGTTCTCTATGTTTTGCCAGTCATCATCCTTCAGTATTTCGCCTGTAGCGATGCGGCGTTGTAGTGTTTGGTATTCTTCGGATACAAAGTAAGCTGTCTCTACCGACTCGATGGCTTGCCTAACAACCTGTGGACGCTCCTCCCGCACTTCCTGAATCTGCTGAAGTTGCAGCTGCAACTGTCTCCGACGGCGACGACTGATGACATAGTTTGCCACCGCGAGTATGATAAAAATTGCGAAGGCAGCCAATATCCATTGGATGAAGCTGGCCTGCCGTCGCTCTTTGGGTGAAAGCACGTAGTTTTGTTTCTCACCTGTACCGTCTTTCGGCATATCGGTGGCAAAGAACCCCCTGATTTCCGTACTCCAATCATTGGCAATGTAGTCGACACGGTGCCAGGTATAGAGCACTCCCTGTTGCTGGATGACGATGGTAGAATCCTCTGCTACCGTCAATGGCCGGGGATAGTCGCCCTCCAAATAGACATACTCTCTGTGGCCTTTGTCAATCAAAGTCACGTGCAACTGTATACCAGGCTTCACAATAAGTCCCGACTCAGTTCTGGTCAACCAACATTGATACATGATGCTATCGGCATCATATAGACGAAGGATTGTCCCTTCTGTTTCTGCATACGTCTCTGTGTACCCAGTGGGATAATCCACCTGCCGTAGTATCCAAGCCCCCTGGAGCAAGTACTGCTTCTTAACAGTGGTGTTACATCCAAGCAGGAGGCATGAGGCCATCAATAATAGGATTTGTTTCATAATAGTTTATTTTTGAAGTGCAAAATTATCAATAATTGAACAAAGTTTTGCAACTTTCAATTTGCATTTTGTTTACATTAGCAACTGAAAAGTAACAAAAAAGGAGTAAAAAACAACTCGGCGAAACCCGAAAACAGGTCGCCGAGGGTGCAACTCTAAAACTAGTTTAAGAAAAAACTGCTATCTTGCCTCTTCAAATGTGATTTGACTGCGAATCTTGCTCAGATAGACAGGTGTGATGTTGAGGAACGAAGCAATATCTTTCAGCGATAGCATCTGAACCACCTGTGGACAGCGTTCGAGCAGCCGACGGTAGCGGCCACGAGCAGTGTAACGGTAGTGGTCGAGATCACGTTGGTAAACCATCTTGAACAGGTTCTTCAGTATCTTCAAGTCCATCTTCGCCATCGCCGGATCAGTATCGATGAGCCGTTGCAGCTCTGCGCCGCTAATGATGCGCACCTGGCAGGGCATATCTGCCTCAATGGTCACCTCAGAAGCGTCGCCATCAAGACAGTAGGGGAAGTCGGCCACAAACTCACCCTCGAAGGCAAAGCCTGTACAGTAATCCTTGCCCTCCTCGTCGTCATGCACCATGTACTTGAAACATCCGTGCTCCACGAACGCCACCCACTGAGCCGGCTCGCCAACATTCTCTAGCGTCTCGCCCCGCACGAACATCCTCTCCTCGCCATGCTCTTCGCAGTACCGCCGCAGGATCTCCAGATTCAGTCCCTCCTTGTAGCTGTTAAAGTGCTTGTTCTGTTGGTGTGTCATAAAAATAATTGTATTGGTGATCATTGTTTGATAGAGAGTGCAAATATAGTAACATTTTCATAAACAACAAAAAAATATATTCATAAAATGATAACAGAACCGTCTTTTACCTGCTCAAATAAGGGCTGCCAAAGAGTACAATAGAGGAAAGGCTGCATAAAAAAAAGGGATAACATTTGGTTGACTCATTTTTTATTCGTACCTTCGCGGCAAAATATTAAAGAAAGAGCAAAATGAAGTATTACAGCACCAACGGGAAAGCCCCTATTGCAGACTTGCAAAAGGCCGTCGTAAAAGGTCTCGCAGAGGACCGCGGCCTCTATATGCCGGAAGAAATCAAACTGTTGCCGAAAGTGTTCTTTGACAACATCCATGAGATGTCGTTCCAACAGATTGCCTACAACGTGGCGAGTGCCTTCTTCGGAGAAGATGTAGACCTCGACGCGCTGC
>CAJOOY010000089.1 GCA_905236385.1 uncultured Spirochaetia bacterium
AACTTGCAACCAAAGCTGCAATGGCAATTACAAGAATACCTATTGGATTTGCATTCATAGCGGCATTAACAAGCCATTGTGCTGCTGCAACTGCTTTTTGTACTGCAGTAAGCGCCAATTCTTTAAGTTTCATAAAATCTATATTTGATGCTATGTCTAAAATATTTTTTCCAAATTTTTTTAAATGCTCAGTCATATCAGATATTTCTCCTGCGAATTTTACTGCTTTTACTGAAAGCATTGCAGTTACTATTCCTCCTAAAGAGATTGCAACTAAATCGGAATGTTTCATTAGCCATGACAATAATTCCATAAGAGGTGGTAAAATTTTAATAATAATATCACTTACTTTTTCAATTAAAATTCCGACGCTTTCTGATATTTTGTCAAGTGCATCTTTTAAGCTACCAGATTCTCTGGCTTTTTGAAAAAACTCTGTAAGTTTGCTTGCAGCATTCTTAAGAGGCTGTTGGACTTTATCATAAATTGTGAGTCCCATTTCAGCGAATGTATTTTTAAGTATTTGAATTTTACTTTCAGTAGTTTCATATCTTTTTTGAGCTTCACTAGCAAGAGCAGAATTTTCGTTCCAAGCTTCATTAGAAGTTTTTATAGCATTTGTAAAAAGTTCATTTGCATTCGAAGCTCTAAGTAATGCATCACGAAGCCTGGTTTCGCTTATTCCCATTTCATCCAAAAATTGAAGCGCACTTTCGTCTTTTAAGTTTCCAAGCCCCGAAATAAATGCTACTAATGCTCCCGTTGCATCTTCCGCAAAATATTTTTGAAATTCTGATGTCGATATCCCGGCTGCTTTTGCAAAGTACTCTAAATCTTTGCTCCCAGTTTCACATGCATTCGCCATTTGAATTATCGCCTTTGATATCGCAGTGCCTCCTGCTTGAGCTTCAAGCCCCAATGATGAAAGTGCACCTGCTATTCCCAGAATATCCGCTTCGGTCATACCTACCTGAGTCCCTGCAGCTGAAATGTTCAAAGCCATTTTTGTGATCTCAGATTCCGTTGTTGCAAAATTATTTCCAAGCGCAACAATTGATGATCCTAAATTGCTGAATTTTTCTTGGCTCATACCCGTGATATTTGCAAGGTGTGCAAGCGAAGTAGCTGCTTCTTCGGCACTCATATTTGTTGCAGCTCCCAGATTTGCCATTGTTTCAGTAAAAAGCATAAGATTTTCGTTTTTAATTCCAAGCTGACCGGCTGATTCGGCTATAGCTGCCAATTCTGATGCTGTAGTCGGCATAGTTTGTGCCATGTTTCTAAGTCCGTGTTCAAATTCCTCGAACTCTTCATCGGTAGCCTCTATTGTCTTTTTTACACCTGCAAATGCACTTTCAAACTCTATTCCTGTACTAATAATAGACTTTGCAAGATTTATAAGCTCATGGCCAAGCTTTTTTATTGCATCAGATATTAAATTTGCTATAGCGCCTTTCATTACGGTAAATCCGTCACTTAAAGATTCTGCTTTTTCTCCAGTATTCTGCATCTCGTCACAAAGTTCGTCGGTTGCATTCTCGGCTTCGTTTAATTTATCTTTGTTTTCTTTAATATCACCATTCAAATCTTTAATTTTTTCGGCGAGCGTTTTGGCTTCATCGCTATTTTTGCCTTGTTCAAGTACTACATTTTTGTATTGTGTTTGAAGCTCTTTTAATTCTTCACCTTGTTCTTCTAGCTCAGAAGTCAGCCTATTTAAGGGAGTATTTGATTCTTCCAAACCTGTTTTATACTCTGCCAATGTATTTTCCATTTTGTTAAGATCTGCTTCTGCGTTATTTAATTTTTCAGCCCATGCTTTGGTTCTCTTATCATTTTCACCAAAAGATTCTGTAGCATTATTCAGCGCTTGTCTTAAAATCTCTATTTTTTCTTTTTGCACTCCAATTTGTCTGTTTAAAACTTCGCTTTTGGAAGATAAAGAATTCATTGAATTTTCTTGTTTTGAAAATCCTGAAGTAACTAAATTCATTTCACTTGCCAAAACTTTAAATGAATTATTGATTTCCCTCAATGAATTTTTAAATTCTCTTTCTCCTTCTACTCCTATCTTGATTCCGAAATTATCTGACATTTTTTACACCTCCCTATGTCTAAAATTAAATTCCATTTGGAATAATTTCATCAATATATTTTTGTATTTTAGGCTTTGATATTCCATAATACTGTTTATGACATTCCCATAAATCAAGAATCAAGCCTATCGGCATAAGCCAAAATTCGTTCGAGTTTAAATTTAATTTCGATATTCCTATATAAAAAAGCCGAGTAAAAAACTCTTCGTCACTTACTCGGTCAGTTCGTTTTTTAAATTTTTTAAATCTGAATTTTCACTTTTTATATTTCTTTTTGTTCCTTTTTTCATGGCTTCGATTATTGCCTCTTTGTATTCAGCAAGCTGCAATGGAGTAGTTAAAAGCTCTAATTCTTCTTCCTTGATAAGCGGCTTTTGAGTTTCAGGATTTTTTAAATTGTGAATAAGTACACTCTGATTTGCAAGAAGTGTTAAAAGCCAGATTATTTCATTTATTGCTATTTCAAAATTTTTGGATTTCATCAATTTACAACCTAAATTTTCGAGTCCACCATATCTTTTTGCAATTTCTTTTGTAGCTTTCGTTGTAAGAATAAGTTCGTAATTTTTATCACCTATTTTTATAACTGAATTTCTATCTGATAACATTTTGAATTTCTCCTTTGTAGTCAGCTATTTTGCTCAGATTCTGTAAAATTTGGCTCATAAACTGCGCTAAACCAACTGGATATTACACTGCTTGGAACCGAGCTATCATCTTCATTAACTTCGCTTTTCCAAGGATGGTTATTAAGGCCATCCGATTTATTTCTTCTGGTAACGGTTCCTTCAATTGTAGGTGTTGAAAAAGTTATGGAATCACCTTTAGTTTGCAAATTTGCTCCCGGAATTCCAAATTTTACCCTATAAAGCCAATAATATCTGTATTTTCCGTTTGATTTTTTTGCTCTGAATCCTATTGCCACAGACTTACAGCTGTCGTTACTTGTTGAAATTAAAACATTATTGTTATCAATTTTTGCACCTGTTAAATCCTGTGTGGCTGTTATTCCTATATCATCAATTCCCAAAGAAATAGTACCTGACTTAAATTCTTTGACTATTTCAGCAGCACCATCATCTGCAAAAAGCGTTGCCTCTGCAAGTTCAACCGATAGTTCAGCTGTTATAGCTTTTGCCAACTTAATTGGCGCTTCGTATGTTTCGTTTCCGTTTGAATCTTCCGTTATTTTCGCATAATACAGTGAATCAAAACCAATTGTTGCCATTTTTAACTCCTAAATTAATTAAATTTATAATTTTTTTCTACGTCTATAGCGTAATGATGATATCCAGTATCATCTTCGTGACCTATATACCATCTTCCGGTAATATTAAAATCGTATTGCAAAAGTAACTCTGTGATTTGATTTTTTCTTTCTATATAGTTTGATTTTGTAAAAAATGAAATTCTTACTTCAGATATTTCGAATTGTGGTAAATTATCTGCAAAATAATCAAAATTGTCTGCCATTGGCGTTAAAACAATATATTCATTTGGTGAAGTACTACTAAAAACTCCTGTTTCTATCGGAATATCAAGTATTGATAAAATTTCTTTCAATTCAGACAAAATATTCATATATTTTTTATTTCACTGTCAAGTTTTGACTTCATTGCATCAATACATGATTTTCTTGATTTTGTTTTTGCAGGTTTTAAAAAAGGCTTTGGTTTTTGTCCGGATTTGCCATATTCGATTACATTAGCAATCATGGCGTTTGTTATTAAATAATAACTCCTGTCTTTTTTAGCTTCATATTGTTTGAATCTTGGTTCATTAAAGCCTACCTTAATGTTATGAATTCCATTTCTATCAACGTCAGCCGGAGAAATACCAAGCGAAGAAATTAATTCTCCGCTTGAACGTTTTTTAAATTTTAAATCTTTTCCTATTACTGATTTCAAATTAGCTTTCACGACTTCCAAGACTATTTTTCCTCCTGTTTTTAGAGTCTTTTCTATTATTTCATCTGTTTTATTTCCAAGCCTGGAAACTTTCAACAAAAATTCTTCAGGCATTTTTATCTTTACTTGAGCCATTTGGTTTTATCTCCTTTCCGTGAACTTCAACATACATGTTTCTTCCGTTTACATTTTCAACAGACGTTATTTTATACTTTTCTTTTTCACATATAATTAACATATTGGTTGTGACTTCCAATCCGGGAATTTTCCTAAATCTGAACAATGTTGTTGATTCGGAAAATGAAGCCATA
>CAJOOY010000090.1 GCA_905236385.1 uncultured Spirochaetia bacterium
ATTATTATCTTTACGCTGAGGGATTAGGCAGTAAACAACCGTCATCCGGGCAAGAAAAGATTGAGTACATGAGCGAACGAGCCGTTCGCGTTTTGATAGAACAGCCAGATTTAAATACCGCAAAAGGACGCCGTGATAAATTCCTGATGATTTTACTTTATGACACGGGGGCTCGGATTGATGAATTACTGAGCATTAAAATATGCGATGTAAAAACCGGAACCACGCCAACTGTTATGCTTTACGGTAAAGGGAAAAAGCATCGTAGCGTACCGCTGTCCGACAAAACATTAGCCCATTACAAAAGGTATATTTCAGAATTTCATGTTTATGCAAAGGAGCGGTCACAAGATTATTTGTTTCAAAGCATTACCGCAAAAGAGAACCGAAAGATGTCTGCGAACAATGTCCGTGAACTTCTGAAAGAATATGGATTGGCCGCTAAACAGTATTGTTCTGAAATACCGGATAATGTTCATCCACATTTGTTCCGTCATAGCCGAGCTATGCATCTATACCAAGGCGGCATGGATCTAACGCTTGTATCTCAATGGCTCGGTCACGCAAATCTGCAAACGACACTTATTTACGCTCACGCCGACACAGAACAAAAGCGAGTAGCAATTGATAAAGCTACGAGCTCTAACAATCCGATAAAGCAAAACCATTCATACGGTATTGATCCGAACGACGAGGAAACATTGAAACGACTCTACGGATTAAGGTGAGTTGCTTTTATTTTTATCACCAATTTATTACTCCTGTTAGTTCGATATGCTTTCCATTTGATCAGAATTAGAAAATTTTTATCACCAATGAGCTGGCACGGCTTTGTGGACTTGTTCCTACATTTTTGCTGTGCGTTACAGCCATTGGTGATAACAGTTTATTGGTGATAACCAACAACTTGTTTGTTCCTTGTGTACAAAAGGAAGGTAGTTTTTTTGTGCACTATTTTAATAAAATATATTATTGGTTTATTTCTTTTTTTGTACTATTATGTTATAATAACAAAGTAATTGCATATAGCAGTGCAGATGACGGTTACTTCATTTTATATTCTATATCAAAGAACCACGCGTGGGTTCGAATCCCACTCGTCACCGCAAGTCAAAACCTGTTTTGACCCATCGTGACGGTAACTCAGCTGGCAGAGCGGAGAAAATTTACGGTCCCCGTTGTCGACGATTCTCTGTATGTAATTATACCTTTATTCGATTATTACATCCGGCAGTGCAGATTGCGGTTACTTCGAGAAATGGAAATTCTTTGAGGACGGTTCGACTCCGTCCCTCGGCCCGGGGCTATGTTAATCCGCAGTCGTTGATTCTCCGGATGTGATAATACCTTTTTGATAATTACATACAGCAGTGCAGATGGCGGTTACTTCTCTGCCTTAGGAGAGGACGCAAAATGGCTATTGCGCCGGATTGATAATCCGGTGGTCTTATGACCTATGCAGGTTCGAGTCCTGCCCCATGTTCCCGTTGTCGCCCATTCTCTGTATGTAGTTATAACTTTTAATCATAACATCCGGCAGTGTAGACAGCGGATACTTCGTGATCAGATTTGTGGCGGAATTGGGCAGACGCGCCCGGAGAGACCCTCCGGTTGGCTTTCTTTTCAGACAGCTTACAGGTTCGAATCCTGTCAATACTATTGCATATAAAGAGCCGTTGCCGACGATTCTCCGGATGTGATGATACTAATTCTCAATAATTACATACAGCAGTGCAGATGACAGTTACTTCGGTCTATTAAACCTCAGGTCGCGGGTTCGAATCCCGTCCGGGCCGCCATGGCTCGGTAGCTCAGTCGGTAGAGCGGATAATGTTCTGTTGTCGCCCATTCTCTGTATGTGATTATACCTGCCGGGTTTCGGCTCGGTTTTTTCTCTTTATTAAATCGGTTGAGATTGCCGCACCCCTTGTGGGGTTCGCAATGACGATCAGTAAAGGAGTGTTATTATGGCAAAATTCAACTTCAAAAACACCAACAAAACAGAAAACCGCGAGGGTTTCCCGGCGTATAAGATGCAGGATAAGGAGCAGCTCGTGACCGCCGTGCTGACGACGATGTTCGGCGAGCCGAAGTTCTACGGCTCCACCGACGGCGATATCTTTGTGCTGGCGACCGTTCTTTGCGGTGAGGATCCTTTGTTCGTCGCAAAGCTCGCCTGCTACGCCAGAAACGTTGCCAATATGCGCTCCGTCAGCCATGTGCTCGCCTGTATCATCGCGCATGAGGCGCACGAATATACCCGCGCGGTCATCCGCAACATCATCGTGCGTCCCGACGACATCACCGAGATCATGGCTTGCTACAAGCAGATGTACGGCAAGCCCTTTCCGAACGCTTTGAAGCGTGAGATTGCAGAGCAGATACAGCGATTTGATGAGTACGCGCTCGCAAAATATAACAGCAGGGGAATGTCAATGAAGTTCCGCGACGTTTTGCGCATCACCCATCCGACTCCGAAGAACGCCGAG
>CAJOOY010000091.1 GCA_905236385.1 uncultured Spirochaetia bacterium
ACATCGTGGGCGCGGCGGCTGGCTGGCCTGTACTCGTCGAGGTGACCTCGGCCGTATACGCATTTGTCATTTCGTCCATTGTCGGTCTTTTCTTTGGCTTCTATCCCGCCTGGCGCGCGTCGAAGCTCAACCCGATCGACTGCCTCCGCTACGAATAGCCCGCTCAACTTCCAAGTTTGGTATAATGTCCGCATGATTGCAAAGCTGATATTGGACAAGAAGCGCGAAGGGCATGCGCTCGGCAGCGCGGAGATACGGGAGTTCGTCGAGGGCTTCACGCGCGGCGAGATACCCGACTACCAGATGTCCGCGCTCGCGATGGCGGTCTGCTGCCGCGGGATGAACGAGCGCGAGACGGCCGACCTCACCGAAGCGATGATGAAGTCGGGCCGTTGCCTCAAATGGGACATCCAGACGGCCGACAAGCATTCGACCGGCGGCGTCGGCGACAAGCTCTCGCTCGTCATCCAGCCGCTTGTCGCCGCGTGTGGTGTCGCCGTTCCATCGCTTACCGGCCGTGGCCTCGGCATCACGGGTGGCACGGCCGACAAGCTTGAGACGATCCCCGGCTACAATGCCTCGCTCTCGCTCGACGACTTCCAGAAGGTCGTGAAGGAAGTGGGCGTGTCGATGACGGTGCAAACCGACGAGATAACGCCGGCCGACAAGAAGCTCTACGCGCTTCGCGACGTCACAGGAACTGTTGCGTCGATCCCGCTCATCACCGGTTCCATTCTCTCGAAGAAACTCGCCGAGGGCGCGGGCACGCTCGTTTTTGATGTGAAGTGCGGCTCTGGCGCGTTCATGAAGACGCGCGAGGAGGCGGTGGCGCTCGCACACTCGCTTGTCGACGGCGCGAAGGCCGCGGAAAGAAAGGCCGCGGCGCTCGTGACTGACATGTCGGCTCCTCTCGGCCGCACCGTCGGCAACGCAAGCGAAGTCGCCGAGGCGCTTCGGTGGCTCGCAGGCGAGTCATCGGACGATCCCGCTGTCTCCCTTTGCGTCGAGCTGGCGGCGCTGATGGTCGCGCTAACAAAGGAGATTCCGCTCGATGATGCGCGGCAGATGTGCCGCGAAAAGCTCGCCGATGGCTCGTCGCTTGCCAAGTTCGAGGCAATGTGCGCCGCGCAGGGCGGCGATCTCGACGCCTTCGCGCGGCGGCTCAAGAAGCCGACGTTCAAGTTCAAGATTCAGGCGATGAAGTCTGGCTTCGTCACCGCGATCGACGCCGAGAAGGTCGGAAAGGTCGCGCTTGCGCTCGGTGCGGGACGTCTTGAGAAGACCGACAAGATCGACCCGCTCGCCGGAATCACTCTTGCGGTGAAGCGCGGAGACCGCGTCTCCGTGGGAACGCCTCTCGCGACGCTCGAGAGCTCGCGCGAGCCCGACGGACTTGAGCGCTGCGCCGCCGATCTCCTGAAGGCGTTTACGATTGGACGCGATGCGCCTGAAGACGCAGGGCTGGTACTCGAGAGGATTTAAGACAAGATTCCAAGCTTTTATGACACGTGAACAAGATCGTCCCATTGATTTGAGGGATAACGAGCGCTCGCTCCCCGTCCGTTTCTGGATCTACCAGAAAGAGCGTTTCCCGCTGCAGCAGTACCTGCCGCTTGTTGCGGCGTTTACCTTCTCGGCTTCGGGCTACTCGGTGTTGAGCGGAGGCCGCTCCGGCTTGATCGACGGCATTGTGATGTCCGTCGGCGTGGCAACCTCGTTCGGACTATTCTTTCTGCTTCGGCTTTTCGACGAGTTCAAGGATGCCGAGGACGACGCGAAATACCGTCCCTACCGCGCCGTTCCGCGAGGGCTCGTCACATTCGGCGAGCTCCGCGGACTGATCCTAGGCGTCATCGCCTTCCTTCTCGCCGCGAACGCCTGCGTCGCGCCCTGGCTGCTCGCGCCGCTGGCACTCTCCCTCGGCTATCTTCTGCTCATGTGGAAGGAGTTCTTCGTCCCCGCGTGGCTTCGCCGCCATCCCATTACCTACATGCTCACGCACATGATGGTGATGCCGCTCATCGACTTCTACACCTCGGGACTCGACTGGATCGTCAAAGGCGTGCGGCTGCCGACGGGGATGTTCCTCTTCCTCGCGCTCACCTTTACCAACGGCTGCATAATCGAGATCGGACGCAAGATCCGCGTCCCCGAAGACGAGGAGCCCGGCGTAGAGACCTATTCCGCGCTGTGGGGTCGGTTCCGAGCC
>CAJOOY010000092.1 GCA_905236385.1 uncultured Spirochaetia bacterium
CGCCGGGAAAGGACAGGTTACCGGACACCTTGACGAAGCGCAGCTTCAGGAGATGTCCTATACCGATCTGAAAGCCCTGGCGAAAGATATGGGCATCGAAACCGGGAAAATCAAGAGCAAGGCCGGCATGATCGCGGCGATCACCGCCGTGGAAGTGCAGGCTGATGCCGAAGAAGCTCCCCCTGTGTTCGATGCGCAGGATGTGATTGACGAATGAGTTTCAAGGACATGGTCGAAGCGGATAACGTGATGGTCTTTATGAACCTCAACGAGTTCGCGGAGACTCACGACATCGTCTACGATGGTGAAACCTATGAGGAAGTCTCCTGCGTGATCAGCCAGCTGAAGGAGCAGGACAGAGTCACCAAGATGCGCGATCATGGCCAAGGCATCTACCTGGTCACTTCCATCTTCCATTGTCCGAAGGACGCCCTTGAAGGGGTTGTGCCGGAGAAAGGAACGAGGATCGGAATCAGCGATGATGATTTCATCCGCTGGTTCTACGTGGCCCAGTCGAGCTGTGACCTGGACATGATCAGACTTGAGTTGGAGGCTATGGACGAATAATGCCCGAGATCAGAATTGACGAAATCGGCCCGAATAAGATTGACCGGGTCAACGCGATTCTAAGCGGTATTCGCGGAGGTTCAGGCGCTTTTGAAGCGATCGGAGCCGCCATGAAGAGAGCTTCGGATTCTGCGAAGACTCAGGCTGGCCGGTATGCAGCTGAGGTCTACAACATCAGCAAGGGAAAATTCATGGAAAACTGCCGGATCACCACCAGTATGCAGGGTGGCGGCGGCGGTGTGACCAGCATCGAGCTGATCTTTGCCGGACGAGTGATCCGTCTGCTGGAGTTTGGAGCCAAAGGCGGCAAGACCGGCGGCGTTTACGCTGCACCAAAGAATGGCGGCGGGAACATTCGTTCCGCGTTCATCACTGCCATTTATGGTCAGACCGGAGTCTGGGAACGTGTCGGACGTCACCGATTTCCTGTTGAGCAGAAATATGGCCCATCAACCGGTCACATGATGCAGGATGAAGGCGTAAGCGAACAGCTGACCAATCATATCCAGGAAGTCTTCGATTCTCGAATCGAGCATGAAATTACAAGAATTCTCAACGGATGGTAAGGAGATGACAGAATGGACAGGACATATCTGCTGGAAGCCATGAAGGTTCGCCAGGAGCATGACACCGCTGATCTGCTCATGCCTACCAAACCGCAAAAGGGCGTTGATTCTGTCGAAAGGGCCCCGGAGATCTTCACCTACAGGGTACCGGACCGGCAGTCTGAAACGACCAAGGCACCGTATGCGGTAAATATGGTTCTCAATTCCACCTTCCGGCGGCTCCCCGGCGAAGAGCCTGAGGGACTTTGCACAATCCGGACCGTGTTCTGCGTTTACAACGAAAGACACGACGAAGGCACAAAGATGCTGCTGAACATGATGGAACGGATCCGGATCTCATACCAGAAAGACCCGATCCTGGACGCTCGCTATGAGCTGGACATGGAGACAGGGATTCAGGATGTGGTCTATCCCGATGACACGGCGCCTTTCTATCTGGGTGAAATGATTACGGTGTGGAAGCTCCCACCCGTAAAAAGGGAGGTAAGAGCATGGCTGTAAAAGCTGAAAAGGCTGTAAAAGCCACGGAGCCCGAAAAGACTCCGGCGAAGAAGGAAGCTCCGAAAGACGAAGCTTCTTTTTTCATGTATCTCGGGCCGACGATCCTGGGTGTGATTCAGAGCGCCAGCATCTACACCGGCACCCGTAAGGGCGTTGAAAAGCTGCTGTCCGATGCGATCGAGAAATATCCCCGGATCAAGGCTCTGCTGGTCTCCGACAAGACCATTGCCGAAGACCGAATCAACGTTAATAAGCCCGGAACCCGGCTGTATGCGGAATATCATCGGCTGGTGAACGAGCTGAAGAAGTGAAGGAGGTAAACCTACAATGCCTAAGCATGGTGTATACGTCAATGAACTGGCGAGTGCCGTGAGCACCCCGGTTGCCGTAGAAACCGGCATCCCCTTCGTCATCGGTCTGAGCCCCGTTCATACCGCTGACAACCCCGCTGCTGCGGGACAGCCCGTCCTCTGCAACAGCTTCAGCGAATTCGTTGATAAGCTGGGTTATTCCGATGACTGGGCTACCTATCCGCTGTGTGAGTTCGCCTACAGCCAGTTCAAACTGTTCGGGATGGCGCCTGTCATCTTCTGCAACCTGCTGGATCCGGCGACTCATAAGAGCGCTGTGACCGCTGCCGACAAGACCGTCACCGGTTACAAAGTCGAACTGACCGTGAAGGCCATTGATGACGCCGGTCTGGTGGTCAAGGCCCAGGGCGGCAACGGCACCGCCTATGTGAAGGACACGGACTATGCCGTGTATTTCAACGAGGAC